>CAIOLW010000093.1 GCA_903859215.1 uncultured bacterium | reverse complement strand
CTCGGCGAGTACTGGATGAACCGGCTGATCGAGGAAGCGTCGTATCCCGATGACGAGAACCTGGCCGAGGCGCTGGGCTGCGAGGGCGAGATCCTGGGCGTCGACCCGGTGACATCGCTGCTGGACGACGTGTGCCTGAACCATCGGCACCGGACGGCGCGCGTCGAGGCGGGGCTGCGCGGCGGCGCGGACGCCCCGGCCGCGCGGTCGGCCTCGTTCGGCGCTTCGGCGTGGCTGCTTGACGACGGCCCGATCGGGCCCGAGACGCTTGGGCAGCGCGGCCAGTTGCCGCCGCTGGTGGTCTCCAACAGCTGGTGCGCGGTGCCCGAACTGGGCGCGCGCTTCATGGAGGCGGGCGCCTCGACGTTCGTCGGCCCGCTCGTGCCGCTGTTCAGCCGGCCGGCCCGCATCTATGCGGGGCACCTGTACGAAGGCATGGGCCGCGGCTGGTGCGCGGGCGCCGCCGCCTGGCGCGCCTCGCTGCGGTGCCGCGACGAACTGGGACGCGAGCACCCGGCCTGGTTGTCCTACGGCGTGCTCGGCTTCGGCACGCTGGCCCTGCAGTACCTCTGATCGGCGGGGACGCCCGCCAGCGCAGCGGCCAGCCGGTCGATGGCGGCCCGGGCGTTCGCGACGATGACCTTGATCTCCTGCGGCGTGGCCGCATCCTGGTGGATGCCGGCCACGCACACGCACCCGGCCGCCCCCGCAATGCGCAGCGCCCCCGCCTCGGCCAGGGGTCCCTCCTTGTGCGGGGGCACCACCGCCAACCGGCCGAACCCCTGCCGCCTTCCCGCCGCCGGGGCCACCACCGCCGTGGCGCCGGCATGCGCCTGGCCCCCCGTGACCGTCAGCAGCAGGTCGGTCCCGACCGCCTGGACCGCGGCCGTGACCGCCAGCCGGCCCCGGCCGACCCGCACCGGCGCCGGCAGGACCGCCGGGTCCCAGGCCACCGCCTTCGTCCGCGCTTGTGAGATCGCCATGCAACCCTCCGGGGACCCCGAACGTCATTAACCCTCGGCGGCCGCCCGCGCGGCCGAATACCTTGTGAATGCGGCGGGTAGCCCTGCCGCTTGGCGGGTGCCGGGAGCCGGCATCCGCGATATACTGCCGGCTTGGAGCCGGTCCCATCGCCGCGGGCCCCGCACGCGCGGAACCGCGAACCCCGGAGCGTCATGCCGCCTGCCAGGCAGCCATTTCCAGGTGTGCCCAGCCTTGCCCGGCTGCTGCTGTCGCGGCAGGCCCACCTGGCGCTCGGCATCCTGACCGTTGCGGCGCTCGTGTTCAGCGGCTGGGACGCCACGCGCACGCGCCCGAGCGACGGCACCGTCTGGCTGCTGGGCCGCCCGCAGCTGGAAGTGCTGGACGTCCTGGATCGCCCCGGGGGCCCGGCAACTCCCCTGCAGCAGGGCGACATCATCGTCGGCCTCGGCAAGTCGATCGTCGATTCGCCCCAGAGCGCCGCGCGCGAGCTGCGCCGCCACGAACCCGGCGAGCAGGTCAACTATCTCATCAGGCGCGGCGAAGAGCAAACGACCGTCAGCGTCCCGTTGACCTCCACGCGCGTCGACCTGCAGGACTACGCCGTCAACGTCGTGCTGGCGGCGATCTACCTCATCATCGGGTTCGCGGTCTACCTGCGCAGCCATGACGACCGCCCGGCGGCGCTCTTCTACGGCCTGTGCCTGCTGTTCTCGCTGTACTTCATGACGAACCTGCAGGCGGCCTCGTACTTCCTGGGCGCCCTGATCACGCAGAACCTGGGCGCGTTCGCGCGTTTCATGCTGCCGGCGGTGTTCCTCAACTTCTTCCTGGTCTTCCCGACGAAGAAGATGACGCTGACCAGGCACCCGTACCTGGTGCCGCTGCTCTACATCCTGCCGTGCGTGTTCTACGTGCGCTTCTCACTCGACCAGTTCATCGGTTCGCACGGCGCCCGCATCCACGCCGCCAGCTGGATCGTGCTGGGCATGTTCTACGTGTGCGGCCTGGCGGCGCTGGTGCACGGCTACTTCAGTTACCGCGACCCGCTGATGCGCCGGCGCGTGCGCATCCTGACCGTCGGCACGCTCGGCGCGGTCATCCCCTTCCTCATCTTCAAGATCGGCATGGAGGAACTCTCGTTCCGCACCGGGCTCACGCGCCTGGGCGCGCTGCCGCTGGCGGCCATCCCCATCTCGTTCGGCTACTGCGTGGCGCGGTACCAGGTGCTGCAGATCGACGTCCTGCTCAAGCGCAACCTGTCGTATGCGCTGCTCACGGCGCTGGTCTGGGGCGGCTTCCTGGGCGGCGCCTGGTGGCTGGGCGGCAAGGCGCTGACGGTGCTGCCGGGGGCCGGGCCGCTGGCAGCCGCAGGCACGGCGCTGGCCGTGGCGGCGGGGCTGTGGCCGGTGCGGCGACAGCTGCAACGCGGGCTCGACGCGCGCTTCTTCAGTTCCCGCGACAACCTGGCGCTGCTGATCGAGGAATTCAGCAAGGAGATCCCGCGCCTGATCCAGCGCGAGGCCATGCTGCGCTGGGTGGGCGCGCGCCTGCAGTCGGTGCTCGGCCTGCCCAGCCTGGCGGTCTACCTGGCCCCGCCGGGCGGCGGCGGCGCAACCTACACGCTGGCCGCCCTGACGCGGCAGCGATTGGACCCGGCGTCCGGTCCCGATGACGACCGCGCCCCCGCGACTCCGCGCGCCCGCTACCCCGAGAAGCTCTCGCTGGCCGGCGTGGCGCCGCAGCTGGTGCAACGCGGCGAGCCGCTGTGGACCGAGGCGCCGGGCGCCGAGCAGGCGATCGGCCGGGCGGCCATCACCCGCGAGCAGGTCGAGTTGCAGCAGCGCCTGCAGGAGCAGCAGGCGCTGGCCGAGTCCGGCATCCAGTTGCTGATCCCGATGGTGCTGCAGGGCCGGCTGGTGGGCGTGCTGGCGCTGCCCAGCCGACCGGGCGACGGCGAGTACCAGCTGCACGAGCTGCGGCTGCTGGCGATCGTCGCCGGGCAGGCCGCGCTGCAGATCGAGAACACGCGCCTGTACGCCGAAGAGGCGACCAAGCAGAAGCTCGAAGAGGAGATGGCGATGGCCCGCCAGATCCAGGCGCGCCTGTTGCCGCGCCGGCTGCCGAGCGCCGCGGGCCTCGAGATCGACGCCGTGAACATCTCCAGCAAGCAGGTCTCGGGCGACTACTACGACGTCATCGAGCGCGAGGACGGCCGCCTGGCAATCGTCATCGCCGACGTCAGCGGCAAGGGCGTGCCGGCCTCCATCCTCGCCTCCAACCTGCAGGCCGCCCTGCGCGCGCAGTGCGACATGTGCGACTCGCCGGGCCTGCTGCTCGAACGCATCAACCGGCAGATCCACGCGAGCACCGACCCGCAGCACTTCGCGACGCTGTTCCTGGCGATGTACGACCCGGACACGCGCGAACTGGTCTACAGCTCGGGCGGGCACAACCCGCCGCTGGTCATGCGCGCCGACGGCCGCCGCGAACTGCTGCTGGAAGGCGGCCTGCCGCTGGGCGCCTTCGACTTCGGCACCTACGAAGAGGGCCGCACCACGCTTGAGGACGGCGACATGCTGTTCATGTACACCGACGGAGTGACCGAGACCAAGGGACCCGACGGCGACGAGGACTTCGGCGAGACGCGCCTGGGCGACCTGCTCTACAGCGAGCGCGGCTGCCAGCTCGCCGACATCTTCGCCACCATCACCGGCGACCTGCGCCGCTTCAGCGGCCGCGACGAGGCCGACGACGACATCACGATGATCGCCCTGAAGATCACGACCGTGGAGGCACTGGCTTGAAGTGGATCATCATTGCACTGGTGGCGGCCGGCGCCCTGATCGGCATCGGCTGGTTCGCCGCAGGGTCCCGTGACCACGGCGCGGCCTCGCGCAATCCCGAAGCGGTGCGGCTGTGCGACGAGGGCACGGCCGACCTGCACGCCTTCCGGCTCCGCGCCGCGGTCCAGAAGCTGGGACAGGCCCTGCAGGCCGACCCGGCGCTGGCCGAGGCCTCCATCTCGCGCGTGCTTGCGTACGCCAGCCTCGGCGACCGGCCGAACCTCAAGCGCGAGCTGGCGCGCGCGGACAGCCTGACCGTCGCCTTGAAAAACGACCACCGGCGCCTGCTGGCCCAGCTGCGCCTCGGCTCGGTGAGCGACTCACGTTTCTACGCCATGCGCGACTCGGTCTACGGGGCGCTGAAGCTGACCGACCCTGAGGACATCTACGTGCTGGTGGCGGCGGCAGAGCGGGCCGAACTGGCCCAGGACCGGGAGCAGGCCGAGAAGGCGTGGCTGCGCATCCTCGCGAAGGACCCGAACTACGCCAACAGCTACAACCAGCTGGGCTACCTGGAACTCAATCGCGGCAACTACGACAAGGCCATCGAGTACATGCAGAAGTACGCGTTCCTGGCGCCGGACCTGGCCAACCCGCATGACTCGCTGGGCGAGGTCTTCATGGCGCTGGGACGTTACGAAGAGGCCGAATCCGAGTTCCGCACGTCGGTGACGATGCAGAACGATTTCTACCATTCGCTGATCAACCTCGGGAAGGTCTACCTGGCGCGGGGCGAGATGAAGCGCGGGCTGGACATCCTCGAGAAGCTGCGCGGCCAGGTCGCGGGCACGGAGCTCGAGGTGCGCGTCGACCGCGAGATCATCTCCGCGTACCTGCGGTCCGGCCTGCAGGACAAGCTCGCCGAAGCCACGGCGCGATTCGTCGCCCACTACCCGGACCAGGATGCCGCCCCCGTCTACCGCGCCGTCAGGCTGGCCTACATGGGTCGCTTCGCGGACGGCCAGGCCGTGATCGACTCATCCCTGGCCGTGATGCGCGCCGGCGACTCGTACAAACGCTACGAGAAGGCCCGCCAGGGCGTCGAGAGCACGGCGAAGCAGTACGAAGGCATCGTGGCCGACCTCGCCGGCGACGCGCCGCGTGCAGCGGCGGCCTGGGGTTCGGCGCTGCGCATCCTGTCGCCGGGCACGCCGCGCCACGAACTGTTCTACCTGCAGTACCGCCTGGCCGCCGCGCTGCACTCGCAGGGAAAGACCCGTGAGGCGCTCGCGGAACTCGACCCCATGCTGGCGATCAACCCGAGGCAGCCGGACGCGCTCCTGTTGAAGGCGCGCTGCCACAAGGAACTGGGCGAGATGGACGCGGCGAACGCCACGCTGCAGCAGCTGGAAACAACGTTGGCGAAGGCCGACCCCGACCTGCCCATCCTGGCGCAGACGGCAGTGCTGAGGAAGGAACTGGGCGTGAGCGCGCCGGCGTCCTGATCGGGACGCCCGGCGCGGCTCGCGGCTGGTTCGCGGATCAGACTTCCTGGAAGAAGTAGGGCTTCAGGCACTGCACGATGCGGTCGTACGTCTCCGGGTACAGCCCCCACACCACCGCCGCCACCGAGCTGAGCAGGCTGTTGCCGTCCTGCGGCGTGAAGGCGTAGCCGGTGATCTGCGTGCCGTCCGACGACACGTGCAGCGTGTCGATGGGGATCACGGACTGGTTGAGGATGCGCCCGCAGAACCCGTGGTCGCGGCCGAACGAGAAGACGCTGTTGGCCGTCGTCTTGTAGGTCAGGGCGATGCGGTCGTCGGCCTCGAGCCGGGCGACCAGCTCGTCGCGCGTGACCGGCGTGCGCACCTTCAGGCTGTACTGGATGATGTGCATCAGCTGGCTGTTGAGCTTCATCGCGCTGCTGAACAGGTTCAGGTCGTAGGCCGAGCCCATCGTCTGGTACAGGTGCCAGGCGTCGCGCGCGTGGTGCGTGCCGAAGCGCTGGTCCTTGTGCGCGCCCACCTGCGGGCTGGCCACGAAGCCGGCGTCCTGGCTGATGTCGTTGGCGCGCCGCATGCAGATGAAGCGCCCCTCGACCAGGTTCTCGGGCCCGATGTCGGCCAGGCCGAACGTCTTGATCAGCACCGACATGTTGTGCGTGTTGCAGCTGACCACCTGCAGGTACTTGTCGCGGCCCACCTTCAGCGTGTCGTCGTTGATGCCGCGCGCGTACGGCTTGCCGAAGCCGAACTCCGAGCCCTGCGCGATGAAGACGTCGGTGCTCTGTTCGTACTGCTGGTACCAGCGCTCCTTCATCGCGTTGCCGCTGGGCGTGCAGTCGACCACCACGCGGGCGGCCTCGAGCGCCTCGTCGGTCGTGATCTCGACCGGCAGGCCCATCTTCGTGAAGCCGTCGACGCGGTCCTTGTCGGTGACCAGGCGGGCGCCGCGGCGGATCAGGTCCTGCACCTTCGAGCGGTCCGACAAGAGCGGCGTGCGCTTGTGGAAGAGCACCTCGTCGATGCCCAACTGCCCCTTGAAATTGCAGAGCAGGCCCAGCAGCGGCTCGCCGATGGTGCCGGTACCGACCACCAGCACGGTCTTGGGACCCAGCATGCGCGACTCCTCAGGACACGACCGGACTGCCGGTCATGATTCGGGCAAGGCCCAGCGCTCGTGCGGAAGCACTTCGAGGGGCCGCGAGAAGAACTTGTCGGCGGGATAGCCGAGAAAATTAGACACCCTGCTCGTATAGATACAAGCGAATTCGGTGATCTGCCGCCCGAAGCGGCTGGCAGCCCGCCCCTCGCGGAAGAGCGACTCCCAGTGCGGGTTGAAGGCCGCGCGCAGTTGCCGCTGCAGGCGCGCCCGTCGGCCGAGGGCATCGCCCAGCCGCTTCTCCAGGCGGGCCAGCGCCTCGCCCTCGTCGGTGCCCTGCTCCTGTTCGCGGTCGCGCAGCAGGTCGCGGGCCTCGACCAGGTCCTCCAGTTGCTCTTCCAGCGCGTTCAGTTCCTGCCAGGCGCCCCGCAGCGGCGTCAGGTTGGCCACCTCGGTCTCGATCTCGGGCACGATCATCGCCGTGCGCCAGCCGACGCTCTTCTTGCTGCGCAGGATGTCGCCGTAGGTGTGGTCGCCGAAGTACAGGATGCCGTCGCCGCTGGCCTCGAGCAGGCCCTCCAGGAAAAAACAGTCGCCGCCCGTGTAGGCGCAACCGCGGCGGTTCGGCAGCAGCGCGCACGCGCCCGGCTCGACCGGCCGGCCGGGGCCGCGCTCGAGGAAGAACCCCGGCTTGCCCGCCGAACAGACGATCTCGTCGAACAGGTCCTCCCACGCCCCGGGCGCGCCGCCCACCAGGTGCTGCATGACGGCGCCGGTGTAGTCGACCTCGCTGTTGGTCAGCAGGAACAGGCGCTTGCCTGCGGCGCGGAAGCGCCCGAGCGTCGGCACCAGGTCCGGGTCGCGGATGAAGTAGCTGCCGAGGTCGGCGATGATGCGCGCCTTCAGCGTGCCGTCGGCGTGCAGCGTGTCGACGGTCTCGCGGATGTCGTCGTACAGGCGGCGGAACGACACGTGCAGCGGCACCTCGCCGCGCGCGGCCAGCTCCACCAGCGCCGTGTACAGGCTGCCCTCGGGCAGGTCGAACAGCGTGTCGAAGACGCGGTAGCGCGGCGTGCCGATGCGCGTGCGCCCGCGCGGGTAGGCGCCGCGCCGCTGGTCGCGGTCCAGGAACGACGTGCCGTGGCGCGCCCGCGTGATGTGGCCGTGGCCGTCGATCTTCAGCAGGTTCCCCAGCTTCTTGTCCACGACCAGACCGCGGATCGCCGCGTCCGGGTGCCAGGGCATCGCCAGGATGGATTCGGGGTAGCCGCGAACGGCGACCAGGCGCTCGAGCGCCATGTCGAAGCAGAGCCGGCTGAAGTTCTCGACGTTGTAGATGGCCAGCGTGTGGTCCATGTCGAAGCCGATGGCCGTGATCGACCCCATCCGCAGGTTGCGGTTGGTGAAGATGCGGCGGCGCGGCGGCAGTTCGCCCGGCAACAGGACAGCGCCGGCATCGCCGGGCGGGGAGGCTTCGGTCATGGCGGCGACTCCAGGCGCGGCGGGAGCGCCGCCTGCGAGGCCCGAGGATGGGCCCGGGCCCGCGGCCCGGTCAGGCGGGCTGCGGCACCGGGGCGCCCTGCGTGCGGGCCGAGCGTACGGCCGGGTGCTCGGGGAACCGCTCCTCGACCTCGCGCCACCAGCTGACGGCATTGTCGTGGAAGTCCATCTCGTGCATCAGGTCGCAGCCCCGCAGCCAGGCGCGGTGGTTGCCCGGGTTTTCGGTGACCGTGCGCAGGTACAGCTTGAGCGCGCGCTTGCGGTCGCCCGCGAACCGCGAACACTCGGCCATGCCCAGCCAGCCGAACGAGTAGGACGGGTCCAGGTTCAGGGCCTGCTCGAACAGCCCGACGGCATCGCTGACGCGGCCCTCAAGCAGCGCCAGTTCACCCAGGTAGCGCAGAGGATACAGGTCCCTGACACGGGTGTCCATAGCGGCGCCGTAGGTGTTGGTGCGGCCCTCGCGGATCTGCGCGAGGTCGTCGCGGATGCCGGACACGAGCGCACAGGCGGTTGCGCCGACCCACTGCTCCCCGGCCTCCTCCAGCAGGCGGCACGACACCGCAACCGACTGCAGCAGCACCAGCGGATGGTCGGGGAAGACGACGCGTGCACTGCCCACAACGGTCCACGCCTGGTCGACGCGATCGAGCGCGAGCAGGCCGCCGGCGGTCCGTGCGCAGAGGTCGGCCAGCCAGGGCAGCGTGCGGCGGTACTCCGCATCCAGCCACAGCACCTTCTGCCAGGCCGTGTGCAGGTGGCCGATGGCGGCCTCCAGCCCGGCCACGGGCAGGACCTCGTCGTCCAGCCGCGACAGCGACTCGCAGGCCAGGCGGTAGTGGAAGTAGGGCTCGTCCTGGTGGGCGGAGATCGCCTTGCGGAGGATGCGCAGGTTGCGCTCGCGCGCGCGGGCGCGGCGGTCGGCATCGCAGCCGTCGTGCATGACGGCCAGCTCGCAGTCGAAGATGCCCTGCCCGCTGCGCGCGCACCAGTCGTTCAGCATCGGGGTCACGCGCTCGAAGATCGGGTACCGGTACTGGACGTCCGGCAGGTGGCGGAACAGGCGCACGCGGCCCTCGACCTGGTCCGCATCGCCGGGCTGCGCGCTGATCATCCGCAGGCGGTAGGCCGCCGCCCCGGGATCGTTGAGCAGGCGCTGGAATTCGACGGGCCGGATGGGCTGGAGAATTTCGTCCGCGTCCAGGAAAAGGATCCAGTCGCCGTGAGCCTCGGCGAGCGCCGCATTGCGCGCCGCGGCGAAATCGTCGGACCATGCCACATCCACGACGCGGGCGCCGTAGCCTTCGGCGATGATCCGCGTGTTGTCCCGCGAGCCCGTATCGACGACGACGATTTCGTGGACGAGGGCCAGCACCGACTTGATGGCCATGCCGATAGTGGCTTCCTCGTCACGCGCAATGACGCACAAGGTAACGGTCTGTCGCTTCATTTAGGCGCACTGCCCCGATCCGGTTGCTGGCGATGACCCTGTCCGAAAGCAGGTATCGACATCTGCCCGTTGGGGTTTAGTGCCGCCTCCGCGGGCCCCGGAATCCGCTCGGGAAGGTTGCCAATCGGCCGTTTCTGGCCCAGTATGGGGTCCATGAGCGCCCTTGAGCACACCCCTGCCGCCGCCGCCGCCGGCTCCCCGCCCTGCCGTGGCGCCGTGCCTGCCGGCCGGCTGCCGGTGTACGCCCTCCTGGACAACATCCGCAGCGCCTGGAACGTCGGTTCGATGTTCCGCACCGCCGATGCCGCCGGGCTGGCCGGTCTCTATTTGACCGGGGTCACCGCCACGCCCCCGCGGCCGGACATCGAGAAGACGGCGCTCGGGGCCACGCAGACCGTGCCGTGGGACTACTGGCAGGACGCCGCCGCGTGCGCGCGCCGTTTGCGCGCCGACGGCATCCCGCTGGTGGTCCTCGAGCAGGCGCCCGGAGCCGTGGACTGGGAGGCGGCCGACCTGCCGTTCCCCCACTGCTTCGTCGTGGGCCACGAAGTGAACGGCGTCGCGCCGGCGCTGCTGGAACAGGCCGACCTGGTGGTGGAGATCCCGATGTTCGGCGCCAAGCGCTCGCTGAACGTCGCGGTCAGCTTCGGCGTGCTCGCCTACCAGGTGCGCCGGCGGTGGACGGCCCACCGGGCGGGAGGCGGCGCATGAGCTTTCGTTCGCCGTGGCGCCATCGCTGGTACGTGTTGGCCGTGAACACGGCGCGGCGCATGCTGAGGCCGTTCGGCCGTAGTGAAGAGGCATTCATCGCGTGGCTGGCGCGCCGGCAGAACCGCCGCGTGTCGCGCCACCTCGCGCAGGCGCCGGTGCGCCGCGCGCTGCTGATCATGCCGCGCTGCGTCAAGAAGACCGGCTGCCACGTCGACGTGCAGCACGGGCTCGACGAATGCCTCGCCTGCATGGGCTGCCCGCTGGGCGATGTCGCCCAGGTCTGCCGGCGCCACGACGTCGAAGCGCTGGTCGCCTTCCGCAGCCACATCGCCTTCGAGATGGCGCGCACGCTCAAGCCCGACGTGATCATCGCCTCGGCCTGCCACGACCGCATGGTCAAGGCGCTGCGCAGCGTGCCCGAGGTGCCGGCGCTGCTGGCGCCGCTGGCCGGCATGGAACGGATGTGCGTCAACGCGACCCTCGACATGGCCTGGCTCGAGCAGCAGGTCGCCGCCGCCGCCGCCGGCCGGCCGGTCAGCGACGGTCCGGACGCCTCCCCGCTGCCGATCGGCAACGTGTTCCCCGCGGTCCCTGCCCCATGACCCGGTCAGCGGACCTGGCGGCCGCCCTCCGCCTGACGCGTCCCCGCCAGTGGCCCATCCTCACCGCCCAACTCGCCGTCGGGGTCGCCCTGGCCCTGCCGCCGGGGACAGGTGTGCCCGTGGCGCTGGCCCACCTGTCTCCCTGGCCCCTGCTGGGTGGCTGGCTGGCGTGGGTGGTCCTGCTCAACGGCGGCACCCTGGCGTTCAACAGCGCCTGGGATCGCGATTCCGAGGCCGTCGCCTACCTCCGTCACCCGCCGCCGCCGCCGGCGTGGCTGGCCGCGGCCGCCCTGGGCTGGATGGCCGCCGGCGCCGCCGTGGGCGCCTGGCTGGCCGGGCCGGCCTTCGGGGCCGTGACCGGCGCCTGTGTCCTGCTCTCGGTGGCGTACTCGCATCCCCGGCCGCGCTGGAAAGGCCGGCCCGGCCTGGATCTGGCCGTGAACATGGTCGGCTACGGGGCCGGGACGACCGCCGCCGGGCTCCTGGCCGGCCACGCCGCCCTGCCCGGCCGCGTGCCCGCCCCTGCGCTGCCGGCGGCCCTGCTCTGCCTGGGTTTCGGCCTGTTGTTCGGCTCGTTCTACCCGCTGACGCAGCTCTACCAGGTCGCGGCCGACCGCGCCCGCGGCGACCGCACCCTCAGCACCCGCCTCGGCGCGCGCGGCGCCCTGGCGCTGGCCCTCGGCCTGGGCTTCGCGGCGCTGGTCGCGCTCGAGGCCGCGCTGGCGGCCAGCGGCCGCACGGGCCTGCGCTGGCTGCCGGCGCTGGCGATGTTCCTGTGGCTGGCCCACCTGATGGCCTGGCGCGCGCGGGCAGCGGCGATGGACGCGGCCGCGCACGAGAAGGGCATGTACCGGGCGTTGTGGCTGTGGGCGGGGATCGACGTCGCACTGGTCGTCGCGTGGCTGGCCTGAGCGCGCGCGGGCGATACGTCAACCCGGCGGAGGCAGGGCCACCTCAGATCTGGCTGCGACGCCGCCGCGAGATCTCGCCCGAGAACGCGGCGCCCTGCGACGCGAACTCGGTGAGCACCTGGTCGACCATCTGCGTCTTGTCCTTCAGCGGCAGGAACGCCGACTTGAAGCCGTTCATCACCAGCCCGAGCACCTCGTCCTCGCTCAGGTCGTAGTTCTCCACGGCCAGCCGGTACTCATTCGTCACCGTCGTGCCCGACACCAGGCGGTTGTCGGTGTTGAGCGTGACGCGCAATCCCTCTTCCATGAAGCGGCGGATGGGATGGCTCTGCAGGTCGGGGATCGCCTTGGTCTGCACGTTGCTGGCCAGGCACAGTTCGACAGGGATGCGCCGGTCGTTCACCCACGCCATCAGGTCGAGGTCCTCGATCAGGTGCGTGCCGTGGCCGATGCGGTGCGCGCGGCAGTAGTGCAGCGCCTGGTGGATCGACGGCGCGCCGAACGCCTCGCCCGCGTGGATCGTGATGTTGATGTTGTTGTTCAGAACGTACAGGCAGGCCTCGATGTGGTCCTTGGCCGGGTAGTCCTTCTCGGCGCCCGCGAGGTCGAAGCCCACGACGCCGCGGCCCTTCCAGCGCACGGCCAGCTCGGCCAGTTCGAGGCTCGACGACGCCGAGATGTGCCGGATGCCGCAGATGATCTGCCCGCAGACGATGCCGTACTGCCGACGCGCGAGATCAAGGCCTTCCTGCACCGCGCCGACGATCTCGTCGTACACGAGCCCCTCGTTCAGGTGCAGCAGCGGCGAGTAGCGCACTTCCATGTAGCGCACGTTCTCGCGGTGCGCGTCCTCGGCCAGTTCGTACGCCACGCGGGTCAGCGACTCGCGCGTCTGCATCAGCTTCAGCGTGATGTCGAAGACGCGCAGGTACTCGACCAGGCTCGGGCAATCCTCGGGCACCTGGCAGACCGCGCGCACATCCTCGACGGTGTTGAACGTGAAGCCGGTGTCGCGATGCTTCGCGAGCTCGAGGATGGTGGCCGGACGCAGCGATCCATCGAGATGGACATGCAGGTCGGTCTTCGGCAAGGCGTGCAGGAAATCGAGGCTGGGCCGGACAGCGGCCGCGCGCGAGGACGACGGACGGGCCAAGGATGACCTCTTCCGAGCGGGGGGCCGGCGGGCGCCGGCTCCCGGGGATAAAAATTATCGATGCGGGCGAAGAAAGGTTCCCCAGCTGACAGAGGGCGACTCATTCCCCTGAGGCCTTCGAACCAACTTCGATCTTCCCACGCCGCGGCCAGCCAAGCCCCGCCGTGAAAACCCGCATCGAAAAGTGTTCGGCGCGGGATTTTGGTCCCCCCGCCTGCCGGGTAAGTATACCCACGGTTGGCGAGCGAGTGCAAGCCTGTTCTCGGAAGCCCCGGAGATTTCCACCTGGGGCTCCGGGGGAAAGGGTATTGGACAAGGAATTGCCCGAATTGTATATTCCCGGGACCACCCTAAATTCCATTGCAGGAGCCCTTCCAAGAGGAGATTGCCGATGACGCGGGGAGCCCGTCCCACGATTTGCTGCGCCCTGTGGGCCGCCTTGGTGATCACTGCCCTGTTGCCGGCCTCCCGGGCCGCCGCGGCGTCCTCTCCCGCCGGCCGCTGGGCCGGCGATATCGACACCCCGGGTGGCCAGAAGGCCCAGATCTTCCTGGTCCTCGAGGAGAAATCCGGGGCCTGGTCCGGATCGCTCGAGGACCCCGTGCAGGGCACGGCCGCCCTGAGCGACCTGAAGGTCACCGCGACGGCCGTCACCTTCCGGTTCCAGCCGGCCGGCGCGCCTTTCGGCCTGGACTTCAGCGGCACGTACGTGGCCGGCGAGGACGGGCTGAACGGCAAGTTCAGCTTCCAGGGATCCGCCAAGGCCGTGACGTTCAAGCGGGTCGGCACGCCCGGCGCGCCGGCTGCGGGCGCGACCGGGACCGCCGCGACTGGGACCGCCGCCGCCGACTCCGCCGCGGTCGTCGTTCGCCTGAAGCACCCGTACCGCCTGGCCGTGACCGGGCGCCTGGGCTGGTGGGCGTCGCTCCACTCGGTGAAGGACGAGCAGTACACGGTCAACAACCTGACGGCGGCCGCCCCCGCGTTCGACGGCGCCGTCAAGCTGTACCCGCTCGACGGCCTGGCCGTGTTCGTGCGCGGCGTGCGCGCGGGACAGTCCGTGACGAACGACACCGCCCTGCTGGCCCCGTACAGCCACAACGGCATGACTGCGGACAGCTATCTCAGCCTGGACGGCGTCGAATTCGGCGTCGCCGGGTACCTGGGCCGCAAGCTGATGCCGAAGTCGCACTTCAACCCGTACCTGACCGGTGGCGCGGGGAGCTACACCTGGACCATGACCAGCGCCGGCCGCGGCACCGCCCCCATGACCATCGCGCAGGCGCCGCTCACGGGCTCGAGCCTCGGCGGCTGGTTCGGCGCGGGCACGGAGTATGCGCTCGGCAGGAAGCTGGCGCTGGACTTCGAGTGCTCGTGGCGCTTCTTCCTGACCCGCGACACGAAGGCCTGGCGCGACAGCGAGAGCATCTGGGGCAATACGCTGGCGTGGGCCATGTCCGCGGGCGTGACGTACGGCTTCTGATCCGCCGGCCCGAGGCCGGCCGCAGTATGTAGACGAAGGCGCCGCCCGCAGGGGCGGCGCCTTCATTTTTAGCCGTCCATGACAGCCCCGGTGCCCGGTCAATTCCCCTCCCGGCCGCCCCGCAGGGCGGCGTACCACAGGAGATCCCCCAGGGGGATGACCGCAGGCGCCGGGAACGGCAGGGCCGCCAGCCCATCGGCGATCTGGCCCAGGCAGCCCGGGTTCGCCGTGACCACCAGGTCGGCGCCGGTGGCCGCCAGGCGGCGGGCCTTGCGCTCGCCCACCTCCGCCGAGAGCCCGGGGTGGCGCAGGCCCCAGGCGCCACCGCTGCCACAGCAGGCCTCGGGCTCGTCCGGTTCCAGCAGCACCAGGCCGGGCACGGCGCGCAGCAGGGCGCGCGGTTCGGCGATGATCCCCTGGCCGTGACGCGCGTGGCAGGGATCGTGGAGCGCAACCTTGAGGGGCACGGCGCCGAAGGCTGGGCGCGGCGCCCGCGCCAGCCAGACGATCGCGTCCACCTGCGGCGCGGGCAGCCGGTCGCCGTAATTGCCGATGGCGACGCCGCAACCGGCGGCCTCGGTAACGACTGCGCCAGCCCCCGGAATGCGTGTGTCACGCTGCAGGCAGGCCAGGTTTTGTTCCCGCAACGCCGCCGCGCGCGCGGGCTGTTCGCCGTGGGCCGCCAAAGCCCCGCAACACGTCAGGCCGGGCGGTTGGATGACGTCCGCGCCCGCCCAGCCCAGCAGTTCCCGCAGGCGATGCGACGCATGCGGCAGCAGCCCCTCGTTGGCGCAGCCGGCGAACCAGACAACGCGCTCTCGCATTGTCGCCGGCGTCGCCAGCCGGGCGACGGGCGTGCGCGCGCCGCCGTGCAGGCGATCGAGGTACGCGACGAGTTCGCGATCCGCCCGCAGCGAACGCGGAACCGATCCCGCCAGCCGGGCCAGTTGTCCCAGCGGGCCGCCGGCGGCCCGGGCGCGCCAGCGCGGCCCGAGCGCCGCGCGCAACACGCCCCGGCCGACCGCGGCAAGGGCGCCGACGGTGCGCAACACGGGCTGCCGATCCAGTCGCCGCGCCAGGGCGGGCGGCACGCCCGTGCGCTCCGCCGTCCCAGGGCCCGCCAGCGCAACGGCGCCCTCGAGCAACGCGGCCGGCACGCCGCTCGGGCAAACGGCGGTGCAGGCCTGGCAGCCAATGCAGGTCAAAAGCGCGCGGCTGACCGACGGATCGGGCGGGCCCGCCTCCGCCGGGGACGCCAGCAGTTCGCCCAGCAGCACAAGCCGGCCGCGCGGCGACATCGTCTCGTCGCCGGTCGCCAGCCAGGTGGCGCACACGGGCAGGCACAGGCCGCACTGCACGCAGCGGCGCAGGAGCGCGTCGAGCTCGCGGCGCGTCTCTTCGGTCGTGATCAGGCCGGGCCGGTCAGGCATCGGCGCCCTCCTCCAACAGCCAGGCGGGACCGCCGAGTGTACCGGCAGGATCGAAGCAGCGCTTGAGTCCGCGCAGCACGTGGAGCGGCACGCCGGCCGGGGGCGCCGGCAGGGGTTCGCACGCGCCGTCGCGCACGACGACATCGGCCAGCCACGCCGGGTCCGCGCACGCCCCATCGCACGCATCCGGCGACCACGCGAGCCGCGGCGCGTGCTGCCAGACAACGCGACGCGGGCCCGGCGGCAGTACGGTCGCGCCGCGGCCGGGCCGCGGCTGGTGCACCGTCCAGGCGCTCGCCGCCCTGGCCCAGTCCCCCGCGCCCAGCTCGTCGAGCAGGCCGGCCGCATCGCCGAACGCCTTGCGCACCGCTGTCGCAACCACACGCAGCCCCGCCGGCGCGAAAGCAGGTTGCCGGCCGCCGCCGACGACCACCACCGACAACCAGCGGCCGTTGTCATCCCTCTCGATGATCGCCTGCAGGCCGGCCAGCGCGTCCGTCGCCCGCGCGAGCGCGACCAGCAGTTGCTCCGAGGCAGACCCGGGCAGGGCGCCCTGGCCGACCGGTTCAAGGCGGCAACCCCAGCAGCCGCCGGGCGCCGGGCGCAGTTGCAGCGTCACGGCACGCAGCGTGGCCAACCGGCCGTCGGACCCGCAGAGCAGCCGCGGCAGGTCGTAGCCCGCAACGTTCTTGAACACCGGCGCGCCGATGTGGAACGCGCGACCGTCGCCGGTCTCGGCCCACGCCTCGAGCAGCAGGTCGCGCGCGGTGGCGCGCGCCAGCAGGGATGGCCCGCTCAGCAGGCGGTCGACGGCGTCGCCGACCGTGCGGCCCGCCGCGAGGCCGTGCCCCGGGCTGCGGCCCGCCAGGCCCAGCGGCAGCCACAGGCCATGCGCCAGGGCGATGGCCTGCAGTTCGGCCACCGGCGCCGCGGCCGGCGCGCTGATCGCCAGGCTGCCGATGTCGCAGCCCGGCGACGCCGGCGCGGGCGGGATCACGGCGAACGCCACGCCTGGACCTGATGCCGGCAACGCCTTGCCGGGGTTCAGCCGGCAGGCGGGATCGAACACGTCCTTGATGCCGCGCAGCAGGCCGGCCGTTTCCGCATCGACCTGCCAGGGCAGCGCGTGCACCTTCTCGAGCCCCACCCCGTGCTCGCCGGTCACGCTGCCGCCGCGGCGCAGCGCGGCGTGGATGATCGCGTCGGCGGCGGCGTGGGCGCGCTCGCGGTCGCCTTCGCGGCGCTCGTCATAGTGGACGGCCGGGTGCAGGTTGCCGTCGCCGGCGTGGAACGCGGTGGCGATCTTCACGTCGAAGCCGGCGCGCACCTCCTGGATCTCGCGCACCAGCCCGGGCAGTTCGCCGAGCGGCACGACGACATCCATGCTCACGTAGTTGGGCGACAGGCGGCCGACGGCGCCGAAGGCGCGCTTGCGGCACTGCCACAGCGCCGCGCGCTCGGCGGCGTCGACGGCGCCGCGCACCGCGCGCGCGCCGGCCTGCAGCAGCACGGCAGTCGCCGCCTGCGCAGTCGCGTCGGCCTGCAGCGCGGGCCCCGCCAGTTCGGCGATCATCACGGCCTCGACATCGAGCGGCAGCCCGAAGGCGAACGCCTGTTCCACGGTGCGCACCATCGCCTGGTCGATGATCTCGACGGCCACGGGCAGGAGCCCCGCCTGCAGCAGGCGCGGCACCGCGGCGGTCGCCGCTTCCAGCACGGGGAACCCGGCCAGCAGCGTCCGCACCGCTTCGGGTTCCGGCGTCAGCTGCAGCCAGGCCCCGGTGACCACGCCGAGCGTGCCTTCGCTGCCGCAGAGCAGTCCGCGCAGGTCCAGCCCGCGCGCGATGGCGACCGGCTCGCCGGTGGTCCAGGCGCGGCCGTCGGCGTCGCACCAGTCGACCGCGCGCAGGTGGTGGCTGGTCACGCCCAGGCTCAGGCAGTGCGGGCCGCCCGCGTTCTCGGCGATGTTGCCGCCGATCGTCGAGGCGGCCTGGCTCGAGGGATCGGGCGCGAAGTGCAGCCCGTGCGGCGCGGCGTGGCGCGAGACCGCGGCGTTGAGCACTCCCGGCTGGGCGCGCACCGCGCCGACCGCGTCATCGACCGGGCCGAGGCCGGTCAGCCGCGCGGTGCCCAGGATGATCGCGCCGGGCGGCGGCACCGCGCCGCCGCTCAGGCCGGTGCCGGCGCCGCGCGCCACCACGGGCAGCGCCAGCGCATGGCAGGTGCGCAGCACGGCGGCGACCTGGTCTTCGGT
>CAIOLW010000092.1 GCA_903859215.1 uncultured bacterium | reverse complement strand
CGGCTGGACGATTCCCAACACGCCGACCACCCAGGGCCTGGTCCGGGTGACGGCGTACGACGCGGTGCCGCTCTCGACCGGCGATGTCAGCAACGCGACGTTCACCATCGCCGACCAGACGGTCCCCACGGCGACACTCAGCGCGCCCGACGGCGGCGAGACCATCGCCTCCGGCAGCACCCAGAACATCACCTGGTCCGCTGACGACAACGTGGCGGTGAGCGCCATCGACCTCTATGTCTCCATCGACAACGGCGCGAACTACAGCCTGATCGCTGCCGGCGAGGCCAACGACGGCAGCTACAGCTGGCTGGTCCCCGACGCTTCGACGGCCGAGGCGCTCGTGCGCGTGGTGGCCCGCGACGCGGCGGGCGGCGCCGCGCAGGACGAGAGCAACGCGGTCTTCTACATCGGCTCGAGTTCGGGCGCGGGCGACCTGCCGACATCGTTCGGGCGTGTGCTCGTGATGCAGAACCGGCCGAACCCGTTCAACCCGTCGACGCTCATCGGCTACGGGCTGCCGGCGGCGGGCCGCGCCACCATCACCATCTATTCGGTGCGCGGCGAGGTCGTGCGCCGCCTGCTCGACGCCGACTGCCCGCAGGGCTACGGCGAAGTGCGCTGGGACGGCCGCGACGACGCGGGCAAGGGCGTGCCGAGCGGGTCGTACTTCTATCGCCTGCGGGCGGGCGGGGTCACGGACACGAAGCGGTTGTTGCTGGCGAAGTGACATGGCGCCGCGATCACGGCGAGGAGCCTGAATTTGAAGGCCCCGACCGGCAGTGGTCGGGGCCTTTGTTCATGTTTCGCAATCCGTGCTGCCGGCGATGTCGGGCACTTGCGCCGGCGCAAGTCGACGCGACCTCAGGCCATCTCGTATTCCAGCACATCCCGCGCTTCGGCCACCGCCACGCGCGGCCACGGGAACGGGAACCAGCCGTCATGGTACCGCGCGCGCAGGTAGTCCAGGTCGGCCTGCCACGCCTCGACCGCGGCGCCGAAGTGCGCGGGGTCGTGCCGGCGGAACCGCTCGAGGTTGTACTCCATCATCGACGCCATGCGGCGCAGGCGCTTCTCGCTCCAGGGCGCGCCGTACTCGTCGCCGAATTCCGCCCTGATCAGCCCCGGCAGCGGCTCGGTGAAGAACCGGTCGAGCAGCGCATGGCGCGCGGCCAGCGACAGCCCGTGCGTGTCGCCGACCAGGTAGCCGCAGCGGTGCATGGCGCTCTCGTCGCGCAGCCCGTGTGCGGTGCGGCCGCTGCGCTCGCTCGGGCGCGCGATGATGCGCCACACGGGCTCGCTCGCGGGCGCGCGCCGCGAGGACGTCGGCGCCGGGCGCGCAAGGCCATCCTCGGTCCACCACTGCCAACTCGCCTGGGCCTCGGCCTCCTGGCCGATCCACGGCCGGAAAAGGCGGTGCATCTCGCGGAAGCGTTCGTACGACTTGTCCCTCGAGGCGTTGAGCCAGCGCTCGAGCATCATCATGATCGGTACGCGGGCGCGCAGTTCGCGCCGCCGCCACTCCAACAGGATGACGGCCCACTCGTCGGCGTCAAGGTCGCGACGGTGGCTGAGCTCGCGCAGGTCGGCCAGGTTCAGGGACTCGAGCATCTCCATCATGCGCTCCATTTCATCATCATCGGCGTGCGGCATCCTGCACGGAAAGTGCTGCAAATGAGCCATATCTGCAGGCGGCGTGCCTGAATCGGACAAATTCCGAGTGTCCGCATCGTTCCCTGGACGTCCTCGTCGCGCCGGGTGGCGGGCGATGGCGGCGCCGGCTACGGGTGTCATCATTCTTGCAAGATGCCGACATCCGTCCGCACCTCATCACATGACCCGACATGACCGCTTTTGCCTGTCCAGCCTATCGATTTCGCGACATGTCCGACTTCCCACCATCATCCATCGGAGGGCCTCATGGACAGACCCAGCCGCAGGCGCAGCGCATTCCGTGTGACGATTTCGATCCTGATGCTCGCTCTCGTGCTCGTGGCGCTCGTCGCCTACGCCATTGACGATTCGGACCAGCGGTCTGCGGCGGTCGCGACCGTCCAGATCACCGCAGTCACCAGCGGGCCCGACTTCCGGGCTCCGTGGCAGAGTCGGCCGACGTCGACGGTCGGCGGGTCGGGTGTGCTGCTTGAGGGCGGTCGCGTGCTGACGAACGCGCATGTTGTGAACGGTGCGGTCAGCATCGAACTGAAGCGCGTCGGGTTGCCCGGCAGCTACCCGGCCCACATCGAGTTCATCGACCACGGAAGCGACCTCGCGTTGCTGGCCGTGGACAAGCCGGGATTCGGCGGCGCCGGCGTGGAGATGATGCTGGGCGAAATCCCCGCGCCCCATGCGGCCGTCGACGTGTATGGCTACCCGGAGAACGCGCAGACGGTGTGCCGGACCGAGGCGGTCGTGTCGCGGGTGGAATTCGGCAGCTGCGCGCATTCATGGCAGTTGGTGCTGTTCGGCAGCCTGGACAAGCTGCTCAAGCCGGGCAACAGCGGCGGCCCGGTCGTGGCTGACGGCAAGGTCATCGGGCTGGCGACGCAGAATCTCAATCAGGACATCGCGGGGCAGTTCATTACCGTCCCGGCGATCCGTCAGTTCCTGGCTGATGTCGCCGACGGGCACGTCGATGGACGACCCGAATTCGGCCTCAGGTTCCAGACCCTCGAAAGCGATGCCCTGCGCGCCTCGTGCGGCATGAGTCCGACACAGACGGGCGTGCTCGTGTGCGCGGTGGGTGTCGGCGGCAGCGGCGACGGCGTGATGAGGGTCGGTGACGTCATCATGGCGGTGGCGGGAATCCCGGTGGCCAACGATGGAACCATGGCCCTGGACAAGGAGCGTCGCGTCGACTTCTCGTGGCCCCTGGAAACGCGGCAGGTGGGCGACCGCCTGGACGTCGGGATCCTG
Organism: uncultured bacterium; assembly: GCA_903859215.1. Classification (GTDB taxonomy): domain Bacteria; phylum Krumholzibacteriota; class Krumholzibacteriia; order LZORAL124-64-63; family LZORAL124-64-63; genus CAINDZ01. The sequence continues at coordinate 5,616 of CAIOLW010000092.1, read as the reverse complement.
CGCGACGGCGTGGTGCGTCACGAGACCATCGTCCTGGGCTCGGACGGGCTCCTGGTCGACGGGCCGCATTTCCCGGACCGCGCGCCCTATCGCATCTTCGGCGGCCTGGTGTTCCAGCCCGTCGACCTGGACCTGGTCATCACCAATCGCGACAACCTCGGCGCGAACGTGCTCCTGCCGGCAGACTCCTGCGCCCTGGCTACGGCGGCGCGCCGCCAGCGCGTCACGCTGGGCCGCGTCCTGCCGCACGAGGTGAACCGCGGCTACCAGGACTGGGGCACCGAGCTGGTCGAGTCGGTCAATGGCGAGCCGGTGCGGGACTTCGCGCACTTCAACGAACTGCTCGACGGCGCCGGCGACCGCTGGATCACGATCCTCATGGATGATGCTTCGAGCGTCGTGCTCGACCTGGCGGCCGCGCGCGCGGCGCTGCCGGTGATCCTCGGCACATACAACATCGGTGATGAACGCTTCCCGGCGGCGCCCCGCGCACCGGTGGCGGTAAAGGTGGCGGGCCCCGGCACGAGGGCGTCTTGACGCCGTCCGAACGCGACGCGCTCAAGCGGGGCGTGGTCGCGGTGATCCCGATGGTGTTCCCGTTCTGGGTCCTGAGGACGACGGGCGACGCGTCCTGGGCGACATTGGCGGCGATCCCGTCCCTCGGGGTCTTCGCCTTCATCCTCATGCCCAGCCTGTCGGCGGCCTGCGGCGAACGCGCGACGGATTTCCTGTACCGCCCGGGCTACTGCGAAAAGCCGCGGGCTCCGCTCTCGCTCGTCGACAAGCTGATGCTGAACGAGGAGTGGGATGCGGCGGAACTGATGCTGGTCGAACTGGCGCGCCGCTACCCGGACGACTCTGCGGTGTGGCCACGGCTTTTCCGGGTCGTGTGGCTGCGCCTGGACGACCGTGAGCGGACCAGGGAGGCGCACGAGCTGCTGCTGTCGGCGAGCGACGATCCCGTGCGCTGGCAGCGCCAGACACACATGTACCTGCTGCTCGCCGGGGAGCGCCTCGGCGACGGCGCGGAGTTCAAGGCAGAACAGTCGGCGGCGCTCAGCCGCGTGGAGGCCGCGCGGCGGCAGCGCGAGTTGCGCCGGCACAAGCGATGCGGGGTGTGAGGTGAAGTATGCGTAAAACGGTGATTCGGGGACCGCCGGTTGGCGGGAGGCGATCACGCGGCAACGGTCGTTGTCGGGAGGATATCTTTGCCGCCAAAGCGCCGATCTCCAGCGCCCCCGCCGCCCGGCTTGCCGGCGCCCAGTGAATACGCCGCCGTTCTGGCGGCGATCAAGTCCCGGGTCGCCAGCGAACGCCAGCGCGTGATGTTGGCCGCCAACGCGGCGCTGGTGATGCTGTATTGGGACATCGGTCAGATGATCCTCGAACGGCAGGAAGAGGCTGGCTGGGGCGCCCGCGTCATCGATCGGCTGTCGGCTGACCTGAGGGTGGCTTTCCCCGATATGCGCGGGTTCTCGGCCCGTAACCTCAAATACATGAGGGCGTTGGCGGCGACGTGGCCGGAACGGGCAATTGTGCAAGAGGTTCTTGCACAATTGCCATGGTACCACCTGATAGCGCTCATGGAAAAAGTGAGCGACGCGGAACACCGGCTCTGGTACGCGCGCGCGAGCCTGCGAGGTGGATGGTCCCATCAAGCGCTTGTGTTGCAGATTCGCAACCGCGCCCACGAACGCTTCGGTCGCGCCATCACCAATTTTCAGGAATCACGGCCTCCGGCCGAATCCGACCTGGCCGAGCAGGCCTTCAAGGATCCGTATCTCTTCGACTTCCTGGGAACGGCCGACCTTCGCCGCGAACGCGAGGTCGAACAGGCGCTGGTCGACCACATCCAGAAGTTCCTGCTGGAGCTCGGCGCGGGCTTCGCATTTGTCGGTCGGCAGGTGCCGCTTGAGGTGGGCGGACAGGAATTCCAACTCGATCTCCTGTTCTACCACGTGAAACTGCGCCGCTACGTTGTCATTGAACTGAAGGCGGTCCCATTCGATCCGGCCTTCGTCGGGCAGATGAACCTGTACCTGTCGGCCGTCGACGACCTGATGCGTCATCCGGATGACCAATTGACCATCGGTCTGCTATTGTGTCGCGACAGGAACCGCATTGTTGTCGAGTACGCGCTACGGCACCTCAGGCGCCCGATCGGGGTGGCTGGCTGGGAGGCCGAGTTGGCTGCCGGGCTTCCGCAGGACCTGCGGGCGAGCCTGCCGAGCGTCGAGGAACTCGAAGCGGAGCTCAGCCAGTCGACACTTCCCGATGGGGGCGATGGAACATGAAGAAGATGCTGCTGATCCTCGCTTCAGCCCTGCTGCTGGGAGCGTCGCTGGCCGTCGCCAGCGAGTTGACCCCTCTCGATGTCCTGGCCGGGGGATTCATGACCGGCTCGTTCAGCAGCGCAGCGCAGGCCGCCGCCGACCCCGAGTACCGCGACATCCGCCTGCACATGGCGCCCATCTGGCTCGACCGCACCGACGGCCGCTGGCTGTACGTGGAGCAGGCTGCCGCCACCAGCCTGGACAAGCCCTATCGACAGCGTGTGTACCGGGTGACGGCGATTGGCGCTTGGGAGTTCCGCAGCGAGGTCTTCACGATGGCCTCGCCGCTGCGCTTCGCCGGGGCGTGGGCGAAGCCGGAGCTGCTGGGAACGCTGACCCCCGACTCGCTGGCTCTGCGCGACGGATGCGGGGTGATCCTGAAGCAGGACGAGGCCGGCGGCTTCACCGGCAGCACTGTGGGGCATGACTGCGCCAGTGACCTGCGCGGGGCGGCCTACGCCACCTCCGCAGTGGCGATCACCCTGGAGCGCCTCACCAGCTGGGACCAGGGATTCGCCGCCGACGGCACCCAGGTCTGGGGCGCGACCAAGGGACCGTATGTGTTCGACCGCGTGGCGGCCGGCGCGGATTCGGTGGCGGCCGGGCGCTGATGCCACCGCCCGCGGGCACTTGCGCCGGCGCAAGTGATCCCGCGAAACGCCCACCAGGCTGCATTCACAATATCATTGCAATGGCAATTGCCATCATTGTTGGCGATAATTATTATATTGATGTAAAAACACATCTAAAAAATAATCATTATGTTTTGATGGCAACATCCGACATTATATGATAGAATGGCGTCAACGAGGGAGATTGCCATCATGTCGTTCTATACCGCCACCGACCAGGCCGTCCTCGAGGAACTCGGCAACCGCCTGCGCCAGCGCCGCCTCGACCGCAACCTCAGCCAGCACGACGTGGCCGAGAAGGCCGGGGTCGACCGCACCACCATCGGGCAGCTTGAGCGGGACGGCCGCGCCTCGCTGCTGACCCTGGTGCAGGTGCTGCGCGCGCTGGGCGCCCTCGACGAACTGGACGCTTTCCTGCCCGCCGCCGGCCCCAGCCCGCTGGAACTGGCGCGGCGCCAGGGCCGCGTGCGGCAGCGCGCGTCGCGTCCGCGCACGACGCATGAGGGCTGAGCCATGGCCGCCCGCCGCGTCGACGTCGCCTTCGTCAACATCTGGGGCCGCACGGCCGGCGCCGTCGCGTGGGACGACCAGCGCGGCTATGGCACCTTCGAGTACGACCCCGCCTTCCTCGACAGCAACCTCGACCTCTCGCCGCTGCACCTGCCGCTGGCCGCGGCGCGGCGCGGCGGCGTGCGCTTCGCGTTCCCCGCGTTGCCGCGCGCGGCGTTCCTGGGCCTGCCCGGACTGCTGGCCGATGCGCTGCCCGATCGCTTCGGCCACCACCTGATCGACGCCTGGCTGGCGGCGCAGGGCCGGCGGCGCGAGGACTTCAGCCCGGTCGAGCGCCTGTGCTACGTCGGCAGTCGCGGCATCGGGGCGCTCGAGTTCGCGCCGGCCCTGCGTGGCACACCCGCGCACGATGCGCGCGTGGACATCGGCGAACTCGTCACGCTGGCGCGCGAGGTGCTGCACGAACGCGCGCAGCTCGACACGTCGATCAAGGAGCGCACGAAGGCGATCGCCGACATCCTGCGCGTGGGCACGTCGGCCGGCGGTGCGCGCGCGAAGGCCGTCATCGCGCTGAACGACGAGACGGGCGAGGTGCGCTCGGGCCAGCTCGAGGCGCCGCCCGGCTTTGCGCACTGGCTGCTGAAGTTCGACGGCGTCGAGGACCAGTCGCTCAATGATCCGCAGGGTTACGGTCGCCTGGAGTATGCGTACTACCTGATGGCGACCGAGGCCGGCATCGCGATGTCCGAATGCCGCATCCTCGAGGAAGGCGGTCGGGCGCACTTCATGACGCGCCGCTTCGACCGCCCCGCCGAGGGCGGCCGCCTGCACCTGCAGACGCTGTGCGCGCTGGCTCACCTGGACTTCAACGATCCAGCCGCGCATTCGTACGAGCAGGCCTTTGCCGTCGCGCGCGAGCTGCGGGTGCCGTATCCCGACCTGGCCGAGCTCTTCCGGCGCATGGTCTTCAACGCGGCGGCGCGCAACCAGGACGACCACACCAAGAACCTGGCCTTCCTGATGCACCCGACCGGCGAGTGGCGCCTGGCCCCGGCCTACGACATGATCTGGGCCTACAACCCCGACGGCCGCTGGACCGGCCGCCACCAGATGTCGATGAACGGCAAGCGCGACGGCATGGCGCGCGCCGACCTGCTCGCGGTGGCCGACGGCGTGGGCGTCAAGAGGCCGGACGCGATCATCGAGCGGGTGACCGCGTCGCTGGCCGCGTGGCCGCGGCACGCGGCGATGGCGGGCGTGGCCGACCAGCAGGCGGCGCGGGTGGGGGCCACGTTCCGGGCGTTCTAGGTGGTTCGCGCGGCCAGGGGACTTGCGCCGGCGCAAGCCGGGCGCGCGGGACTGAACATTCGACGCGGGCGCGGGGTAGCAACGCCGCCATCGCGCCACGAACCGAAACCCAGGGAGGCCGCCCATGCTCACGTTCCTGATCCACCTCCTCACCACCGCCGGCCTCCTGCTGCTGCTGTCGCGGCTGGTCAAGGGCGTCGAGGTGAAGGGCTGGGGACCGGCGATCATCGGGGCGCTGGTGCTCGGCTTCGCCAACGCCGTCGTCCGGCCGGCGATGGTGGTGCTGACGCTGCCCCTGACGATCATCACGCTGGGCTTGTTCCTGCTGGCGATCAACGCCATGATGCTGCGGCTGGTCGGCGCGCTGGTGCCGGGCATCCGGATCAGCGGTTGCGGCACCGCCCTGTGGGGCGGCGTGGTGCTGTCGCTGCTGAACCTGGGCGTGGAACTGGTGTTCGGGCAGCACTGGGCGCCGTTGTAACCAATCGGAAAAGGGGACGATGCGGGATGGACCTGAAGAGGCTGCACAACATCGGCGTGTTCGTCACCACTGTCGGGGCGTCGGTGATCGCCCTGACGGCGTTTGACCACCTGACGAAGCGGAACCACCTCAACCTCGGCGTGGGGCTGATGGGCCTGGCCGTGGCGGTGTGCGGCGCGGGGCTCTTATGGAGCGTGCGCGCCGAGGAGTCGCGCCGGCGCAAGTAGGGCCGGCGAGCCGCCGCCCACTCTGGACGTGATCGTCCCCGTGGTGCATAATCCTTCGGTCATCGCCTGCTCGCGAAAGGATGTCCCCCATGTACCGACGTGTGTCCGTATTCGTGGTGTTCGCG
>CAIOLW010000091.1 GCA_903859215.1 uncultured bacterium | reverse complement strand
CCCGCTGCCGGCCAGCGAGGCGCCCCTGCGCCTGTACGGCCCGCCCGGATTGCAGCGCCTGCTGGACCGCCTGGGCGACATCTACGGTTCGTGGCTCGTGCCGCGCAAACGCGCGCTGACGGTGACCGAAGTGCGGCCGGGCGACGTCGTGCCTCTGGGTGTGGACGGCGGCGCGGGCGGCGCCTCGGCCGTGGCCTTCGCGGTCGATCACGCGCAGGACCGCCTGTCCGAAGTGGCGCTGGGCTGGCGCTTCACCGACGCCGCCGGGCAGGTGGCGGTCTTCTCGGGCGACACCGGCGACTGCCAGACGCTGCGCGCGGCGGCCGCCGGCTGCGATCTGCTGATCCTCGAATGCTCGACCACCGACGACTGGGACGTGCCCGGCCACCTGAACCCGTCGCAGGCGGGCGCCGTGTGCGCGGCCGCCGCGCCGCGCCGGGTCGTGCTGACCCACCAGTATCCCAACGCCGCGGCGCTGGACCTGCCGCCGCTCTTGGCGCGCCGATTTTCCGGACCGGTGGAACAGGCGCGCGACGACGACGTTTACGAACTTCCCGACCCGCCCCGAAAGGAACCCGCATGACCGCGCGCCGACCGATCCTCCTGCTGCTGCCGGCATTGCTGGCCCTCGGGCTCCTGGCCGGCGATGCCGCGGCCGCCGACCCCGCCGACAAGGCCGCCACCCCGCCCCCGGCCGCGCCCCAGGGCAGGCTCAGGAAGTTCAAGCCCGGCGACCGGCCGCTGTTCGAGATGGTGCTCATCCACGGCCTGGGCGGCGCCGCCTCGGAGTGGGACCAGGTCATCCCCTACCTGAAGGGCACGTTCAAGGTCGCCAACTTCGAACTGGCGGGGCACGGCGCGACCCAGCCCGTGATGGATCCCACGATCATCACCGAGTCCAGGCGCCTCGAGACGTTCATCCGCGAGAACGGCATCACGAACCCGACGATCGTCGGCCACGGCATGGGCGGGATGATCGCCATGCAGTACGCGCTGGACCATCCCGGCGAGGTGTACCGCCTGATCCTCATCGACGCCGCGCCCAGGCAGCTGGCGACGGCCGCGGAGAAGGGGCAGATCGGCCGCCAACTCGTCGAGAACTACGATCGCTTCGTGGGTGAACGGTATTCGATGATGACCCCGGACGAGGCCATCAGCGACCACATCGTCGACATGGCGCTCAAGACGCACGCGCCCACGTTCGTGTCGCTGCTGATGTCCAGCTTCGACTTCGACGTCACCGGCCGCCTGCACGGGCTGAAGGTGCCGATGCTGGTGATCGGCAGTGAGCTGATGTTCCCCAGGCCGGACGACTCGCAGACGGTCCTGGCGTCGATCGGCTACGAGAAGGCGCGGTCGCTCAGCTTCAAGCGCTTCGGCAAGACGGGGCACTACATCATGCTCGAGCAGCCGGTCATGCTGGCCAGCGTGCTGATGGCGTTCGGCGTGTCGGCGGAATACCAGTTCGAGCCGTAGGCGCTCAGCCCTGCAGCAGCGCCAGGTCCGCGTCGACCATCATCTTCACCAGCTCGGGGAAGCTGACGGTGGGTTCCCAGCCCAGCAGCCGCCGCGCCTTCTCGGCGTTGCCGCGCAGGTGGTCGACCTCGGCCGGGCGCAGGTAGCGCGGGTCCAGCTTCACGTACTGCTGCCAGTCCAGCCCCACGTGCCCGAAGGCGATCTCGACGAACTCGCGCACCGAGTGGTTCTCGCCCGTGGCCACGACGAAGTCGTCGGGCGTCCCGTGCTGCATCATCAGCCACATCGCGCGCACGTAGTCGCCGGCAAAGCCCCAGTCGCGGTGCGCGTCCAGGTTGCCCAGCCGCAGCTCGCCGGCGCGCCCGGTCTTGATGGCCGCCACGCTGTGCGAGATCTTCCGCGTCACGAACTCCAGGCCGCGCCGCGGGCTCTCGTGGTTGAAGAGGATGCCCGAGGCGGCAAAGATGCCGTAGCTCTCGCGGTAGTTGACGGTGATGTGGTGGCCGTAGGTCTTGGCCACCGCGTAGGGGCTGCGCGGGTGGAACGGCGTCAGCTCGGTCTGGGGCTCCTCGCGCACCTTGCCGAACATCTCGCTGCTGCTGGCCTGGTAGAAGCGGGCCTTCGGGGCCACCTGCCGCAGGGCCTCCAGCATGCGCGTGACGCCCAGGCCGGTGAACTGGCCGGTCAGGGTGGGCTGGGCCCAGCTGGTGGGCACGAAGGACTGGGCCGCCAGGTTGTAGATCTCGTCCGGGGCGGCCTCCTCCAGCGCCTTGGTCAGCGAGGCCGAGTCCAGCAGGTCGGCCTGCAGGAACTGGAGCCGGTCCTTGATGTGGTCGATGCGCCCGGAGGTCTCGGTGCTGGAGCGGCGGACCATGCCCCACACCTCGTAGCCCTGCTCGAGCAGCAGTTCCGCCAGGTAGGAGCCGTCCTGCCCGGTGATGCCGGTGATCAGCGCCCTGGTAGCCATCGATTCTCCCGGGAAAACGGACCGTTTCACATGCCCTTGCGGCCCCATACTACACCGGGGCTGGCGGCTGGACAAGTTCGGCCCCCGGCTGCACTTTGGAGGGGTGCCCCGAGGCCCGCTATCCCCCGGAGGGAACCCATGTCGATCGTGCTGGACGGCCGCCACCTGACCATCGAGAACCTGGCCCGCATCGCCCGCGACGGCGAGGCCGTCGAACTGGCGCCCGAGGCCCTCGAGCGCATCAAGGCCTGCCGCGCCCTGGTCGAGCGCAAGATCGAGGCGCACGAGGTGATGTACGGCATCAACACCGGCATCGGCGAGTTCAGCGAGATCATCCTGAACGACGACCAGGTGCGCGAGTTCCAGCGCTACCTCATCTACAACCACGCCGCCGGCATCGGCGAGCCCGCGCCGGTCGCCTACGTGCGCGGCGCCATGGCCGGCCGCATCAACGTGCACGCCCACGGCCGCTCCGGCTGCCGCGCCGAGATCACGCTCTGCCTGCTCGAGATGCTCAACCGCGGCGTCACGCCGTTCGTCTGCCAGAAGGGCTCGGTCGGCGCCTGCGGCGACCTGGCCCCCATGTCGCAGGTCGCGCTGCTGTTGATGGGCGAGGGCCAGGCGTACTACCAGGGCGAACTGCTGACGGGCGCCGAGGCGCTGCGCCGCGCGGGCATCACCCCGCCCGGGCTCGAGGCGCGCGACGGCCTGGCCACCATCAACGGCTCGAACCTGCTGACGGCGATGAGCGCGCTGCACATCTACGACATGGAGCGCTGGCTGAAGCAGGCCGAGATCGCCGCCTCGATGTCGCTCGAGGCGCTGCTGGCCAACCTGAAGCCGTACCAGTCGCCGCTGCACGAGGTGCGCGGGTTCCGCGGCGCCATCCGCAGCGCCGCGGCCATCCGCCTCTGCATCGAAGGCAGCGACCTGGCCAGCGGCAAGGTCAAGACGCGCGTGCAGGACGCCTACTCGATGCGCTCGACCCCGCAGGTGATCGGCGCCGCCCACGACGCGGTGGCCTACGCCCGCAGCCAGGTCGAGATCGAGCTGAACGGGGTCGGCGACAACCCCATCTTCTTCCCCGAGAACGGCACGACGCAGACCGGCGCCAACTTCCAGGGCTCGCCGGTGTCGCTGCCGATGGAGATGGCCGGCCAGGCCATCACGATGGTCAGCGTGCTGTCCGAGCGCCGCCTCAACCGCCTGCTGAACCCGGCCCTCAGCGCCGGCCTGCCTTCGTTCCTGACCAAGGGCGCCGGCATGTTCAGCGGCATGATGCTCAGCCAGTACACCGCCGACACGCTCATCGTCGAGCAGCGCATGCTGTGCACGCCGGCCTCGGTGGCGTCGATCCCCGCCGCGGCCGACCAGGAGGACTTCGTCTCGATGGGCATGAACACGGCGCTGAAGAACGCCCAGATCATCGAGAACGCCTGCGGCGTGCTGGGCATCGAGATGATGGCCGCCGCGCAGGCGCTGGACCTGCGCGATTTCACCCCCGGGCGCGGCACGGCGGCGGCGAAGGCCTGCGTGCGCGAACACATCGCGTTCCTGGAGATCGACCGCCCGCTCCACCCCGACCACACGGCGATGCGCGAACTGGTGCGCTCGCACCGGGTGCTGACGACGGTCGAGCAGGTGGTGGGGGATCTGGCCCAGGGGTAGGGCCGGTATTGGCGGGAGATCAGGCCTGGGCAGCGGCGGCGTCGGGGGAACCCGGCGCCGCCTTGCACAATTCGGGGCGCCCGAACAGGTAGCCCTGCCCGAACCGGACACCCATGTCGGTCAGGACCTGGAAGTCCTCGGTGGTCTCGATGCCCTCGGCCACCACTTCGGCCTCCAGCACATCGGCCACCCGCAGCAGCCGCGAGAGCGCGCGCCGCATCTCGGGATCGACCGCCAGCCCCTTCACCAGCCGCTTGTCGATCTTGATCACCTGCGGGTGCAGCATGATCAGCCCTTCCAGGCAGCTGTTGCCGAAGCCGACGTCGTCGATGGCGATGCGCACGCCCGCCTGCTGCAGCTCACGCGCGTGCGGCACCAGCACCGACGGGTCGCCCAGCAGCTGCTGCTCGCTGATCTCCAGGCAGCAGGTGACGTCGGTGCGGCCGTCGGTCAGCGAGCGGATGAGCTCCGCCGAAGGCGTCTGCAGCAGCGTGGCCGGCATGATGTTGATGTGGTAGTCGGCGTTCGGGCCCATCTGCCGCGCGCGCAACGCGCACAGGCGCAGGCAGCGCAGGTCGACGGCGGCCAGGATGTCGTTCTCCTGGCAGAACCGGAACAGGTTGTCCGGGCGGCGCAGCGGCCCCTCGGGCCCGCGCACCAGCATCTCGCGCGACACGATGCGCCCGTCGTCCAGGTTGACGATGGGCTGGCTCGCCGCCTCCAGGACGTCGTCCTCGAGCAGCGCGCGCACCATCTGCGGCCCGGCCAGGATGGGCAGGATATCCTGGCCCTTCTCCACGGCTGCCGCGTGCGAGACGCGGTTCTTGCCGTTCAGCTTGCCGTGCTGCAGCACGAAGTGGGCGCGGGCCATCACCTCGTCGTACGACAGGTCGGCGTCGCCCACGGTCGTCAGCGCCAGGCTGGCGGTCGTCTGCAGCGACTGCCCCCCCGCGCTGATCACGTCGCGCCCGACGGCCAGCCGGATCTTCTCGGCGATGATCTCCGCCTCGCCCCGGGCCGCCTCCGGCAGCAGCACCACGAAACGGTCGGTGCCGCAGCGGCCCACGTTGTCGTGCTCGCGCACCGACTCGCGGATGCGCCGCGCCGCGCCCACCAGCACCAGGTCGCCCACGCCGTGGCCCAGGGTGGCGTTGATGCGCGAAAAGTCATCGAGGTCGACCAGCAGCACGGTCAGCTCGCGGCCGCTGGCGCGTGACAGCGTCATCTCGTCGCGCAGCGCCCGTTCCATGCCCTTGCGGTTCAGCAGCCCGGTCAGCCCGTCCATGTGGACCAGCCAGTCCAGGCGGGCGGTGACCTCGGCCAGTTCACGGCTGATAGCCGCCTCGCGCAGGCAGAAGTCGATGGTCCGCAGCCACGACGGCAGGTCGGCCTCGTCCAGGGGCAGGCACTCGCGCGCGCCGGCTTCGCGGGCGGCGATCGCCTGGCCCGGCTCGGGCGAGACCATCAGGGCCAGCAGCGGGGTCTCGGGCCGGGCCGCCCCCAGCTCGCGCACGGCGCGCAACTGGTCGACGTCCGCCGGCTCGGGGCCGACCAGGACCAGGTCCATGTCGTCGATCTGCAGGCAGGTCAAAGCATCGGTCAGGTGGGTGAAGTGGGCCACGCGGTGGTGGGCGACAGAGGCCGGCTCCAGCAGGGCGCGCACGCGCCCGGCGAGCGCCGGGTCACGGTGCAACAGCAGGAGACGGCGGAGCGGGGCCTCGGCGGGCATGCGGGCGTCCTGAATCCCTTCAGTTACAGCGGCCGCGTCCGTGCGGCCGGTTTGCGTGGACGCTACACCGCCCGGGCGCATCCTGCAAGGCCGGACCCGACCCTGGGCGCCCGGACCGCCGCTAGCCCAGGTCCTTGATGATCCCGACGGCCCCGTCGGCGTCGTTCATCACGTAGAAGTGGACGCACTCGACGCCCTCGCTCAGCAGGCCCTCGACCTGCTGGCGGGCCCAGCGGCGCCCGATCTCCTTGACCTGCTTCGGCGTCTCCTGGATCTCGTCCACCAGCGCGTCGGGGATCGTGATGTGGAAGTGCTTGGGCAGCGACGTCAGCTGGCGCACGCTGTCGAGCAGCTTGATGCCCGGGATGATGGGCACCGTGATCCCGGCCTCGCGGCAGCGGCGCCGGTATTCCAGGAAGGCGGCGTTGTCGAAGAACATCTGGGTCACGACGTAGTCGGCCCCGGCCTCGACCTTGGTCTTCAGGCGCGCGATGTCGGTCTTGAAGTTCGGCGCCTCGACGTGCTTCTCGGGGTAGCCGCCCACGCCGATGCAGAAGTTGATCGGCTGCGTGTTGGCCAGGTCGTCCAGGAACTTCGCCTCGCGCAGGTCGATCAGCTGCTTCACCAGGTCGGACGTGTACAGGTTCCGCGTGCGCCCCTGGCTGATCACCTTGTTGTAGTTCGACTCGTCGCCCCGCACCGCCAGCACGTTCTCGATGCCCAGGTAGTTCAGCTCGATGACCGCGTCCTCGGTCTCCTCGCGCGTGAACCCGGTGCACAGCAGGTGCGGCACGGTGTCGATGCGGTAGCGGTTCTGGATGATGCCGCAGATGGAAATGGTGCCCGGCCGCTTCTTGCGCACGCGCCGGCGGATGGTGCCGTCGGGCTGCTCCTCGTAGCTGGCCTCGGCCGAGTGGCTCGTCACGTCGATGAACGGCGGGTTGACCGGCACGACCTGGTCCATGATCTGGATGATGTCGCCCACGTTCTGGCCGCGCGGCGGCGGGATGATCTCGAAGCTGAACAGGGTCTGCTTGGCCCGGGACAGGTGGTCGATCACGCGCATCGGTCGCTCATTTCGGAAAAGGTCAGGTTTCGGTTGTCTGGTCCGGCAGCGCCGGGTCCGTCAGTCCAGGTTCGCCGCGAGCCACGCGTTGGCCTCGTCCAGGGTCAGCCCCACGCGCGCCGCGTAGTCGGCCACCTGGTCGGCGCCGATCCGGCCGACGCCGAAGTAGCGCGCCTCCGGGTGCCCGAAGTACCAGCCGGCCACCGAGGCCGCCGGGTCGATGGCGCACGAGCTCGTCAGTTCGCAGCCCGTCGCCTCCTGCGCGTCCAGCAGCGCGAACAGCGCCTTCTTGGCCACGTGGTCGGGGCAGGCCGGGTAGCCGGGCGCCGGGCGGATGCCCCGGTACTTTTCGGCGATCAGGCCCTCGCTGTCCAGTGTCTCGTCGGCCGCGTAGCCCCACCACTCGCGCCGCAGCTTCAGGTGCAGCCACTCGGCGCCCGCCTCGGCCAGGCGATCGGCCACCGACTTCAGCAGGATGGCGCGGTAGTCGTCGCCGTCCTGTTCGTACCGGCGCACCAGGTCGATCGCGCCCAGGCCGGCGGTCACCACGAAGGCGCCGGCCCAGTCGGCCACGCCGGAGTCGCGCGGCGCCACGAAGTCGGTCAGGCACTGGTTCGGGCGGCCGGCGGCGCTCTGGCGCTGCTGCCTCAGGAACGGCACGCGCAGCCGCTCGGCCGTGCGCGACTCGTCGGTGAAGAAGACCAGGTCGTCGCCGTCGGCCGCCGCCGGCAGCAGTCCCCACGCGGCGCGCACATTCAGCGTGCCGCCCTGCAGGACCTCGTCCAGCATCTCCTGGGCGTCGCCGAACAGGCGGCGGGCCTCGGCGCCGAGCCGCGCATCGTCCAGGATGCGCGGGTACTTGCCCGGCAGGCGCCAGGCCTGGAAGAACGGCGTCCAGTCGATCAGGCCGCGCAGGGCGGCCAGGTCCGGCGCCTCGATGGCGTGCACGCCGGTCACCTTCGGCGTCTCGGGCCGGAACACGGACCAGTCCGGGCGCAGCGCGTTGGCGCGGGCCGCGGCCAGGGACAGCAGCTGGCGCGACTCGGTGGCCTCGCCCCGGTCGCTGCGCACCTTGGCGTACTCCGCCTTCACCGCGGCCAGCACGTCCGGGCGCGTGCGGTCGCTGATGAGGCTGCCCACGACGCCCACCGCGCGCGACGCATCGAGCACGTGCACGACGCCGCCGTCGTAGTGCGGCTCGATCTTGACGGCCGTGTGCACGCGGCTGGTCGTGGCGCCGCCGATCAGCAGCGGCAGCGTCAGCCCCTGGCGCGTCATCTCCTTCGCGACGGTCACCATCTCGTTCAGCGACGGCGTGATCAGCCCGCTCAGGCCGATGATGTCCACCTTGCGCTCGATCGCCGTGGCGATGATGCGGTCGGCCGGCACCATCACGCCCAGGTCGATGATCTCGTAGTTGTTGCAGCCCAGGACCACGCCCACGATGTTCTTGCCGATGTCGTGGACATCGCCCTTCACGGTGGCCAGCAGCACGGTGCCGTTGTTGGTGGCGCCATCGGCTTTGGCGGCCATCAGGAACGGGTCCAGCACCGCGACGGCCCGCTTCATCACGCGCGCCGAACGGATGACCTGCGGCAGGAACATCTTGCCCTGGCCGAAGAGCTCGCCCACGCGGTTCATGCCCGTCATCAGCGGGCCCTCGATGACCGCCAGCGGCTGCCCGATCTCGTTCAGCGCCTCCATCGTGTCGTCTTCGACGAACTCCGCGTCGCCGGTCAGCAGCGCGTGCGCCAGGCGCT
>CAIOLW010000090.1 GCA_903859215.1 uncultured bacterium | reverse complement strand
CGGCGATGACGGCCTGCTGACCGCCCGCGAGGTGCGCCTGGGCTGGGTGCTGGACGCGGACCTGGTCACGCTCTCGGCCTGCGAGACGGGCCTCGGCCGCGAGACCGACGATGACGGCATGCTGAGCCTGACGGCCGCGTTCTTCGCGGCGGGCGCGCGCAACGTCGTCAGCAGCCTGTGGAAGGTCGAGGACCAGGCCACGGCGAAGCTGATGGCGTATTTCTACGAGGAGCTGTCGCGCAGCGACCCGCGCGGAGCGCCGGTCACGGTTGGGGGCGCGCTGCGCGCGGCGCAGTTGCGGTTGCGCGACACCGTGACGGCGGCGGGCACGCGGCCGTATGCGGCGCCGTCGGCGTGGGGCGGGTTCGTGGCTTATGGGGGGGCGGGGCGGCGGTAGGGGCTCGGGTCCCTTGCCTCGTCAGTCGTCGGCGCGATATGGCGATGGCGCCACCGCGACAGCGTCGTGGAACGTCGGAGCCCCACCACTCGACCGAGCAGCGGGGCCCCTCACGAACTCAATCTGCAGGCACGGCAGTCCGTGCACCTATCTGGCCAACGTGACCTTGACGGTTGTCTTCCCGCTTTCGGTTTCCAGTCGCGCGAAGTAGATGCCTGACGGCGCGGCGTTGCCCCGTGCATCCAGGCCGTCCCATTTCACGTTCTGCTCTCCCGCCGGCATGGCGCCGTCGACGAGCGTGGCCACCCGTGCGCCACGGATGTCATAGATCGCCAACCGCACCGACCCCGGTAGCGACAACCTGAACGTGAACGCTGTGCGGGGATTGAACGGGTTCGGGTTCGCCCTGAGCGTCACGAACGCCTGTGCGGGAAGGTCGCCCACCCCGGACGTCGCCCCACCGAAGACCATCTGCACGTATTCGGGATGGTCGACGAAGGGGTTCCGGTTGCCCTGGATGGCATAGATCGCGTTGTTGCGGTCGATCTCCTTCTGGCTGACCGGGTCCAGCTCCACCCACTGCAGGTACATGTCCACGACCCACGGCAGCAGGGTCGCTCCCGCCGTGGACGGGCCGCCGGGCCAGCCCGCGTCCTCGCTGTAATAGCGCGTCGAGAAGTACATGTAGGCGCGAGCCAGGTCGCCCTTGAAGTCGTCGCGGGGCTCGAACACCGTGCCCGTGTAGCCGGGAACGGCGCTGGGGCCCAGCTTGCTCCCGTTGAGGGAGACGAACACCGGCGCATTGGTCTCGCCGTAGGGATTCACGCCGCGCGTCCCGTTCATGTGCGTGTCGCACGGGAAGAGCGTGAACAGGTCGGTGTACATCGGGGAGACGGTCCCGCCGAACCAGTTCTTGCACCAGGTGTGCTCGCGTGTGTAACCGGTGCCCTCGGCGCCGCCGATCCCGCCTTCATTCACGCCGAAGTCGTACAGGTAGGGCGGCGTGCCGCCGGGGATGTCCGAATAGATGTCCCACACCTTGCCGTTGTCCGGCCGGACGTCCGCGGTCTGGTAGGCCGTCCAGGCGAAGTCGTAGCTCTTTGCGGTGTGACCCTTGATGATGTCGTGCAGCGCCGCCTGCAGCGCCTGCCCGGACAGGCCCGCCGCCGGGTCGTAGTAGCCGGGCGGGGCGAGCGGGTCGAGGTAGCTGAACGCGGCTGCGGCGCCGGTCGCGGCGTTGCCGAACAGGTCGGCGACGCCGGTCACGGCCAGGTTGTAGTTCCCCGCCGACATCGCCGAGACGGTCAGCACCACCCGTGCCGGATTGGTCGGCAGCCTTGCCGCCGAGAAGACCGTCAGGCCGGGGATCGTGTAGTTCGCCGTGCTGCCCGCCGACACGGGCTCCACCGACTCGGAGAACGTCACCCGCAGCGTGGTCTCGCTGAGGGGCACGACCGCGATCACGACCGGCGCCGCGTGGTCCTGCGTCCACACGATGCCTGCCGCAGAACGAGGCTCGACTTTGAACGCGCCCGAACTGAAGGCGAGCGGCCCCTCCACCGCGTAGGTGGAGCCCAGGACGGGAACGTACGCCTGGCCGAGCCGACCGACACGGCAAGCGCCGCTTCCGTCGTTCATCACCCATTCGCCGCCGCCGGCGTCCATGTTGGTGCAGTCGGCGTCGTCGACGTGGACCAGGACGCCTTCCCAAGCTTCCTGGTTGCAGGCCGCCGTCGTCAGCACGGCCGGCGCCGGCACGGGGCTGCCAGGCAACGATTGCAGCACCTGCGCGTCCACGAGCATCGTGTTGCCGGTGTTGGCCGCGCCGTCGGCTTCGGTCACCCGGCCGTTGACGGTCAGCAGGTCTCCCGGCGCCGGCGTCACCGCGCCGCGCACCCAGAGGCCCGTCCATGGTCCCTCGCCGTCCTGCAGCGTGAAGGTCGTGCCGAACACGCCGGTGACCACACCCTGGGTCCGCACCGTCGCCCCGTCGTAGGGCGAGGTCGCGGCCATGCCCTGGATCTCGGCGATGGTGAGGCTCCAGGGCAGGGAGTACTGCTTCAATTCGGAAGTGGTGACGGCCGGGATGTCGTTGGTCGCCTCCACACGGTAGTACACGGTGGAACCACCGGCCTGGGCCGGCACCGGTGTGGTCGTGCGGTAGACATTACCGGCCACGAGCGTCATGTCGATCCGGTTGGGCAGCGACGTCGGCCCGACGCCCCAGTTCACCGCCACCTGGGTGACCGCGGCGGCGGCGTCGGTCACCGTCGCCTGGACATTGACGGCGTCCCCGGCCACCGGCGCGGTCGGGTCCGTCACGATTGCCGTGACGACGGGTCCATGAGCAGGCGCGCCGGTGTTGTGCGTGCCCGGCGTCGCCTGGGTGGCCAGGTCGACCGCGGTCGCGGCCCACTGCGCGGCGACATAGACCGGGCTCGGCGCGGTGACGCTGGCGTTGCGGACGTAGTCGGCGTTTTCGAAGGCCGTGCCGGCCACCACGACCAGGTCGACGGTGGTCCCGGAAGGGTCGACCAGGCGGGCGCCGTCGCCCACCTTGCCGTTCCAGTTCCCGTTCGCGCCCGACCAGGCCTCGTCGGCGAAGGCGACCGGGAACGCCACGACCGTCGTCGCGTCACCGGCCACCAGGGCCTGGTGGGCATCGATGAGCCCCGACAGGTTCCAGGTGAACACGTCGACGTTGTTCGCCACGGCGACCAGTCGCCAACCCGTCAGGTCGGCGGCCTGGTCGCCGGTGTTGTAGACCTCGAGGAAGCGGTCCGACGCATAGTTCAGGCGCGGGTCGCACACTTCGGAAATGATGATGTTCGCGCGCGCGACCACGGGAACCAGCGCCAGCGCGAGCGCCAGCCCCCGGACCGCGGCCTTGATGGTCGTGGAATGTGACACGTTGCCTACCTGTACAGGCCCTTCATCGAGCCCCAGTTGTGCACCTCGGAGGGGACGACCTGGCACTGGGTCGTGTGGCTGCCGAGATAGCTGTATGTGTCCTGGGCGTAGACGGTCCACTCGCCCGTCGGGTCGAAGGCATTGTTGCCGACGGCGTCGCCGCAGCACACGCTCCCGTTGCGGACCATCGTGTGGTTGACCGTCGTGTTCGGTTCGACACCCCAGGACGATCCCGGGTCGACGCCGATCTGGCCGATCACGTCGACCGTCACGCCGTTGTACCTCAACTCGATGGCGTCATCGCCGTTGTAGCTGATGACGGCCGACGAGGTCTGGTTGGCGACGCCCAGGACCGCCGCGGCGGCCAGCGGATTCGCCACCACGTAGGTGCCGCCGTCGATGAGCGTGCCGGCGTTCAGGGTCAGCGTCGCGGAGGGCGCCGCGGCGCCGTTGGAATAGAGCAGGATCTGCAGGCTCCCCAGGGATACGGGCGTGTTGGTCGCGTTGTAGATCTCGAGCGCCTTGTTGTTGCTGCTGCCCTCGATGTACTCCGAGAAGAAGAGGCAATTCCCGGTCTGGGCAAAAGCCACCGTCGATGACGCGGCCAGCAACAGGAGAGTGACAGCCGTTAGCCTGCGCATGGGTGTGACCTCGGGGATTGGATGTGAAGTCGCGAGATGCATGAACGGACATGCGGGCGATCATCTGCGCCGCTCTGCCCGTTACGCGCGCGATCATCGCACGTTGGCCGGCAAGTAGGCAATTTCGTCATGTCGAGAGATTCAATCTGATTTCCGGGCGCATTCGAAGTCTCGGTAGGGGAACAGTTTCTTCGCTTTTGGGAATTGGAAAACCAACCGCCCATTCCCACCCGCCGTCCGACGATCGCGGCCTGCCATCCGTCGGCCACCCCTCGAATGCGGGCCGCCGCCGCCAAGTCGGCGCCTGGTCGAGCCCGAACGGACCGCGCCCATAAGCCCAACATTCATCACTTATGATTCACCACTCACCAACCGGTACAACAAGGACCCCCGACCGACCCCGCAGGCCGGGCTCTTCTCGCCCCGTGCCAGCGACAACGGCGGGGAGCCGTCCGCCCTGGATTCGAAACCGACCACCTCGAAGAGCTTTCCATCCTTGTAGCTGCCGGCCTCGGTGCCCGCGTCGAGAAGGAACAACCGTCCCGAAGCACTATCGTAACGTACAGCCAGAGGCATGGAGAATCCATCGACGAGCTGGGTCAAGCCGCTGCCGTCCTTTGCGATTCGAAACAGGCTTCCCCGATTCGGCTCAAATTCAGCGACCGTCGTGAAGACATGGGTCTCCGATATCGTCGTCGAGGTGACATACGACCGAGTCAGCAACGTCTCGTCAGCTTGGCCCACGATGAACCTGTACAAGGCCGTAAAATCAGCATGATAAAACATGTCCCCATCGAGCCCCGCACAGAAGCCGCGCCCCAGTCCGGTTCGAAGAATCACCGGATTCTGGAAATCAAGAGCGGGAAACAAATAGAGACTCTTCGCGTCCGGCAGGTCGCTTGAACCGAAAAGAACAATGTCGTCATTGCTGTTGATGGCCATGTCGCTGGCGGCGATTTCGACGTCTGCCAGGTGAGATTCGACGCCTGTTTCCGGGTTGACCACGCTGACCGTGCCGATTTCACCAGGAATCGTGTTCTGGTACGATGCCAGGTAGATTAGTCCATTCGATGCCACGACGACCGCATCAGAATTTTCTGGGTTGTCGACTATCAGATCCTTTGTGCCTGTCGTCAGACCGAATCTGTTGAGCTGGACCTTGCCGCCGTAGCTTGTGTTGCGGCCAGCGGTTTCGGTGAAATACAGTTTGTCGCCTTTCACCCACATGCTCGATGGATGTTCGAGGTTCTCGAGTAACGTTTCGACTGCGAAAACACGGGCATATCGCCCCAGAAATTGGATCGCGCTATCCGCAACCACAGACCCGGCGACGGCCGTCGGCTTGTCCCAACCGGCAACCACTCCCCAGGTCAGCATGTAGTTGCCGACTGCCATGTCCACCAGTGTGGTATCACCAGAGGCGGACCGGGTGAACCCGTTGGGCCCGACGAGTTCCCACGGCGCATCAATGCTGTTGGGCTCGGGATTGATCGTGATGGTGCCGACCATCGGCACATCCGGGCCGGGGCCATCTCCGCACCCGATGGTGGTCACTGCGATCAAGATCAGCAGTCCGCAAAGGAACAGAAAGTTCACTCGCATGGGCAACTTCCCTTCAAGCAGAACCACTTGATCCGGTGGCGCAAATATGGATGTGCAGTCCGTCGCCTGTGCATCCCAAGCGAATAGGCATCAAGGAATAGCTAGATCGACGGCCCATTCTCCCCCCACCGCCCGACGATCGCGCCCCGGCCATCGGGCGGCCACACCTCGATTGTGACATGCCCCGCCTCCGCCCGTCAATCCACCCCCCGAAGGCATGCTTCCAATCGTCAAATCGGCGCCTGGCGTCGCTCATTCCGCCACTCGCGGACACACTGCCCTACCCGTCGCGCTGTTGTGCTCGCGGCACGTCCGCCGGTGACGCCGATGTGGTCGATGACGTTCGAGGCGCCGGTGCCGACATTGATCATGGGGTCGGTGGATACACCCTTGGAGGTGCCGGAACGGACGGGGTGGCACACGGATTGCCCCCGGAACAGCGAACCCTCGCCCGTCACCTTGCCCGGCAAGGACTTGTACCATGAAGAGACTCCTTCTGTGCACGGTTCTCGGCCTGTTCGTGGCCGGATTCCACCCGGCCGGCGCTCTGGCCGGAGAGCCCGGCAGCGTCACTTTCACGCGGCTCGGCGGCTGGACCGAGGGCCCCTGCGGCGGCATGGTCATCGACCACCAGACGGTCTACCTGGCCAACGGCTCCTGGCTGGAGGCCGTCGACGTGTCGGACCCGGCGTTGCCCAGGGTGCGCGCCCGCGTCGAGCTGTCGGCCGGCATTGTCAATGTCGTACGCACCGATGTGCGAGTCTGCGCGCTGACCGGCGACGGCGTGCTGCACGTGGTGGTCGACGGCGGCGGCAGGAAGCTGAAGGTCGAGGGTCGCCTCGCGTTCGAACCCGTACAGGGTCTCACGCCCAACAAGATGGCCGCCCTCGGCTCCACCATTTACGTGAACCACTATTGGAGTGTCCATATCGTCGATGTCTCCCGACCGCGTCATCCGCGGTTGGTGCGGTCTCTTGACAGCCTGTTTGGGGAGTATCCCCTGCAGTCGGTGGCGGTGACGGGGCACACGCTCTTCCTCGGGGAGCAAGGCAGAACCCACATCCTCGACGTGTCGGATCCGCTGCAGCCGGTCCCGGTGCGCGATTTGGGCGAAGTCGAAGGGTGCGACGAGTGCCGGGTCGGCGGCGAGTTCCTCATGATCAACGACGGGCTGTTGAGCACTGCGCGCGCGGGCTGCTGTTCCGACCTGTGGGAACTCGCCGACCCCACGCACCCCACGCCTCCGCGCGACTGGAGCGCCCCCCCCGAGCAGCCCATCACCGCATTCGCCGTCCATGACACGCTGCTCTATGTCGCCCAGTGGGAACTGGCCGTGTACACGCGCGCGGGCCGCCTGTTGTCTCCGGACATCATGCCGGCCGCGGACATCGCCGACCTGGACTTCCAGGGCGACCTGCTGTTTGCCCGCCAGGACGGGCTGACGATCCTGGGCCTGGTCGATCCCTTCACGCCGACGGTCGTCGGCCGTCGCCAGACCGGCCTGGGGATCAACGACGTGCAGTTCGTGGGCGATCGCGCCTATCTCCTGGGCAGCGGCCAGTTGACCGTGATGGACTGCGCCGATCCCGACCGGCCCGTTCAGCTCGGCGCCTGGGGCGCCTTCGACCAGGCCATGAGGCCGCAGGAATCGATCGTGAGCGTCAACGGCGGACGGGCGCTGGTCGGAAGTAACTGGGGAGCCACGGTCCTGGACGTCTCCGAGCCGACGGCGATGCGACCGATCACGCCGCGGGGGATTTCGATCGACATCGACTGGGCGCTTCCCATCGCCAACGACTGGTTCGTCGGCGACCGGTCGACCCAGCAGCGGCTGTCCGTCGCAACGGACGGCAGCGCGGTGCTCACGCCGGTGGACCTGCCGTATCGCCCCTGCGAAGTGCGTCCCGGCGTCTACGTCGGCAACCGCCGCAGTGGCGACTGGATCCCCGGCATCTGGCTGGCCGAAGACGGCGGCGATCCCGTGCGTGTCGCCGACCTCGAGGCGCCTCCTGGCGGCTGGATCTTCGCCGCCTCCGGCGACATCGCCTATGGCCTCAGCATTCAGGGCACCTTCTTTGACCACCAAACGGTCATCGCGGCGTTCGATCTCTCCACGCCGCGGCGGCCACGCAGCCTGAGGCAGAGTGTCGTACCGATGGAGGACGTGTTCGGCAACATCTTCACAGGCATCCGATTGACCGCCGACGGGAACCTGCTCTACGTGTGGAGTCCCTGGTCTGCGGAGGTCGTGGTCCTGGACGTCCGGGATCCCGGGAACATCGTCAGGTGCGGCGGGCTCAGGGCCGGCAAGTATATCGTCGATGTCGCGATCGCCGGTGACCGTTTGGTGGTTGCTACTGCGGGCGGCGGGTTCCGGACCTACAAGCGTCCGGTCCTGGCGGACGTCCTAGTCGCCGCGGCGCCGGATCCGTCGGGCGACATCGCACTGCGCGCCACGCCCAATCCCTTCAACCCGACGACCCGCGTGACCTTCACCATGCCGTCGGCAGGACCGGTCGAGGTCAGCGTGTTCGACCTGTGTGGCCGCCGTGTGCGCAGGCTGCACGCCGGGATCCTCGGCGCCGGCGCACACGCGTTCGACTGGCGCGGCACCGACGAGGCGGGGCGGGCTGTTGCCGCGGGAACCTATCTGGTGCGCGCGAGCAGCGACGGGAGCAACAGGACCGTGAAGGTACTGCTGGCGAAGTGAGCACGTTCGGGATTCGTTGAGTGGGCGGCCTGGCGGATCGTGGTTCGCGTGCCGGCGGGCAGGTGCGCCGGCGCAAGTAGGGGTCCGGCGCACTTTCCAGGTACGACGAACCAGCCTTCTCCGGTAGAATGGCCGACGTCGCCCGTCTGCCCATTCACTCCCCGGAGGCCCCCGTGATCCCGTCGCGCCGCACCGCCCTGATCGTCTCGCTCCTGCTGGCCGCCCTCCCCCTGGGCGCGTCCGCCACCCCCCTCGGCGACCTGACCGCCCTGCAACGCGACGGCGCCGCCGTCACACTGACCACGTCCTCGGCCGCCACCGTCCGCCTGGACTTCCTGCGCGACGACGTGCTCCGCCTGCAGGCGGGCCCCGACGGCAAGCTGACCGATGAAGGCAGCGGCACGGCCCCCATCGTGCTGCCGCAGGATGCCGCGGCGGTGATGCTCACCATCACCGACACGCCCGACGGCCACGTCATCACCACCCCCGCGCTGTCGTTGCGCATCCACCGTGCGCCGCTGACGTTCGAGTTGTGGCGCGCGGGCGCGCAGGCGCCGCTGTGGCGCGAGCTGAAGCCCATCGACCTGTCCGCTGAGGGTTCGTGCCAGGTCCTGGCCAAGTCGCCCAGCGACCACTTCCTGGGCGGCGGCCAGCAGAACGGCTCGTACGAGTTCAACGGCCGCGAACTGGAGATCTCGTACTCGGGCGGCTGGGAAGAGGGCGACCGCCCCAGCCCCGCCCCGTTCTACATGTCCGCCGCGGGCTACGGCGTGCTGCGCAACACCTGGAGCGACGGCAGCTACGACTTCCGCTCGGAGCAGTACCTGGTCGCGACGCACAAGGAAGCACTCTTCGACGCGTACTACTTCACCGGCCCCGACATCCACCGCGTGCTCGACCTCTACACGCAGTTCACCGGCCGCGCCCCGCTGCTGCCGCGCTGGGCCTTCGAGTACGGCGACGCCGACTGCTACAACGACCGCGACAATGCCGACAAGCCCGGCACCGTGCCCGCCGGCTGGAGCGACGGGCCGACCGGGACCACGCCCGACGTCGTCGCCTCGGTGGCGCGCAAGTACCGCGAGTACGACATGCCCGGCGGCTGGATCCTGCCCAACGACGGTTACGGCTGCGGCTACACCGACCTGGCCGCGGTGGTCGACAGCCTGCGCAGGCTGGGCTTCCACACCGGGCTGTGGACCGAGAACGGCGTCGAGAAGATCGCCTGGGAAGTGGGCACCGCCGGCACGCGCGTGCAGAAGCTGGACGTCGCCTGGACCGGCGAGGGCCACCAGTTTGCAATGGATGCGAACCGGCAAGCGGCGCAGGGCATCCTCGACAACTCCGACAGCCGCCCGTTCCTGTGGACGGTGATGGGCTGGGCCGGCATGCAGCGCTACGCGGTGACGTGGACCGGCGACCAGGCCGGCAACTGGGACTACATCCGCTG
>CAIOLW010000089.1 GCA_903859215.1 uncultured bacterium | reverse complement strand
GGAGATGGCCGGCCGCCAGCGCGAGATCTCGATCAGCGAGTTCTTCACGAAGAACCGGCACCTGCTGGGCTTCGACTCGCCGGCGCGCGCCCTGCTGACCGCCATCAAGGAAGCCGTCGACAACAGCCTCGACGCCTGCGAGGAGGGCGGCTTCGCCCCGGTGCTGTACGTGGAGATCCGCCCCGACCGCCCGGTCAACCTGGGCCTCGAGCTGGCCAGCCTCGACGAATCCGTGAAGGGCGGCAAGAACGACCCCTCGTCGGGCAACGGCACCAGCCGCGACGAGCGCTACCGCATCATCGTCGAGGACAACGGCCCCGGCATCGTGCGCGCGCAGATCCCGCGCATCTTCGGCAAGCTGCTCTACGGCTCGAAATTCCACAGCCTCAAGCAGAGCCGCGGGCAGCAGGGCATCGGCATCTCGGCGGCCGGCATGTACGGCCAGCTGACGACCGGCGAGCCGGTCACCATCTACAGCTGCACCGGCAAGGGCGCGCCTGCGCACCGCATCAAGCTGCAGATGGACATGAAGAAGAACGAGCCGCGCATCCTGACCGACGAAGAGACCATCTGGGAGAAGGATCACGGCACGCGCATCGAGATCATGCTGACCGGCAGCTACAAGCGCGGCCAGCACTCGGTGGACAACTACCTCGAGCAGACGGCCATCGCCAACCCGCACCTGCACCTGACGTACAAGGACCCGCGCGGCGAGACCATCGTCTACCCCAACGCCACCAACGACCTGCCGCCCGCCGCGATCGAGATCAAGCCGCACCCCTACGGCGTGGAGCTGGGCATCCTCGGGCGCATGCTGCAGGACACCAAGGCGCACTCGCTGACCGAATTCCTGAAGGACGAGTTCTGCCGCGTGGGCCCCAAGACGGCCGAGCAGATCCTCGAGACGGCGGGGCTGCCCGACCGCAAGAACCCGTCCAAGATGCAGATGGATGACATCCAGAAGCTGATCGACGCCATCGCCACGACGAAGATCGCCTCGCCGCCCACCGACTGCCTGTCGCCCATCGGCGAGGACCTCGTCATGGCCGGCCTCAAGAGCGGCGTGACGGCCGACTTCTACACCTCGGTGACGCGGCCGGCCTCGGTCTACCGCGGCAACCCGTTCCAGATCGAGGTGGGCCTGGCCTACGGCGGCCACCTGCCGGGCGACGAACTGGCCAAGGTGCTGCGCTTCGCCAACCGCGTGCCGCTGCTGTACCAGGCCTCGGCCTGCGCGGTGCACAAGGCGGTGCTGACGAGCAACTGGCGCGGCTACGGCATGCAGCAGAGCAAGGGCGCGCTGCCCACGGGCCCGCTGGTCATCCTGGTGCACATGGCGTCGGTGTGGGTGCCGTTCACGAGCGAGTCGAAGGAAGCGGTGGCGCACTACCCGGAGATCATCAAGGAGATCCGGCTGGCGCTGCAGGAGGCGGGCCGGCAACTGGGCTCGCACATCCGCCGCCGCGCCCGCGAGAAGGACGCGCTGAAGAAGCAGAGCTACATCCAGAAGTACATCCCGCACATCGGCGATGCGCTGCAATCGATCCTGGCGATCTCCGACGTCGAACGCGCCGAAGTCGTCGCCACCCTGACCGACACCCTCGAGCGCAGCCGCAAGCTCTAGGAAGGACGCCGACGTGGCCGACCGCAAGAAGACGACGAAGAAGGCGACCGGCTCGAAGACGCGCCGCCCCGCCGACGCCGCGGACGACGCGCCGGCGCCCCAGGGCGAGCTCGGCTTCGGCCGGCCGCTCGGCCGCCGCGCCGCGGCCGATCCTGTCGACCCTGTCGACGACGACCCGGACAGCCCGCCGGTCGAGCGCGCCGACAGCCACGAGCACGACGCCAATGTGCACGACGATCTGGCCCAGTCCCGCGCCGGCGGCCCCCCGCGCCGCGCGAAGAAGGCCGGCGACGGAGGCGAGCCCAAGGCCGCCTCGTTCACGCCCGTTTCCCGGCGCATCCGCAGCGAGTCGGCGCTCATCAAGGACAAGATCCTGCTGGGCCAGAAGCCGATGATGAAGTTCCCGCTGCGCTCGCTGGCCAACGTCACCTACAACGCCAAGACCGGGTTCTTCAAGCTGAAGGGCAAGGAGAAGGAGCGCACGCTGACCGTCAACACGGTCAAGACGTTCGCCCAGACGCTGAAGATGATGGCCCTGTCCAAGGAACTGATCGAGACCGACGACATCGCCACCAAGCGAGAGGCGTACTACGTCAGCAAGAACTGGGCGGAGGCGCGCTTCAAGGAACAGCCCGAGTCCGACACGGTGATGGAGGATGTCGAGGCCTTCTTCGCCGTCAACCGCGAGCAGCTGGGCTTCGTGCCCGAGGAAAAGGGCGGCGACGTGGCCGGCCAGCTCGTGGTCATCGACCACGACCGCGACACCGGCGAGGAGCTGCGCATCGACTGCACCCGCTTCGGCAGCGGCGCCTACTCCATCCCCATCTCGGTCGAGAACCTGAAGTTCGAGACCGACGCCACGTTCATCCTGTGCATCGAGACCGCCGGCATGTTCCAGCGCCTGGTGAAACACAACTACTGGAAGAACGCGCGCTGCATCCTGATCTCGATGGGCGGCGTGCCCACGCGGGCCTGCCGCCGCTTCGTGCGCCGGCTGGCCGACAGCTACGGGCTGCCCGTCTACGTATTCGTCGACGGCGACCCCTACGGTTTCACGAACATCTACCGCACGCTGAAGGTGGGCTCGGGCAACGCGGCGCACCTGAACGAGTACTTCTGCGTGCCGCAGGCGCACCTTCTGGGCATCACCCCGCAGGACATCATCGACTACCAGCTGCCCACCCATCCCCTGAAGGACGTCGACATCAAGCGGGCGAAGGACGCCCTGAAGAACGACCCCTTCATCCTGCACTACAAGCAGTGGCAACAGGCCTTCGAG
>CAIOLW010000088.1 GCA_903859215.1 uncultured bacterium | reverse complement strand
GGCCTTCCTGGCGGCGGTCCTGGCCGGCGCCGCCCCGGCCCGCGCGGCCGGGGACCCGCTCTGCCCGCTGGCGCCCCTGCCGACCGGCCCCGAATGGAGCGGGCAATACGTGTCGCAGCAGTTCCGTGTACGCGAGGCCGAGGGCAAGGCACGGGCCGGCATGCGCATGCAGAAGGCCGCCGCCGGGCGCGACAAGGCGGCCGCCAAGGCGATGGAAGATTACGACGTCAACTTCTACCGGCTGGCCATCGACCTCAACACGACGACGCACATCCTGACGGGCACCACGACCATCGAGGCGACCGTGACGGCGCCGACGCTGGCGCAGATGCAACTGGACTTCGGCGTCCAGTGCACGGCCTCGGCTGCGCGCGCGGGCGGCGTGCCGACCTCGTTCACGTGGAGCCTGGGCGTGCTGACGGTCAACCTGGACCGGCCGTACGCCACGGGCGAGAAGGTCGTCGTGCAGGTCGACTATGCCGGGAATCCGAGCAGCGACTACTTCGGGTGGAACACCTACGGCGGGCAGCCGCTGGTCTGGACCCTGAGCGAGCCCTACGGCGCGCGCATCTGGTGGCCGTGCAAGGACACGTGCACGGACAAGGCCGACTCGGTGGATGTGGATGTGACGCTGCCGTCGACGATGACCGCCGTCAGCAACGGCACGCTCGTGTCGGTGACCGTGCCGGCGACCGGCCGCAAGACGTGCCACTGGCGCGAGCGCTACCCGATCGCCCCGTACCTGGTTGCGGTGACCGCGCACCCGTTCGCCGTCATCAACGGCACGTACAACACGCTGGCCGGCGGGACGATGCCGGTGACGCACTACGTCGTGCCGGCGGAGCTCGCCGCCGCGACCACGGGCTTCGCCAGCACGCCGGCGATGATCGCCGCCTTCGCGAACGTGTTCGGCGAATACCCGTTCGTGAACGAGAAGTACGGCCATGCCCAGTTCCCATGGGGCGGCGGCATGGAGCACCAGACCTGCACCAGCATCTACTACGGCGCCTACGACGAGGGCATCGTCTCGCACGAGCTGGGCCACCAGTGGTTCGGCGACCTCATCACGTGCGCCGATTTCCGGCACATCTGGCTGAACGAGGGATTCGCGACGTGGCTGGAGGCGATCTGGAAGGAGCAGCACTACGGCTTTGCCGCCTACAAGACGGAGATGGCGGGCGCGCGGTACATGGGGGCGGGGACGATCATCGTCGAGGACCCGACCAACTTCAACGACATCTTCAATTTCTCGCTCTCGTACCAGAAGGCCAGCTGGGTGCCGCACATGCTGCGCCACGTGATGGGCGACGCGACGTTCTTCGCCGGGCTGCAGGCCTACCGCGCGCAGTACGGCTTCGGCAGCGCCACGACCGAGCAGTTCCAGGCCGTGATGGAGGCCGCCAGCGGCAGGAACCTGTCGGCGTTCTTCCAGCAGTGGATCTACGGGCAATACACGCCGCGCTACGACTACGCGTGGAAATCAGAACCTTCCGACACGGGCTGGCGTGTGCGCCTGCGCATCACGCAGTCGCAGGTCAACACCGGCCTGTTCACGATGCCGCTGGACGTGCTCGTCACCACGGCGAGCGGTTCGCAGACGTTCGTCGTCGACAACTCGCAGGCCACGCAGTGGTACGTGTTCGACGTGGCGGCGGCGCCGAGCGCGGTGACGCTGGACCCGGACGACTGGGTGCTGTGCACGAAGCGCTTCCAGAACACGTCCGACGTGCCGGCGGCCGCGGTGGCGGCGCGGCTGCTCGGCGCGGCCCCGAACCCGTTCAACCCGCGCACGACGGTGCGGTTCAGCCTCCCGCGCGCGACGGATGCCCGGCTCGAGCTGTTCGACACTGCCGGCCGCCTGGTGGCCGTGCTGGCCGACGACGCGTTCACCGCCGGCGACCACGGGGTGGAGTGGGACGGTCGCGACCGCCAGGGGCGCGAGGCGGCCTCCGGGACGTACTACGCGCGCCTGAGCGCGGGAGGCGATGTCAGCACGGCCCCGCTCGCACTGGTGCGCTAGTGGCGGCGCTGCTGGCGGCGTCGCTGCTGTGGGCCTTCTCGTTCGGGCTGATCAAGGGCCAGCTGGCGGGTCTGTCGCCCGTGGCCGTGGCCGCCGGTCGACTGGTCATCGCGGCGCTGGTGTTCCTGCCGCTGGCCGGCCGCGGCGTGCGCGAGGGCCGGGCGCGCCTGGAGGCGGCGGCGCTGGGCGCCGTGCAGTTCGGCCTGATGTACGTGCTCTACGTGGCGTCGTTCCGCTGGCTCGCCGCCTGGGTCGTCGCGCTGCTCACCATCTTCACCCCG
>CAIOLW010000087.1 GCA_903859215.1 uncultured bacterium | reverse complement strand
CGCGCAGGCCCAGCAGGACGACCAGGAAGACCAGCGACCAGGTGATGCGGTGGGCCAGCACCTCGAGCGGGGTCACCGAGCCGATCGCCTTGAAGTAGAGCGGCGCGAAGCCCCACCACAGGAAGGCGGACGCGCCGAAGATGGCGCCGCGCCGGCCCTCGGGCGAATGGGCCGATGAGGGCACGCTCGCGGCGGCGGCGGGTTTCAGGTCCTCGGGCACGTGCTCTCCCCATGATCCGGTCGGTTTCAGCCACAATAGCGCCCGCCGCCGCCCGGCGCAAAAGCGCAGGGCCCGGGTTGCCCCGGGCCCCTTGCAGAGAGCGTCGCTTCAGTAGACTAGCGGAACAGCGACTTCACATCGCCCCAGCTGGTCGGCTCGGACGGGACGACCGTGCCGAGATCCTCGACCTGGATGTTGGCCCACGAACCGACCATCGTCAGGCCGCTCTGGCCGCTCATGTTGTTGAACTGCATGTAGCCGCCGACATGCGCCGGGTTCAGGATGCCCCACAGGCCGTGCGGGGGATCTTCGCCCGGGTTGCCCATGTCGAAGGGCAGCTGGCCGCTGCTGACCGGGCTGCCGTCGTTGTAGATGTACTCGACGGTGGCGGGATGCGTCTCGTTCATGTCCACGTTCGTGCGGTAGATGATCGTCAGGCGCACCCAGGTGCCCGCGACGTAGGACTTACCGTTCGTGCCCGTGAACGAGTAGAAGGGCAGCCGGCCGCCGAACACGGCGACTTCGCCGTCCGGGGTGCGGATGTTGAAGCGGCCGTCGGCCTCGCTCCACCAGGGAGCAAGCTGCAGGCCGGCTTCGCCGTTCGCGGTGCCGGAGATGCGGACGTCGGCGCTGATCGCGAAGCCGTCGACGTTCATGAAATCGGCGGCGCTGATGCCGTCATTCGACAGGCGCCAGGCGTGCAGGTTGGCCCAACCAGCGGGCGGCACGGCGGTGTCGGAAATCTCGACCAGCGAAGGGAAGTTGTTCGTCGTCACCAGCGTCGAAAACGGATCGTCGTTGAAGATGCGGGTGATGAACGAGGCGGAGCCGGGCACGCTCGTGGCGTACGCCGAGCAGGCCAGCGCCAGAAGCGCGGCCACGATGATGAACTTACTGAGCTTGGTCATGGTTGTTTCTCCTTGTCGGTGAACCCAGGTTCTTTAGCACTCGTCGGAAAATTCATCCTCCAGTGACTTCACACCACCTCCCATTCCGGCCCCTCACTCCGTCCGGAACTACTTCACGATGATACAACGTTTCCACTCCCTGTGGCCGTGGATTTCCAGTGAATAGGCATAAACACCGCTGGGCAGGCCCCCGCCATCCAGCGTGATCTGCTGCAGGTCGTCGGCCGACGCCTCGGCGTCGACACGGCGCACCTGCCGCCCGCGCAGATCGTACATCTTCAGGATCACCGGTCCCGACTCGCGCACACGGAACGAAATCGTGGTGGAGCCGTGGAACGGGTTGGGGGCATTTTGCTGCAACTCTATCATCGATACCGGTTTGTAGGACTGTTCCGGGGTCGGCGTCACGTTCTGGAAGCCGGCGCGCTTCAGGCCGTTGACGATATCGGCGTTCATCATGTACCGGTGCCAGACCGAGCCGTTCAGGTAGTTCTCGATCATGATGACGATCGGGCCCTGGTCGATGCCCAGCCAGTCCGGGCCCCACCAGTACACGGTCGGGTTGAAGGCGTCCTTGAAGCCGTACTTGCCCCACAGGCCGACGCCCCACGTGTCGTACATGTTCTGCAGGCAGGGCAGCACGATCTCGGGCGCGAAGGCGATCGAGCTGGCCGCCGCCGTCGGCGAGATGGTGCCGTTGTCGCTCTGCGATGGCGGGGCGCCGTGCGCCGCGTACCCGTTCGGGTCGTCCGACGCCGTCAGGCCCCACAGGTTCGCGCCGTAGGCGGCGCGCCCGTACGGGTTCTGGATGCAGTAGGAGCGCGCCGCGTATGTCGCCCGCCGCGAGTTCTCGAAATAGTCGATCCCGCGCGCCGTCATGTAGGTGTCGGGGATGCCGCGGAAGTCGATCCAGCAGTGCGAGTACTGATGGCCGAACAGCGGCGCGAAGGCGACGTAGCTCTGGCCGTAGTAGGTGGCCCAGCCGTAGCCGGTGGTCCAGTAGTTCCAGCAGGTCGCGGGCACCGGGTGCGTCGGCGAGCCCAGGGCCAGGATGTACAGGATCATGGCCTCGTTGTAGCCGACCCAGCTGCCGAAGGTCGCGAATCCGGTCTCCGGGTTCCAGCCCATGCGGATGCCGGCGCCGCCGTTCCGCATGAAGTCCCAGTCCACACGCCGGTACATGGAGTCGGCCAGGTCGCGGACGGCGACGTCGCCGGCGTCAGTGGTGTTGAAGTACTGCTTGGCGTCCAGCACGCCGGCCATCAGGAGGGCGGTGTCGATGGTGGACAGTTCGCAGGTCCAGGTCCGGTTGCCCGAGTTGATGTCCAGGAAGTGGTAGAACAGGCCCTTGTAGCCGTTCGTGTTGTAGACCGTGTTGCCCTGCGCCCCGTTCCACAGGGTCTGCATGCCGAGCATGATGCGCGCGCGACCCTCTTCGCGCGTGACCCAACCGTGGTCGATGGCGATGCAGATCGCGGAGATGCCGAAGCCCTGCGCGGCGATGCTGCACGGGGAACCGGCCTGGCTGCGGTCGCGGATCAGCCCGTTGACGGGATTGGCCTCGTACCAGAAGTACTTGAAGCTGCGCCGCTGCAGGCTGTCCAGGAGCGCCTCGTTGGTGAGCGACTTGCCGCCCAGCGTCATGACCGGGTAATCGTCACGCGTTCCGCGCGGCGCATCCGTCGCAACCGTCGCAGCCGTCGCGACCGTTGCTGCCGCAGCGCCGCTGACGGCCAGAAGCAGGCCCACACACAGCCCGGCCATCGGCGATCGCCAACCGGCCCGGATCCCGCGCCCCGTCTTCATGCCGTTTCCCCTTCGCCGCCGCCGCCCGTGCCGCGCCGGCTGATGCCCGTCCTAGAACTCGACCACCATGGTCAAGCGATGCGTATCGTCAAGGTAGTCGTGGCCTGCCCACGCGTAATCGAAGCGGTATTGGTTGCCGCCCAGCTTGCCCCGCACGCCGAAGCCGAACGTCAGGCCCAGCTGGCTGTCGGTCTGGAACAACGTCTGGTAGCCGATGCGCAGCGCGAGAAGTTCGCGCAGGTTCCACTCGGCGCCCAGGTTCACGCTCTCGCTGTTGTCGTTGGGGTGCAGCCCCTCGGCCAGCAGCAGCATGTGGCTGTGCTCGCCCAGGGTCAGCGGCCAGCTCAGCCCGAGACGGAACAGGCCGGGCAGCGGGAACGAATCGGTCGATTGCTCGCCCGGCAGCCCGCTGTTGTCGCCGTACAGGTCGGGGTTCGCATCGTAGGTGAAGTTCAGGTCACGGCCGGTGAACCGGGCCTGCGTGCCCACGTTGGCCAGGCTGAAGCCCAGCAGCGCACCCTGTTTGTTCAACCGGTAGAGCGAACCCAGGTTGAACGTCATCGTCCGTTCCGATGTGTTCCAGATCTTCTCGGTCACGTAGTTCGCCTGGAGGCCGGCGGCGAAACGCTCGGTGATCCGGCGCCCGTAACCGAGGCCCAGGGCGACGTTGCTCACCGTGTATTCGACGCCGGTGCCCAGTGGATTCTCCACCGTCCGCACCTCGATGGGACCCGAATTCAGGGACGTCACGCTGGTGAACACGTTGCCGAGTCCCTTGACCGGCAGCGCGATGCCGATGTAGTCATGGCTGATGCCGACGAACCAGTCGGCGTGCGAATACAGCACGGCGGCCTGGTCCAGGAGCCCGAGCGCGCCCGCGTTGTAGTAGACCGCCTCGATGCCGCCGGGCAGCGCCGAACCGGCGTTCCCCAGGGCGGCGCCGCGCGCGCCCGGCTCGATCCTCAGGAACGTGCCGAGCGTCGAACCCACCTTCGTCTGCGCACTGGCCGGCACGGCTGCCGCCAAGGCGCAGGCGCCCACGATCATCAGTACGAGTCCCGCTTTCCTCATGTCGCTCCCCGCGCTCACTTGACGATCGCGAACTTGCCGGTGGCCGTCCCGGCCGGACCGCCGTCCACGTAGAAGATGTAGAGGCCCGGCGCCACGTCGAGCTCGTCCTTCGTTCGCAGGTCCCAGGGCACCATGCCGTCGTTCGAACCGTCGTGACGCAGCGTCTGCACAAGCTCGCCGATCACGTTGTAGATGCGGATGACGCAGTTCGCGGGCAGGCCGCGGAACTCGATCCGCCGCTCGCCGCGCCCGGACACCGCGAACCGTTCCGGCTCGAAGCTCGCCGACCCGAGGTACGGGTTCGGCACCACGTAGGGCGCCAGCTTCTGGCCGCCCGCGGCTGCCGTCACGGACTCTGCGGTCGTGTTGAACTCGTAGACGTCGTCGACGCCGAACGGCCGGACCAGCTTCAGGTGCCAGGCGTCGCCCGCGTGCGGCGGCCGCGCCGTCGTCGCCGTGACCTTCAGCCGCCACGTCACCTTGGGCGCCGCATCGCCGGCCACGTAGGTCACGATGTCCAGGACCTCGTCCGCGCGGCTGATCGTCTGGTTGGCGTCCCGGTCGCGGAAGATGAAGTCCAGCTTGCGGTCGCCCGTCGGGCCGTGCGCGATGACCTCGAATTTCGCCGGCGTGGCCGGGTAGAACGGCGCCACGAGCGAGGTGTCCATGACGCTGTCGTAGAAGAACACGGTGATGTCGTCCGGATAGCCCGGGCGCAGGCGGTTGGCCGACAGCACGCTGTGCTCGTAGGCGACCGTCATGTGGGCGTCCGTACTGCTGCCGGAAATGAAGCCGGTGCCGGCCGAATCGATCGCCACCGCGCTGCCGGTCGCGATCACCGGCAACAGGCCCAGGCCGACCGGCCCGATGCCCTGGCCGCGCAGGTCGCTGCCGCTGGTGAAACTGACGACGTTGTCGGTGACATCCGTCAGCGAATACCGCGTGGCAGCCACGCTGTCCGCATTCGGCGTGGTGAAGTTGATCCGGAACTTGTGCCCGTCCGGGACGAGCCCGGAGTTGACCACCTGCAGCGCCACCGAGCCCGAA
Source organism: uncultured bacterium (assembly GCA_903859215.1). GTDB lineage: Bacteria > Krumholzibacteriota > Krumholzibacteriia > LZORAL124-64-63 > LZORAL124-64-63 > CAINDZ01. The sequence continues at coordinate 29,891 of CAIOLW010000087.1, read as the reverse complement.
CCGCGCCCCGCCATGGCCACCGCGGTATCCGCCTGCGCTGCCACGAACCCGAGCACGCGCGGCTCCGGCCGGACCGCCACGACGTTCGACGGCAGGATCAGGCCGCCGCGCGGCGTGCGTGACGGGGCGATCGCGTTCTCGGACGGGTAGAAATTGAAGGCGGCCGAGCCGTGGTCGTAGGCCGTCACGGCGTAGTAGTACGCCTGGCCGTTCACGGCGCTGTGGTCGGTCCAGGTGTGCGTCAGGCCGGTGTTGGTGCCCAGGAAGTACTGCACGCCCTCGACAGCCAGGTCCGAGAACCCGGAGAACCCGTTGTCCAGGTCGAACTGGGCGATGGGCTTGCCGTTGCCGATGGGGCCGGAGCCGGTGCCCGTCCAGATCACCTGCGGATCGCGGAATTCCGGGTCCGTCGAGCGGTAGATGCGGTACCCCTCGAAGTCCTCCTCGCCCGTCACGGGGTCGGCGCCGCGCTCGGCCACATCGTCCCACGAGATCCGCACGAATCCATCGCCGGTTTCGGCAGTCGCCGTCGGTTGCTTGGGCGGCGTCGCGAAACGGTAGTTCGCGTTGTAGATCTGCTGCACCGTCTGCGTGTTGCGCGCCAGTTCATCCAGGTCGGCGGCGTATGCCATGGCCAGGCTGAACCGCTCCGTCTGGCCCGCCGCCAGGCGGAACGGTCCCGACGCGAACAGGAACCCGATGTTGTAGTTCGACGCCAGCGGCGGGTCGAAGCGCTCGGCCGCGTTCGTCGAACTGAACTTCTCGTACAGCCGCTGCGGCCAGTTCTGGGAATCGGTGTAGAACACCACGCCGTCGATGGTCTGGTCGGGATTGCCCTGGCCGGGGCGGATCCGGTTCAGCTTGAAGCCGGTCAGCCCGATCTGGTCGGACTCGTTCAGGTCCGTGCCGTCGAAGTTGGGCTCGCCCGCGGTCGGCATGCCGTCACCCTCGCCCGCGTCGGGCGGCGTGTGGACATCGGACGCGATGCCGTCGGCGCCCAGGTCGTGATTGGCCGCGACCCAGTCCATATCCTCGTCGCCGGTCCACCACTCGCCCGCGCGGAAGGCCGGGCGCAGTTCCACCGGCCCATACTCGGCCTCGAAGCGCGTGCGGTCGTAGTGCGCGCCCACATAGGCCAGGATCTCGGATTCGCCGACCAGTTTCGTACCGGGGCCGCCGTCGCGCCGCTCATCGGTGATGCCGTCCTGGTCGTCGTCCAGCCCGTTGGTCGGGTTGCCGGGCGTCTCCATGTAGGCGTAGCCCAGGTAGCCGGTGCGCGAGCACGAGCCGGCCAGGTCGCGGCCGTGGCCCTTGTTGTCCCAGGTGTAGACCAGGTTGATGCGCTGGTTGTGGAACGTCTGCTGGAAGAAGGCGTTGTCGTCGTCCGACTCGTAGATGCCGTCGCAGGACAGCGCCGAACCGCCCACGCCCGAGTCCATGTAGAGCCCGAAGATGATGTTGTCGTTGTAGTCGGTCGTGCCCTCGTTGGTGATGTCGTAATGCCAGAAGATGACGTTGCGCGCCTGCGGGTTGGCCCACTGGAAGCCGCGCACCTCGACGCGAAGGCCCAGGCCATGGCGCGTCGAATCGCGACTGTCCGGGTAATAGTTCCAGCCGTCGTAGTAGTCGTCGTCCATCACCGAGTAGCTTTCCTGGTCGGCCGCGACCTGCTTGCCGAAATAGCCGTTCCAGCTGCCGCCCCAACCCGGGTCATCCGGGTCGTCGAGGCGGTCGGGCCACAGCGAAGGCCACGTGCGCGGGTCGTTGCTCAGCGCGGGTGAACGCCCCGGATTCAGGTTCGGGTCCGGCTGCATGTAGCCCGGGCGCGGCTCGAAGCGCATGTCCCGGTTGTGGTAGGGGCTGACACCCTGGCGCTCGCGGAACCCCGTCTCCATCAGGTACACGTCCGAGCCGCCGGTCGTCTGGATCTTCGCCAGCACGAAGGGTGTCACGCCGTCGCTGTAGTTCATGCCGCTGCCCTTGGGGGCCTCGGCCGAGTGGAAGACGCTCAGGTCGACGTTGGCCGGGTCGCGCGGATAGTCGCCGACCATGCCGAAATTCCAGAAGATCGTGCGCAGGTTGTTGGCGTCGTGCTGGCCGGCGCGCTCGGCGTCGAACCGGCCGCGCTGCTCCTGGGGCACCGGCGTCACCACTTCGGCCCCGCCCCGACCCGTCGCCAGCGCCAGCACCATCGCCGCCGCCGCGCATCCCGCCGCCCGTGTCGCCCACACGTTCCTCGTCCGCCTGCCAACGGCCACCGCGCACCATCCTCCGCGTTCGTTCCGCATGTGATCCATCACTTGCCCCCCCAGGTCAGGCGCATGCCCATTTCCAGGCGGCGCGGCGGGTAAAGGCGCGTGGGATCGGCTAGCGCCAACTGTGCGTTCGGGCTGGGAATGCTGTAGTAGGGGCTGCCCGTGGTCGGGAATACCGCTCCATTGAAATACCGCGTGTCGAAAAGGTTGAACACGCGCAGGAACACACTGCCCGCCTCGTTCTTGCCGAACTTCTTCTCCGCGCGCACGTCGACCAGCAGGCCGGCCGGCTTGCGGCCCGAATTGGTGGCGGCGCCGAAGCCGAAGGCCTCTTCGGTCTCGGGCGTGTACGGCTGTCCGCTGGCCACCTTGGCCACTGCCGCGAACGTCCAGGCACCGGGCGTGTTCAGGGCGGCCGTCAGGTTGACCGTGTGACGCTGGTCCCAGTTGAACGGCACCAACCGTGGCCGCGGGTCCTCGCCGGCCGCCGCGCGCGTCGCCGTCTCGCTCGGGTCGCTCGCATTGCCCATCGCCTGCTGCCAGGTGTAGTCCAGCGACATGGACAATGGACCGACCTGCCGGTGATCCAGCGCCAGCGTGAGGCCCAGCGCGCTGCCGTGGTCGACATTGGTCAACCGGGAATAGGTGGCCCCGGTATAGGTGTCGATGAATTCCACGCCCAGCAGGTCGCGGATGTCCTTGTAGTAGACCGTCAGGTCGAAGCCGAAGTCCGGGTTGACGACCTGCTTGTAGCCGACCTCGTACTGCACCGTCGATTCCGGCTTCACGTCCGGATTGCCCAACACGCCGTAGTCCGCCGCGCCTGCCTGGAGGTTCGCCAGGACCGAGTAGTCCGAATTGGAGAACATCGTGCTGACCGAGGGGAACTGGCGAAAGTGCCCGTAGGCGAAATGGATCGCGGCCTTGTCCTCGATCGGATAAGCCACACCCACGCGCGGCGAGAACGTCGCCTTCACCGTCGTTGCCACCGGGTCGGCCGTCGGCACGCCGGAAATGGCATTGGCCGGGTTGGCAAGATCGCCGGGAATGGTCGAGCGGGCGTCGAAGTAGTCCAGGCGGCCGCCGTAGCGCACGATCAGGTCACCCTTGTCCAGCTGATCCTGGGCATAGAAGGCTCCCATGACCGGGTACCGCTTCATCGGCCCGGGATAGCCCTCCTCGTTCACCTTCCGCAGCAGCGCGCTGTTGACGTAGACCAGGTGCATGGGCGTTCCGAACTCGACCGTGGGCAGGCTCAGCTCGAATCCCGTCTTGGCCTGGTTCTGGCTGTCGAGCTGGCTGACGAGCGCGCCCTTCAGGATGTAGGAAACCGTCTTCTGGATGTAGTTGTTCGTCTGGACGCCCTGGTAGGCGAAGCCACCGTTCACATCGGAACGAAGCTGCAGCACGCTGTCGTAGCGGGGGTCGAACGGATCAGCGTAGAGATGATCGGTGTAATCGAACGAATTCCGCCGCGCACTGAAGTCGAGGAACGTCGAGGGCCCCAGCGTGTGGGTCACGTCGAATCCCTGGGCGACCGACAGCGTGCGCTGGATGGACACCGCGTCAGGCAGGTAGCGGAACTGCCAGATGGTCGGCCGGCTCTCACGACGGTTCACCAGCATCTGGTAGCTGATTTTCGTGTTGGCCAGGGCATTGCTGGTCAGCTTGGCCACGCCGGACCATTCGTCCGTGTAGCCGAGGGGCATCTGCGCGCGGTCGCCGCTCGCGATGAACGGGGTGTCGGGGTGGCCCGGGAAACCGTCCGACGGATTGTAGACCCGCAGGCCCCGGACGTAGTCCTCCCAATGGTAGTAGCGGCCGCTGACCAGGAAGTTCGTCTTGTCCGACGGCAGCGGGCCGCTCAGCGTCGCCTGGAAGTTGTTCGTCCCGGCCAGGTGGCTCGTGGCATCGACCCTGCGCCGGTTCCCGCCATCCGAAAACCGGAAGCCGCCCAGGTAGATCTCGCCCTCGGTCTTGTATTCCTCGCCGCCCTGCTTCAGCACGGCGTTGACCACACCCGACATGGCCTGGCCGTACTCGGCGTCGAACGTGCCGCTGATGACCTGCACTTCCTGCAGCAGCGAACGGTCGACATTCAGGCTCGATTTGTTGTCGAAAGCGTTGTTGATGCTGACGCCGTCGACCTGGTACTGCACCTCGCCGCTGCGGCCGCCGCGGAAGTGGCCGTCGACCACGCCCGCCTGCAGGTTCACGACATCGTCCAGGCTCTGGACCGGCAGCTCTTCGATCTCCTGCGTCGTCATGGTGGCCTGCGAACTGGTGACCTTCAGGTCCACGGGCGGCCGCTCGGCGACGATCACCACTTCCTCGGTCTTGAGGTTGGTGTCGCCCATCTTGAAGTCCAGGCGCATCGTGTTGTCGGCCGACACGACGACCTCGCTCATGGTCACGGCATTGAAACCGAGCCGACTGGCCTTCACCACGTACGTGCCGGGAGCCACGTTCAGGATCAGGAACTTGCCCTCGGCATCGGTATACGCGCCCAGGCGCGTTCCCGTCACCAGGACGGTGGCGGCGACGACGGGTTTCCCGCCCGCGTCGATCACGCGGCCGGCCAGCGTACCGGTGGTGCCGGCCTGCAGGGGCAATGCGGCAAGCAGCAGCAGGCTGCCCAGCAGCAACGCCAGCGCACGCGACTTGTGAAGGGGCTGCAACACCTGTGATCCGCCTCCGGTCGATCCGTCCCCGGGCGGTGTCGCCGCCGCGCCGGAGCCCCCGGGGCCCGGCGCGGCGGTCGGCCGCCGATCCTCTATTCGTCGATCTTCGTCAGACTCGTCGTCCCTACTTGATCAACAGCGTCTTGCCGGTCAACGTGCCGCGCACCTGGCCGGTCGACGGGTTGATGAACTGCACGCGGTACAGGTACACGCCCGCGGCCGCTTCCCCGTTCGCGAACAGGGGCACGCTCGCGTCGCCCTCACCCATGTCGCCCAGGTCACGGCGCTCGACCAGGCGGCCGCGCACATCGTAGACCTCGAGCTTCACGAGGTTGCGATCCGGGATCGCGAACGACACTTCCGGCCGCGGTGACGGGTTCAGGCTCCCGAGCAGGCGCGCATAGTCGCCGCCCGGGGTCCACGGCCCGACGCCGCTGATGTACGAAGGCTGCAGGTAGACCGCCGCCGGGCAGCAGGTGCCCTGCCACTCGCGCTGCCACCACGTCCGGGTACCGTAGCTGTCGGACGCGACCTGGAAACTGTCGCCGTCGAACAGGTTGATGCCCATGAACAGGGCGCCGTCGCCCAGGTTGGCGGGATAGCCGAGCGCGGTCAGGTCCAGTTCCATCTCGACCTGGTACCCGTTGTCCATCTGCGTGCCCAGCGTGTCGACCGTCGTGCCGGCGTTCATGTGCGCCGCCACGCGGGCGGTGCCGGCGGTCACCATGCTCAGCAGGTCGTCCTGCGCAAGCGCGGTGCCGTTCTGCGCGATCTGGAACGACAGGCGCTTGCCCAGCAGCGTGCGGTCGGGGCCGCGCAACACACGATCGTTGATCGTGACGATGGCGCCGTCCCAGCGGTTGATGTCCGGATGGTACTGGACGACTGCGTCACGCACGTCGAAGCCCAGGTACAGCTTCGAACCGCGGTGGTACATCTTGATCGTCGCGTCGGCGGGGTCGATCACGAACGCGGCGCCGCCGTTCACGTTCGGCTGGTACTGGCCCGCGCGCAGCGGCCCGACACCGGGATACGTCGCCCGCAGGGCGGCATCGTCCCACCGGATGTTCAGGGCGTACGGGGTGCCGCTCGACCACACGGGCTCGGTCAGCGCGCCGTCCATCGTCGGCAGGACGTCGATGGTGGGGATGGTCAGGTCCGGGGCGATGGCCGGCGCCGGACCGGACACCGTCGTCACGTCGGGGCGTCCCATGACACGCACTTCGTTGTACCAGGTGTCGTTGCCCCAGGGTCCCTGCCACCACACGCGGTTCGTGCTGAAAGTGACGGGACTGATCGGCCAGAAGCCGTCGCAGTCGTAGATCGAGAGGTTGAACTCGACCGTATCGCCGGCGGGCTGGGTCACGTCGTAGCCCAGGACCGACAGGTCGAAGCGCATCTCGACCGTGTAGCCCGTGTCGGGCGTCGTGTCGCTGTTGGACGTGCCGTGAACGACCGTGGCCGCATCCCAGGCCGCGATCTGCGCCGCGGTCCGCGGCGAACCGTGGGGCAGCTCGGCCCAGGCGCCGATGAACCCGGGCAGCTGCCCGGCCGGCTGCGGGTCGAGATGCTCGTCATGCCACCAGGAGTACAGGTACTCCAGCACGGGCTTCGGCTGGCCGCCCGACGACTTGTCCTTCAGGCCCATCAGGAAGCCGTCGAAGCGGTTGAACGACGCGCTGCCGCCCACCGAGTTGTCGGCGACCTCGACGCCCATGTAGAGCTGGTTGCCGCGGGTCAGGAACTTGACCACCGCGTGCGTCGGGTTGGCCGGGGGATCCCAGCCGGCCTCGGTCTTCCAACCGCTGCCGGGGATGCCCGCATCCACACCGTAGTCGATGGTCCAGGACTGGGCGCCCGCCCAGTCAGCCTCGTTCAGGACGCCGTCGAGCGTGATGTTGGCCTGCGCCGCCCGCGCCCAGATTGCGTCCGCCCGCGGTGCCTGCGCCAGGGCAGGCAGCGCCGCCACCGCAACCACCCCGCCTACCAGCAGGGCCGTGATCCATTTCTTCATGTTGCTACCTCCTCCAAGGTGTCAGTTCCGCGGTTCCGCTTCCAGCGAGTGGCCGCCTGCGTCGCATCCTGCTTATCCGAATGTTCCCCCCGAGCTCCTGTCCGGTGTCGTGAACTATTTCCGCCCGCGCCTCACCGTTCCCCCGCTGCTGCCGGCCGTCTGCTCCAGCAGGCCGGTCCCTGCAGTCGCCGAACCGCACGACTGCCGCACCACGAGCACCGCCGGCAACTGCTGCCTCAGGCTGCCGCCCGTGGGCCCGCTCTCGATCGCGCCCATCATCAAGTCCACGGCGCGATGGCCGAGCCCGCAGGCGTCGACGCTGACCGTCGTGAGCGGCGGATTCAGGTAGGCCGCCATCGCGATGTCGTCGAAACCCACGACGGCAATATCGCGCGGAACGCGCTTGCCGGCCGCAGCGAGGGCCGCCAGCAGACCGACGGCCATGCCGTCGTTGGCGGCGAACACGGCCGTGGGCCGGGGCTTCCGCGCCAGGAGGGCCACGCCGGCTTCGTAGCCTGCCGATTCCCGGAAATCACCGGGGATGACGGCGGCCGCGTCCGGGTCCATGCCCGCGTCGGCCAGGGCACGACGAAAACCGCGGAGGCGTTCCTCCGCGTCGACGTTGCCTGGGGGCCCGGTGATGATGGCAATGTCACGATGCCCGAGTCCGATCAGGTGCGTGACGGCGGCACGGGCGCCGCTGAAGTTCTCGAAGGCCACCGAACAGCAGCCCTCCACCTCGATGCGCGGGTTCAGCAGCACGACAGGCACGCGGCGCCGCACGCGCTCGACGGTCTCGATCGACGCCTCGTCCGGCGCCATCATGATGAGCCCGTCGATGCGACCGAGCATGGCGCGACCGGCGATGAGCACCTCTTCGCCGTTGGAATGCGAACTGGAGAGCAGGATCTGGTAGTCGTGGGCGCGCGACTGGCGGTCGATGCCGCGGATGACCTCGGAATAGAATTCGCCGAAGAGTTCGGGCAGCATCACGCCCAGGGTCTGCGTGCGGCGGGTGGTCAGGCTCTGCGCGGCGCCATTGGGCCAGTAGTCCAGCTTGGTCGCGATCTCGAGCACGCGACTGGCCGTCTCGGGATTGACCAGCGTGTGGTCGTTGAAGACCCGCGAAACGGTGGCGATGGAAACCCCGGCGGCGCGGGCGACGTCGCGAATCGTGGCCAAGCGGATGGCTCCCGCCGATGGCCCCGCGCGCCGGTCCTGCGGCTTCCGCGGGGTTCCTCATGGTGTGCAGACACTCCGTCGTCCGCTCCCGATGTAAACGGTTTCATACTTGGCCCGACCTGTCAAGCCGTCTTTGACAAACGGGTCACCGGCAGCGTAGCATTCGCGGGCACCCGGCGCTGAGTCGCGCCGGCCGCCGCCGCCGGGAGGCACCAAAGCTTGCGGAATCCTGTATATCACCCCACCCCCGCCGGGAGTGGGTTCCCTTTTGATGGCAGCTTGCTGGGTGCGCCAACCCCCGCTCGTGAAAACGGTTACACCGTCTTTATGCGAGGAGATGGTACCGGCGGCTCGCGGGCCGGAAACCTCGTCCTGACAGGAGGGACCTGGTCGGAATCCGGGACGTGCGACGGCCTCCTTATATATGGAGGCATCGACGGCGGGACCCGGTTCCGGGTGGGGGCCGACCCTGCGGGCGAGGGGCCGTTCGCTGTGCCCGGCCTCATTTGTTACAGCGAAGACCGCGGCGACCTGAGGGTCGCGCTCGACCTCTGCGTGGTGCCGGGCCATCAGGCTGAACTGCGCCGGGTCACGTTCACCAACCGTGGGACCGGGCCTCGCCGCGTGGACATCACGACGCTGGCCGAAGTGGTCCTCAACGACCCGCTGGCCCACGCTTCGCACCCCGGTTTTTCCAAGCTCTTCGTGCAGACCGAAGCCGTGCCCGAACTGGGCGCGCTGGTGGCGCGGCGCCGACCGCGCTCGCCGCAGGACAACTGGCCGGTGCTCGTGCACGCGCTTGCGGTGTCCGCGTCCGCAGGCGTGACTGCGGTCGGGCCGCTGCAATGGGAAACCGACCGCCTGCGCTGGCGCGGCCGGGGTCGCCACCGCGACGAGCCCGCCATGCTGGATGCGGGCGCCCTCCTGGCGGGGACGACCGGCAACGTGCTGGACCCGCTGTTCAGCCTGAGGCGCGAAGCCGACGTGGCCCCCGGCGGCCAGGCGACCTTCTTCGTGCTGCTGGGCGTGGGCGCCGACCGCAGCGCGGCGCTGGAACTGGCCGCGCTGGCCGGCGATGACGACGCGTGCGAGGCCGCCTTCGCCGCCGCACAGTCGGTTGCCGCGGCCGACCTGGCCCGGCGCGACTGGCAACCGCAGGACGACGCCGAAGCGCGCGCCCTGGCCGCCGCCATCCTGGCGGGCGACCCGTCGCTGCGCGCCGCGCCCGAGGTCATCGCCCGCGCGTCGGGTTCCCCGGCAACCCTGGCCGGCCTGGGACTGCCGGGCAACGACGCCCTTGTCGTCCTGCGCGAGGAACACACCGACAATGCGACCGCCCGCCGCCTGCTCGCGATGCACGCCATGTGGCGCGACCTGGGGCTGCCCATCCAACTCGCGGTGATCGGCCGGGCGGGAACCGGTGGCCTCACATCGCCCGGTGTCACGCGACTCGATGTCGAAACACTCGACGACGTGACGCTCGACCTGCTCGACACCGTGGCCCGCCTCGTGGTCGCCGGTCCCCTGGTGCTGCCTGCCTTCGCCCGGCCTATGCCGGCGCCCGCGGTCCCGCCCCCCCTTGCCGCCGCCGGCGTCATGAGCAGCGACGAGGTCCTGCAGTTCGCCAACGGACTGGGCGGCTTCAGCGCCGACGGCAGCGAGTACGTCATCCGCCTGTCGCCCGACGGGGCCGGCCGGCTGGCACTGCCGCCGCTGCCCTGGACCAACGTGATCGCCAACGACCGCCTCGGCTGCATCGTCAGCGAGACGGCGTTCGGCTCGGCATGGTGCGACAACAGCCGCGAGAACCGCCTGACGCCGTGGAGCAACGACCCGGTCCTGGACCCGCCCGCCGAGGCGCTCTACCTGCGCGACGACGCGAGCGGCACCCGGCTGTCCTGCCTGGGCGGCCCGGTGCCCGGCGGCGGCGCCTGCGAGGTGCGGCACGGCTTCGGCTACACCACCTGGCGGCGCCAGGCCGACAACCTTGCGATCGAGACCACGGTCTTCGTCGACCGTGACCGGCCGGTGCGCCTGAGCCGTGTCCGCGTGACCAACACGGGCGGCTCGCCCCGGCGCCTGTCGCTGTTCGCCTACAGCCGGCTCGTGCTCGGCGACGAGCCGACCGGCAGCGGCCGTTTCGTGGTCACCTCTCGGGATGCGAACAGCGGCGCCCTGCTGGCCCGCAACCGGACCGCAGGCGCGTTCGCCGACCACGTGGCCTTCGCCGCCGTGGTGCCCGACGCGCACGTGACGGCCGTGTACGCGAGCGGCGATCGCGCCACGTTCCTCGGCCCCGACCGCGACGCCGCGAACCCGCTGGCCCTGGCTTCGCCGACGCTCGACGGCCGCACCGGCGCCGGGCTGGACGCCTGCTTCGCGTTGCAGGCCGTGGTGGAACTGGAGGCCGGCGGCACCGCCGGGGTCACCTTCCTCCTGGGCCAGGAACGGGGCGACGCAGGCGCGCTGGCCGTGGCCGCGGCCCTCGCGACGCCCACCGCCTGCGCAGCCGCCTGGCAGCAGGCCTGCGACTTCTGGCGCGAAGGCCTGGGCGCCCTGTCCGTCACCACGCCGTCGCCGGCGCTCGACCTGATGCTCGGCGGCTGGCTCGGCTACCAGACGCTGTCGTGCCGCGTGCGCGGCCGCTCGGCGTTCTACCAGTCGGGCGGCGCCTTCGGCTTCCGCGACCAGCTGCAGGATTCGCTGTCGCTGCTGCCGTACTGGCCCGAATTGACCCGCCGGCAGGTCGTGCTGCACGCCGGGCACCAGTTCGTCGAGGGCGACGTGCTGCACTGGTGGCACCCGCCGCTGGAAGCCGGCATCCGCACACGCTTCGCCGACGACCTGCTGTGGCTGCCGTACATCGCCTGCGAATACGCCGCCCAGACCGGCGATGTGGCGGTGTTCGACGAGAGCGCGCCCTGGGTGACCGCGCCGCTGCTGCCAGACGGCGAGGATGAGGTCTTCGTCCACGTGACGGACAGCGGGCAGCGGGGCAGCGTCTTCGAGCACTGCTGCCGCGCGCTGGACCGCTCGCTGAAGGTGGGCGCCCACGGCCTGCCCCTGTTCGGCACCGGCGACTGGAACGACGGCATGAACCGCGTCGGGCGCGAGGGCCGCGGCGAGAGCACGTGGATGGGCTTCTTCCTGGTGAGCATCATCGACGCCTTCGCCCCCCTGTGCGAGCAGCGCGGCGATCGCGAGCGCGCCGACCGCTACCGCGCGCACCGCGCCCGCCTGGCCGCCGCCCTGAACGACACCGGCTGGGACGGCGACTGGTACCGGCGCGGCTACTATGACGACGGCGCGCCGCTGGGCTCGCGCGACAACCGCGAATGCCGCATCGACGCCCTGGCACAGGCCTGGTCGGTGCTGTCGAAGGTTGCGCCGCCCGCCCGCGCCGCGCAGGCCATGGACGAGGTCGAGAAGCAGCTCATCAACGACGACGAGCGGCTGGTCCGCCTGCTGACCCCGCCTTTCGTCGACACGCCGCGCGATCCCGGCTACATCCGCGGCTACGTGGCCGGCGTCCGCGAGAACGGCGGCCAGTACACGCACGCGGCCACCTGGGTCGTGCGCGCGATGGCCGAACTGGGCCGCCGCGACCGCGCGGCCGCGCTGCTGGACCTGATCAACCCCATCCTGCACGCCGCGACCCCGGAACAGGTCGCTCGCTACCTGGTCGAGCCCTACGTGGTGGCCGCCGACGTCTACGGCGCCGAGCCGCACGTGGGCCGCGGCGGCTGGACGTGGTACACGGGATCGTCAGGCTGGCTGCAGCGCGTGGCGCTCGAGTCGGTGCTGGGCCTGCGCCTGGAAGGCGGCCAGCTGCTGGTGGTCGCGCCGTGCGTGCCCGACGATTGGCCGCGTTTCACCGTGACCTGGCGCCTGCCGGGCGACGGCACGCGTTACGACATCACGGTGGAGAATCCTGACGACTGCAGCGCCGCCGTGGTCGCCGTGACGGTCGACGGCCAGGAACTGGCGCCCTGCGACGGCCGGGCCCGCCTGCCCCTGCGGCGCGACGGCGGGCATCACCGCGTGCACATCACCCTCGGCCATGGCGGAGATCCCCGATGAACGGCGCCTTCCCCGACGGCTTCCTGTGGGGCGCCGCGACCTCGGCCTACCAGATCGAGGGCTCGCCGCTGGCCGACGGCGCCGGCCCGAGCAACTGGCACGTCTTCGCGCACACGCCCGGCTGCACGTCCGGCAACGAGCACGCCGATGTGGCGTGCGACCATTACCACCGCTGGCGCGACGACATCGCGCTGATGCGCGAACTGGGCCTGCAGTCCTACCGGTTCAGCCTGTCCTGGAGCCGCGTACTGCCCGAAGGCACGGGCCGGGTCAACAAGGCGGGCCTCGACTTCTACGACCGCCTGGTCGACGGCCTGCTCGCCGCCGGCATCCAGCCGTGGCCCACGCTCTTCCACTGGGACCTGCCGCAGGCGCTGGACGAGCGCGGCGGCTGGGCCAACCGCGACTGCGCGGAGTGGTTCGCCGACTACGCCCGCGTCGTGTGTGCGCGACTGGGCGACCGCATCGACCACTGGATGACGCTGAACGAGCCGTGGGTCGTCGTCGACGGCGGCTACGTGTTCGGCGTGCACGCGCCGGGCAAGCGCGACCTGGCCCTGGCGCCCCTGGCCGCCCACAACCTGCTGCGCGGCCACGGCCTGGCCGTGCGCTGCCTGCGGGCCGAGGCGCGCGGGCAGGTCGGCGTCGTCGTGAACCTGGAGCCCAAGGACGCGGCCTCCGATCGCCCGGCCGACCGGGAAGCCACCCGGCGCGCGGACGCCTACATGAACCGCTGGTACCTGGACGCGCTGGTGAAGGGCCGCTACCCCGACGAGATGCGCGACATCTTCGGCGCGAACTGGCCGACCTTCCCGGCCGACGATTTCGCGCTGATCACCGAACCCATCGACTTCCTGGGCCTCAACTACTACACGCGTTCGGTCAACCGGGCCGATGCCGCGGCCGTACCCGTGGGCGCCGCGCCCGTGCGACAGCCCGGCGCGGTTTACACCGAGACCGGCTGGGAAGTGCGGCCCGAAAGCCTGCGCGAGGTGCTGGGCTGGATCAAGGCGCGCTACGGCGACCTGCCCGTCTACATCACCGAAAACGGCGCCGCGTTCGCCGACCCGCGCGCCGACCAGGACGGCCGCGTGGCCGACCGCCCCCGCGTCGACTACTTCCGCGGCCACCTCTCGGCCGTCCGCGACGCGATCGCCGACGGCGTCGACGTGCGCGGCTACTTCGCCTGGTCACTGCTGGACAACTTCGAGTGGGCCTGCGGCTACGCGAAGACGTTCGGCCTGGTGCAGGTGGACTTCGCCACGCAGGAACGCACCATCAAGGACAGCGGGCGTTTCTACCGCGACGTGATCGCCTCGAACGGGCTGGCGCTGGACGGCTGAGCAGCGCGCTACGGGCGACTGTCGTCGCCCAACTCCTTGCTGCCGAACGTCTTGGTGGCCGATGTCCCCAGCCGTTCGATTCCCGCCACGGCGCACGACCAGCGCCCGTCAAGCCCGGGCCGATTCTGCCGATAACCATTCAGCGTCGATCGCCGCGACGCGAGGGAGTCCGCATGACCGAGCCGACGGTTCTGTTCGTTGATGACGAGGAACCCATCCTGCGGGCGCTCCAGCGCGCGCTCCGCAAGGAACCGTACCGCATCCTCACCGCCAACAGCGGAGAGGAAGGCCTCGAGATCATCGCCCACGAGGACGTGCACCTCGTTGTCTCCGACCAGCGCATGCCCGTCATGACCGGGTCGCAGTTCCTCCACAAGGTCCAGGAAATCAGCCCCGCCACGGTGCGCGTCATCCTGTCGGGCTATGCCGAAGCCAGCATCATCGTCGAGGCGATCAACAGCGGCGGCGTCTACCGCTTCGTCAGCAAGCCATGGAACGACGACGAGCTGAAGCAGATCCTGCGCCAGTGCATGGAGCACTACCACATCCTGCAGGAAAACCGCCGGCTGTCGGACCTGTCGGCCAAGCAGGTCATCGAGATGGAAACGCTCAACCTGCGGCTCGAGACCGCCGTGGCCGAGCGCACGCGTTCGCTGGCCTGCGCGCAGGATGTCCTGGAATGCCTGCCGCGCGCGGTGCTGGGCATCAGCCGCGACCACGAACTGGTCATCGCCAACGGCGCCGCGCGGCGCCTGGTGCCGGCGCTCGCGACCACGCTCCCGGGGACGGACATCTCCGAGGTCCTCTCGGAAGCAGCCGTCTCGGCAATTACGGCCTGTTTCGCGTCGGGGGACGATGCAACAGCGACCGTGGAATGCGACGGCGGCACGATGCAGGCCCATGTCGCCCTGCTGGGCGATCCCGCCGCGCCGCGAGGCTGCGTCCTCCTGCTTGAGGGTGACTAGCCATGGCACACGTCGCCCAGGATCCCCGTGAACTCGTGCTTGGACGCGTCCGCGAACTGCCGCCCCTGCCGCTGGTGATCCGGGAGCTCATGTCCGTCATGCGCAAACCGGAGAGTTCCGCGGACGATATCACGCGCGTCCTGAGCGCCGACCAGGCCCTGGCCGGCAAGATCCTGCGCCTGGTCAATTCCTCGTTCTACGGCATGCCCGGCCGTGTCGGGACGATCTCGCAGGCGGTCGTCATCCTTGGCCACGCTGCCTTGCGCAGCCTCGCGGTGAGCCTCTCGGTCGTCGACAGCATCGGGCAGGGCCTGCCGGCCGAGCGGCGCCAGGTCTTCTGGCAGCACGCCCTCGCGACGGCGGCGGGCGCGGAGGTCCTGGCGCGCGAATTCGGCTTGCCCGAGCCGGAGGAAGCGTTCGTGGCCGGGCTCCTGCACGACATCGGCCACCTGATCCTCGCGATCGCGCTGCCGCAGGAATGCGAAAAGGCCTTTGCCGACGGGATCCTCGGCGACCCCGAGCGCGAGCGCACAGCCATCGGCATGGACCACTGCCGCGCCGGCCGACTGGTCCTGCAGCACTGGAAACTGCCGTCCCCCCTGATCGAGTGCGTGCGCCTGCACCACAGCGAAGGTGCGTGCCTGAACGCGACCTCGCCCCAGTTGACGGTCGTCGCGCTCGCGGACCGCCTGGCGCGGCTGCAGGGCGACATCGGCGAGTCGCCGGACGTCACCGCCGACGTGGTGGCGCTCTCGACGGCGCTGCGGAGCAACCCCGTCGCCGTCGTCGGGATGCTGCCGACCATCACGGCGCGCTTCGACGAGGCGCGGGCCGTCCTCGGCGTCGGCGACCTCGACCTCGACTGGACTTCGGAATCCTTCGGAATGTTCCCGCCCAACGGCCTGCCGGTCGTGGTCCTGGCGAACGATGTCCGTCGCGGCGAGTGGCTGGAAAGGCTGGCGGAGCGCAACGGCTACGAACCGGCGGAGGCGGCCCCCTGGCTGGCTGCCGGCCCGCAACGCGACCCGGCCCTCGTCATCCTCGATGTGGTGAGCTACTCGCCCGAGCAGCTGGCGCGGCTCGAGCCGGTGCTGGCAGGGTCGGGGGCGCGGGTCATCGTGCCGCAGCCGGGAGACGTGCGGCGGGTTCCGGCCTCGTGGCGCGCGCACTGCAGCAGCCTGCCGATGGTCTTCTCAGTGGGTGAGCTGGTCTTCTAGCACGAATCGGGGCCTCGGTTCGTCGGCCACGGCGGCGGGCCGGATCCACAGCGGCACCGCGATGCCGACCGTGTCGTGATAGTTCTGGATACGGCCGAGAAGGCCCTCGGTGACCTCCTGCCCCGCCGCCACCAGCATGACGCCCGCCCGCGACCACACCGGCTCCACCATCACCATGCCGATCCGCAATTCGTGCATGAGCAGCCCGCGGGGACCCGCGCGTTCCTCCGCCATGTCGGCGACGGCTTCGTACGCCTTCAGGAGCCGGGGATCGTAGGCGCCGACCTCGACGCGCAGCGAGTCCAGCACGCGCCGGGCGGAGTAGCCGCGGCCCTGCAATTCCTCGATGCGGTTCGCGAGCTTCAGGACGCGCGCCGCGACGGGAATGTCCTCCCCCGAGATCTTCCCGCGCGGCGAGCCCGTCCCGTCGAAGTTCTTGTCCATGAACTGGATGGCCATGAGGACCTCGTCCAGGCGCGGGATGCTGCAGATGATGTTGTACGTGACCTCGGGCACGCGCTGCACCATCGCCGCCTCCTGATCGGTGAGCGGCTCGCCCGTCGCCAGCTTGGCGGCGATGGTGTCCGGCAGCGTGATGCGTCCGATCTGCGAAAGGAGCGCCGAAACCTGCAGCTGCCAGTCGAACGCGATGCCCGCCTCGGCGCACATCAGCTCCGCCAGGTTCTTCACGCGCGAACCGCGGCCGAACAGGGTCGGGCTGGCCAGGGCAAGGATCCCGCTCATGGCGTCGATGCTGCCCTTGACCGTCTGCTCGAGCAGGACGCGCTCGGCGCAGATCAGGTTGTTCTGGCGGACGGCGGCGCGCACCGCATCGAGCAGGTCGGCCATCGAGCACGGCTTGGCCAGGAAACGGAAGATGTTGCCGTCGTTCACGGCCCGCACCACGACGTCGAGGTCGGCGTATCCCGTCAGGAGGACCCGGACGACGTCCGGGAATTCGCGCCGCACGTGCATCAGGAGGTTGATCCCGTTCATCTCGGGCATGCGCATGTCCGAGACGATGACCTGGAAGGGCTCCCTGGTTTCGCGGAGGGTCGCCAGCGCCTGCGCGGCGCTCGACGCCATCGTCAGGTCGAGCTTGTCCCGCAGGGTGCGCTCGATGGCATTGAGGACGCGTATTTCGTCGTCCACGCACAACACGCGCGGCAGTACGGCTTTCGTCCTCAAACACGCCTCCCGGGCGGCGCCTGCGGCGGCCTGCGAATACGGGCTACACTCAATGTTCGGCCGCATCTGCCGACACCTTGAGTCATCGGGGAATCCCGCATGGCCCCCGAAAGGAGACGTACTTGGTTACCATTCAGCCACAGTGCCTGGAAACAGCCGCCCCGCCGTCGTCGGATGCGGAAACGCCCGCCGTCGGGATTGAACGGGACCGCCGTGAATCGTCCCTGCGCTCGCTCGAGGACAGCGAGAGCTACTCCCGCGCGCTGTTCCATGCCGCCCAGACGGGCCTGCTCATCGCGGACGCCCGGACCGAGTGCATCATGGACTTCAACCCGGCGGCCGCCGAGATCATCGGCGCCGCCGCCGACGACCTCTGCGGGCGCTCGGCCGCGATCCACGGGTTCGGCGAGGTGTTCGAGGCCCTCCGGGGCGGCGCGACCCGCCTGGAACGGCACGAGACCGCGCTCCAGCGCAGCGACGGGTCGCGTATCCCCGTCATCCTGTCGGCCGTCGTGCTCGAGTTCGGCGAACGCAATGTCGTGCTCCTGAGCTTCGTGGACATCGGCGACATCAGCGCGGTCCAGGAGCAGCTGCGGCAGTCGCACGTCCACCTGGAAGACGCGCTCGAGCGCCTGGAATCCCAGCGCGACGCGATCATCCAGTCGGAGAAGATGGCCAGCATCGGCCAGCTGGCGGCCGGCGTCGCGCACGAGATCAACAACCCCATCGGCTACATCACCAGCAATCTGGCCACGATCTCCCAGTACACGGACTTCCTGCGCACGCTGCTCTTGCTCTACCGCAAGCTGGCCGAGATGTCGGAAAGCGACCCGCAGCGCGACGTCGTCATCGACGAGCTTACCGAGGCGCTGGCGGAAGAAGACCTCGACTATGTCCTGGGTGACCTCGACGTGGTCCTGCGGGAATCGGTCGAGGGCACCACGCGGGTGGCGGACATCGTCCAGAACCTGAAGAGCTTCGCGCGCGACGATTCGCTCAAAAAGATTCCCCATGACCTCAACGAAGGCGTCGAGGCCATGATCCGCATGGTCTGGAACGAGCTCAAGTACTCGTGCAAGGTGGAGAAGGACCTGGCCGACCTGCCGCCGGTCCTGTGCCACGCCGGCCAGGTCAACCAGGTGATCATGAACATCCTGGTCAATGCGGCCCATGCCATGGGACCGTCCGGCGGGACCATCACGATCCGCACGCAGGCGCACGAAAGCGCGGTCGAGCTCGCCGTGTCCGACACCGGCTGCGGCATGACGCCGGAAATCATGCAGCACATCTTCGACCCGTTCTTCACCACGAAGGACGTAGGCAAGGGCACCGGGCTCGGGCTGTCGATCAGCCACGGGATCGTCTCGGACCACGGCGGGCGCATCGAGGTGTCCAGCGAACCTGGCAAGGGCTCGACCTTCCGGGTCTTCCTGCCTTTGGCCGAACTGGACGACGACATGATCGGCTAGCGGGTAGGCAAAGTCGTCTCATCGCTGGGCATCCGTGCCGCGCCGTCTTCGGCCACCGGCCGTCGCCGACCTCCCCCAATGCAACCATAACAAGCTGCAATTGGCCCACTTGAAGCCAGGCGCCTTCGCCGCTGCGCCGCGCACGGAACGTGCTAGTCAGCCGGGTCTGGTGGCGCCCGCTAACGGCGCCGCCCTGCCCCGTTGGCGCGGACCCGGAGTCGACGATGACCAGCGAGTTGAACCCGGACAACCTCATGTTCGACCTGGTCGACTCGCTGGACGAGACCGTGGCGCTCCTTGCGCCCGACGGTACCGTGCTGATGATCAACGAATCAGGGGCCGGACAGTTCGGGCGTACGCGGGACAGTGTCGTGGGCCGGTGCGTCTACGACATGCTGCCGCCGGAGGTTGTCGACCACCGGCGCCGGATCGCGGCGGATGTCCTGCGCTCGGGCGAACCCGTCACCTTCACCGACGAATTGAACGGCCGCTACCTCGAGCACCGCGTGTGCCCCATCCGCGACGACGCCGGCCGGGTCACGCGCCTCGCGATCCATATCGCCGACGTGACCGCCCGCGTCCAGTCCGAACAGCAACGCCTCGCAAAGTCGAACGAACTGGAAACCATCCATGCCCAGGTGCCGGTCGGCATCCTGCTGCTTGACGCCGAACGCCGCGTCACCAAGGCCAACCGGGCCGTTGCCCGAATGGCCGGTGTGCCGCGGGAGGACGTGATCAACCGCGTCGGCGGCGCCGCGCTCGGTTGCCTGAACCACCTGGACGACGAGCGCGGCTGTGGCTACGGGCCGGACTGCGCCGCCTGCGAGCTGCGCCTGGCCGTTCGCGGCGTGCTGGAAGACGGCACGGTCGTCAGCGGGCTGGCCGTGACCCTGCCGGTCGAGGGCCCGGACGGACGCGAACTGAAGCGGGTGCTGGTCTCGGCGGCTCCGGTGACGATCGACGGACAACCGCAGGTACTGCTGTCGCTCCAGGACATCACGCGGCTGCACCGCGCCGAGACCGACGTCGCCTTCAAGGCGATGGTGCTGGACCAGATCCAGGACCGCGTGACCGTGACCGACCTGCGGGGAACCATCGTCTACGTCAACAACGCCGCGTGCCAGTCGCTGGGCCGGCGCCGCGAGGACCTGATCGGCGGCAGCGTCGCCGACCTCGGCGAGGATCCGGAGCGCGGCGCGACCCAACAGGAGATCGTCGAGAAAACCACGACGGAAGGCTCCTGGCAGGGCGAGGTCGTCAACATCGCCGCCGACGGCTCGGCGGCCCTGCTGCACTGCCGGACATCGCTCGTGCACGACGAGCATGGCGTGCCCGTCGGCATGTGCGGGATCGCCACCGACATTACCGAGGACAAGCGGCGCGTGAACCAACTGCGCGAGAGCGAACGCCGCTTCCGTCGCCTGCACGAGCAGCTGCCGATCGGCTACTTCGGCCTGGACCGCGACGGCCGCTATGTGGACGCCAACCCCGCCTGGCTGGACCTGCTGGGGCTGACCCGCGAGCAGGTCGATGGCCAACGTTTTGCCGACCATCTGCGCGAAGGGCACGTCGAAGGTTTCGCCGCCGCGCGCACCCGCATCCAGGCGGGTTGCGATGAGCAGATCGAGTGCGGGGTCCACGGCGCCGACGGCCAGGCCGTGACCGTTTTCTGCGTCGGCCGTGGCGGCCTGGACGAACAGGGCGCCGTCGAGGTCACGCATTGGGTCGCAGCCGACGTCTCTGAGCGGCGGCGCCTGGAGGCCCAGCTTTGGCAGGCCCAGAAGATGGATGCGCTCGGGCGCCTTGCCGCCGGCGTCTCGCACGACTTCAACAACCAGTTGACGGTCATCTCGGGCTATTGCGACCTCCTGCTGGCCCAGACACCCGAGGACAGCCCCCTGCGCCCGCCGCTCGGCCAAATCAGACGCGCCACCGAACGGGCCTCGTCCACCACCGGGCACCTGTTGGCGTTCAGCCGCAGGCGCAACCTGGCGCCGCGGGAAGTGGACCTCAACAACCTCGTGCACGACCTCATCCACCCGGTCGGCAAGCTGATCGGCGAGACGATCCGCGTGCGCATGGAACTCTCGCCCCGGCTGCGGCCCGTCTCTGTGGACCCGGGCGCGCTGCAGCAAGCCGTCGTCAACCTGATCATCAACGCGCGCGATGCGATGACCAGCGGCGGCACCCTTGTGCTGCGCACCGCCAACCGGGCAGCGCCCGCGGGTGCGCCCGGCGCCGGCATGGTCACGCTGTCGGTCGAGGACAACGGCCAGGGCATCGGGGCAGACGACCTCGAGCACGTGTTCGAGCCGTTCTTCACCACCAAGGGCGAGGGACAGGGCACCGGTCTGGGCCTGCCCATGGTGCGGGGCTTCGCCGAGCAGAGCGGCGGCACGGTCGAGATGCGCAGCCGCCCTGGCGCGGGCACGACGGCAACGATCGTGCTCCCGGCGACGGCTGCCGCAGTCACGCCGGCGGTGCTGCCGACGCCGGCCGCCGTCAACGGCGCTCCCGGACAGTTCAAGGGACGATTCATGGTGGTGGAGGATTCCGAACCCGTCCGTGAGCTCGTGGCCGACGTCCTGCGCCGGGGCGGGGCGGAAGTCGTCATCGCCGCTTCACCCGGAGAGGCCTTTGCCCGGATCGCATCAGGGCCGCGCTTCGATGTCCTGATCACCGACATCGGGTTGCCCGGGATGCGCGGCGATGAGATGGCGTCGCACCTGGTCGCAACCGGCCGCGTGGACAAGGTGGTCTACATGTCCGGTTACCACGACGGCCGGACGATCGCGCTGCAGGGGCCACTGCTGACCAAGCCGTTCGCGGTGCGGGAGCTGGTCGACATGGTCCAGAACGTACTGCAGGAGCCTCTCACCGTGCCGACGTCCCGTGGCGCCCGGAGCCTGCCATGAAGACCGTCCTGTCCACGACCCAGGTCGCCACGATGCTCGGCGTCAGCGCGCAGACCATCGCCAACTGGATCGACCATGGGCAATTGCGCGCCACGCGCACTCCCGGCGGTCACCGGCGCGTCGAGGCCGGCGACCTCGAGCAATTCCTCGCCGCGAGCGGCATGCGGTTGCCCGAAGGACCGGCAGAGCGCCAGCACACGGTCCTCGTCGTCGAGGACGACCCCCAGGTCGGCCCCTGGCTCGTCCTGCAGTTGATGACCGCGCGGCCGGACCTGCACGTGTTCCTGGCCCAGGACGGATTCCGCGCCGGCGAGCTGGTCGCCCTCGAGCAGCCGGACACCGTGCTCCTGGACATCTACCTGCCCGGCCTCGACGGGTTCGAGGTGTGCCGCCGCCTGAAAGCGCGACCCGACTCCGCAGGCACCACGGTCATCGCGATGTCGGCCAACGACACGCCGGACGTGCGCGACACCATCCTCGAGGCGGGCGCCGCCGCCTTCCTCGCCAAGCCGGTGAACTTCAGCCGCCTGCTGAGCCTGCTCGCGGTGCACCAGCCTACAGTCGTTTAGGGGCCAATCAGGAAAGGCGGCTAGCGTGATCCTTAGCTGGGGAGGGTTATTTCCAAAAATTCCCAAAAATTCCCTAAATGTCCCTGTTGTACGTCCGAAAACGGTCACGGAAGAGGTGACGCCCTGGGGCGGGCGCCCGACACCGGATCGGCAGCGTGGACACTGCCGGAAAGACGGCGACGGGCTCCCTGGGCGCACGCATCGTGGCGATCAACGGGGTCGCCCTGCATGAGGAGGATCACATGACGGAGAATGAGGCGGTGCGGCCCAACTCGCAGGAGAAGGCCGGCAAGTACCTCACCTTCAAGCTGGGTCCCGGCCATTACGGGCTGGAGATCCTCAAGGTTCGCGAGATCATCGGGATCATCGGCGTCACCGCCATCCCGCTGGCTCCGCACCATGTGAAGGGTGTCATCAACCTGCGCGGCACGGTCATCCCCGTGGTTGACCTGCGCCTGAAGTTCGGCATGGACGAAGTCGAGGCCACCGCCGAGACGTGCATCATCGTGGCGCACGTCGGCGATCGCGAGATCGGGGTCCTGGTGGACCAGGTCTCCGAGGTCCAGTACTTCAACGCCGCCGACATCCAGGATCCTCCGGCCTTCGGGCAGGGCGTCGACACGGAATTCATCCTTGGCATCGGCAAGGTCGGCGATCACGTCACCCTGCTTCTCGACATCAATCGTGTGCTCATTGCCAGCGAGATCGCGGATCTCTGTCTTACGGCGTGATCACCATCTGCCGGCCGCGTAAGAACGGCCGTGTGAAGGGAGCGTACCCATGCTGAAGAACATGAAGCTCGGCGCTAAGATCAGCCTCGGCTTCGCGATGGTGATCTGTCTGGCGTCCGTCCTCGGCGCGCTGGGCGTCGTGAGCATGAACATGGTCCGGAAGAACTCCAACATCCTGGCTACCGAATACATGCCGGAAGTGCAGTTGTGCACGGACGTCGAGCGCGCGTCGCACGTGACGATGCTCGCGGTCCGCAGTTACGGCCTGAGCGAGGACCCGAAGTACTACGACGAGGGCACCAAGAACTTGGCCGACGTCAACAAGTCTCTGGACGACTGCGCCAAGCTGGCCACTGAGGCCAAGCACCTGGTCAAGCTGGGGCCCGCCGTGCAGGCGGCCCAGGCGTCGGTCACCGAGTACGAAGGCCTGCTGAAGCAGACCAAGGACCTCATCGGCCAGTTGGGCGACAACCGCACGACGCTGAACACGTCGGCGGCTGCGTTCATGGACAACTGCAATGCCTACCTGGCGAACCAGAACGACAAGATGGACAAGGACATCGCGGCCGGCCTCAAGGGCGCCAAGCTGCGCGAGCGCATGAAGAAGATCACGCTGGTCAACGACGTGATCGACCTCGGCAACTCGGTCCGCATCGCCAACTGGAAGGCCCAGGCCCTGCGTGAGCCCCAGTTGATGATCGACGCCGACGCCAAGTTCGATCCCATGGCCGCGAAGTTCAACGAAATGCGCGCGATCACGGCCGATCCGGCCAACATCGAGCAGATCGCGGCGACCGAGAAGGCGGGCAACGACTACCGCACCGCGATGAAGGAATTCCTGACGGACTGGGAAGCCCTGCAGGCGGTCGGCGTCAAGCGTGGCGAAGTCGGCAACGCCGTCGTGGCTCAGGCCCAGGAAACCGCCGCGGCCGGCGTCGAAGGCGCTCGCAAGATCGCCGACGAGGCTTCGGCGAGCCTGACCGCCTCGTCGCTGACCCTGCTGGTCGGCCTGGTGATCTGCATCGCGATCGGCGTGTTCGCAGCCCTGATGATCACCCGTTCGATCGTCGGCCCGCTGCGTCGGATCATCGGCGGCCTGACCGCCGGTTCGCAGCAGACGTCCAGCGCCGCCGGCCAGGTGTCGTCGGCCAGCGTCTCGCTCGCGGACGGCGCCAGCCGCCAGGCGGCAGCCATCGAGGAAACCTCCTCCTCCATGGAAGAGATGGCCGCGATGACCCGCCAGAACGCGGCGAACGCCATCAAGGCCAATGCCCTGGCGTCGCAGACGAAGTCCAGCGCCGACCGCGGCGTGGACGCGATGCAGCGCATGAACACCGCCATCGACGACATCAAGAAGTCGAGCGATTCGACCGCGCGCATCATCAAGACGATCGACGAGATCGCCTTCCAGACCAACCTGCTGGCCCTCAACGCGGCTGTCGAAGCGGCGCGCGCCGGCGAGGCGGGCAAGGGCTTCGCGGTCGTGGCCGAGGAAGTGCGCAACCTGGCGCAGCGTTCGGCCGAGGCTGCGAAGAACACGGCCCAGATGATCGAGGAGTCGGTCAAGAACGCCGACAACGGCGTGGCCATCACCCGCGAAGTGGGCGCGGCGCTGGCGGAGATCAGTTCGGCGGCCGCCGAGGTCAACGAGCTGGTGGCCGGCATCGCCAAGGCCAGCAACGAGCAGGCCGAGGGCAATGCCCAGATCAACACGGCCGTGGGCCAGATGGACCACATCACGCAGGCCAACGCTGCCAACGCGGAAGAGACCGCGTCGGCCAGCGAGGAGCTGTCGGGCCAGGCCGAGGAGCTGTCCTCGATGGTTCGCGAGCTCGAGTCGATGGTCGGTGGCGAGAACACCGGCTACGGCCCGCAGGCGAAGATGCCGGCCATGCCGATGCGCAAGGCTGCCTCCGCTCCGAAGGCCCCCAAGGCCCAGGCGCAGGCTCCCGCGCGCAAGCCGGCTCCGGCCCGCTCGAAGAAGGTCGATCATGTGATCGCCTTCGACGAGGACGAGCTTGAGCTGGTCGGCTCCGGCCGGGACATGATCGACATCTAGTCCGGGTCCCTGCGACGGGACGGGTGCGGCGTCCGCTTCGGCGGGCGCCGCGCCTTTTTCTACCGGCCTTCGATCAGGTCGACGTACGCCCCCTCGACCAGTTGCGCCGGTGCAACTCCCAGCCGCTCCATCAACGCGCGCGCCTCTTCCTCGCCCACGGCGCCGGCTTCGTCGTCGCGCAGCACGACTTCCAACTCCATGAATTCCCCCAGCCCCTCCACACGGTCCAGGTGCACGCGCGTGCGCCCGACCATGACCAGCGTGCGCCGCTTGCGCACGCGGCCCGCCTCGCCGTAGGCCAGCGACAGGGCGCGCCGGAGCGCTTCGCAGTCGTCGACCGGGGCCAGCACGTAGAACGACTCCTTGGGGCCGGCGGCGTCGGCGCGGCGGTAGTAGATCAGTTCACCGCCCCCGGAAGCGAACGCACGCAGCTTCAGGCGCCCCGTTTCGCAGCGGAAGAAGGTGTCGTCCTGCAGGATCTCGCAGGCCGGCTCGGTGGCCAGCGCCGCGGCGCGGGCGGCGACCGCGTCCAGTGACGCCCCTTCGCCGCCCAGCCGGGCCTTGATCTCGATGTTGCGGGGCATGGTCCTCCCGGTGTCGGAGTTTGCTACTTGTCTTCCATCGGCTCGACCCGCCCGCGCCCGTCCGCCAGGTCGGCCGCCCGCCGGATCATCCGCGCCAGGTCCTGCACCGCCTGCTCGCGGGGCAGTTCGGCCGCCAGTCCGTCGGCCAGCGGCACCAGCGACGAGACGCGGCTCTCCTTCGCCCAGTAGCTGCCGCGCAGGATCTCGGCGAACTCGGCCGCCAGCACCTGCGCGCGGCGATGGGCCGAACCGCCGCCGTCCCGCGCCGCGAACAGCGAGGCATCGATCGGGCGCTCGATCTCGGTCACCTTGCCGGCATGCGCGGTGTCGTGCTCGGGCGCTTCCCACCGCAGATGCACCGCACCGAGCCGTCCCTCGAGCGCCCCGCGGTCGCTCTCGGGCTCCGCCAGCTTCACCTCGTACAGCGCGGTGACCTGGTTCCCGGCGCCCACTTCGCCCGCATCGACGGCGTCGTTGCGGAAGTCGCGGTCGGCCACGTCGCGGTTCTCGTAGCCCAGCAGGCGCCAGCGCGACACGCGCTTCGGGTCGAACTCGACCTGCACCTTGGCCTGGCGGGCGATGGTCTGCAACATGCCGGTCAGGTTCTCGTGGAACACCCGCTCGGCCTCGCGCGGGCCGTCCACGTAGAAGTAGTTGCCGTCGCCCTGGTCGGCCAGCTGCTCCATCAGCACGTCGTTGTAGTTGCCCATGCCGAAGCCGACGGCCGACAGGGTGATGCCGTCGTCGGACCCGCGGCGCGCCAGGTCCAGGATGCCCCCGGCGTCGGTGGCCTGGCCGGTGTTGGCCACGCCGTCCGAGCACAGGACCAGCCGGTTGATGAGCCCGGCGTCGAAACCGCGACGCGCCACCCCGTAGCCCAGCTTCAGGCCATCGGCCACGTTGGTGCTGCCGTCGGTGGCCAGCCCGTCGATGATGCCGAGGATCTCGCCGCGCCGCGAGACATCCGTCAGCGGCAACCGCACCTCGGCCTGCGAGCCGTAGGTGACGATGCCCACGCGGTCGCCCTCGCCCAGCTCGTCGACCAGCGTGCGCAGCGCCCGCTTGACCGACTCCAGGCGATTCTCGCGCCCCATCGAGCCGGACGTGTCGATCACGAACACCAGGTTGGCGGCCTTGCGATGCGCATCATCCACGCTGCGCCCGACGATGCCCACGCGCAGCAGCTGGTAGCCCTCGCCGAAGCGCGACGGTCCGCCGTCCAGGCCGATGCGGAAGGTCTCGTTCCGCACGCTCTCCCAGCCCGCATCGATGGCGTTGACGAACTCCTCGACGCGGATGGCGGCTGCGGGCGGCAGTTCGCCGCGGTCGAGGTAGCTGCGGGCCAGCGAGAACGAGGCGTTGTCCACGTCCAGCGCGAAGGTCGACAGCGCGTCATCCTCGGTGGCGATGAACGGATTCACGCCGGCGTGCTCGAAGTACATCAGTTCGTACTTCTCCCCGTTGGGGGGCGTGGACCCGCCGGTGACCGAGCCGGGAGCGAACCCGGGCGCCGTCTGTTCGGCGCCGCCGCGCACGCCGCCGGCCGGGTAGCCGACGAGGGACTGCCGTTCGGCCGACTGCTTCGCGAGGGCGTCGTTGACCGAATCGACGGCGTACTTGTCGAACGTCCGGGTGACCACGCCCTGGTTGGCGCCCGCCAGGTCACCCGCGCCGGCCGGCATGCTCCTGGTGTCGACCATGTACTCCTCGGACGTGACCTCGAGCGGCTCGAGGGTCGCCACGACGGTCGACTCCGCGTCCTTGCCCTTCGCCGGCTCCGCGGCGGCGGGCTTGGCAGTGGGGGGCTGCGGGGTCGCGGGCCGTTCCGCCTGCCGCTCGCCCCGGGGAGCTGCCGCCACCTCCGGCGGCGTCTCCTTCTGCGCGGGCGCGCCGCGCCGTTCGGTCTTCGCCACGGCCGGCGGCGCCGGCGGGACGCCGATCGACTCGTAGGGGATCGATGACCGGCCCGGCTGCGTGGGCATGGGGGCGCGGCCGTCCTGCCACCAGACCACCGAAACCACGGCCACGGCCAGGACGGCGACCGTCGCCATGGCCGGCCGCCACGCGCGCATGCCGCGGCGACCCGCGGCGCCGCCCCCGGACCCGTTCAACTCGCGGCGCACCGCGTACCACACATTGCCGGCCTCGTGTTCCGTCATCCGGTAGCGATCGTTCTTCAGGTAGCGCTTCATGACTGTTCCCCTCCCGGCAGCTCGCTGAACACCAGGTCGTCGCCGTCGCGCAGCCAAAGGCGCAGCTTCCGGCAGGCCCGGTGGTGATGAACCCTCGCGGTGGGTTCGCCGCAGTCCAGGACCGCGGCGATCTCGGCGAAGGAAGCGTCCTCCAGTTCACGCAGCAGCAGCGCGGCGCGCTGGTGCGGCGACAGGCGGTTCAGCGCCGCCTGGAAGCCGTCCCCCAGGCCGGGGAACGCGGCTTCGGAACCGGAAGACGTGAGGGCTGTGCGCTCGAGGGCCAGCGCGGCGACCTTGCGGACGCCGAGCTTCACGCGCCGTCGCCAGTCCAGGCTCTTGCGCAGGCCGACCGACCGCAGCCAGCTGAGCAGCGTGCCCTGCCCGCGGTACGTGTCCAGGCGCCCGAGCGCCGTCACGTACGTCTCCTGCACGAGATCGCGCGCAGCCTCGCGGTCGCCGGTCTGGTAGACCAGGAAGTTGAACAGCGGCTGGCAGGTGGCGTCGTACAGGCGGCGCCAGGCCTCCTCGTCGCCCAGGGCGGCGGCGCGGGCCAGTTCCAGGTCCTGTTGGGGGGCGCGCTCGGGTGGTGACGCGCCCGACGGGTCTTGCTGATCCAGTTTGCCCATGAGCATCCTCCTCGTTCTGGACCACAAGACGAACGCCGGGAGGGGTTCGTTTACCTGCGGTCGCCGATCGAACGAGGCGCCGGGGTGGCTGCGGTCAGTTTCGGGGCCCGGGCCGGGGCCGTCAAATGGGTTCGCGGGTTCCCCGGGGCGCGCCGGCCGCTGTCGAACGAGTCGATGGTGGTGCTCTGGAAGTCGGGCAGGCGGATTGCAAAAAAGGGACCCGAGCCACAGCCCGGGTCCCCCGTGTCGTTCAGGACTTGCGCCGGCGCAAGTCGGCTTAGCCTTCGGCCTCCTGCACCGCCGGCGCCGCGGCGGCGGGCGGGTTCAGGCGCGCATGCATCTGCTGCACCGTGCCCCAGGCGCACCGCGTCAGCGTGGGCCGGCCGCACAGCGCGCGGCGGATCTCGTCGAGGATGGCCGGGCCCAGGTCGGCCGCCGTGCGGAAGGCGCCGCCGACGAAGAACGGGCGACGGCCGTTGCCGTCGGGCCAGTGCACGCCGATGGTCCCGCCGTAGACGTTGCGCGAGCCGGACAGGTGCTTCAGCTGCATCGAGAACATGCGGTCGGGCTCGACCAAAACGTGCGCAATGCCGGTCAGGGCCAGCGCCAGTGCATCGACATGCAGCACATGGCCGCCGGTCTGGTCGACACTGACGTAAGCGACCGGCAGGCGACAGCCGGCATCGCCGGTGACGCAGCGCACCGCCAGCTCCATGTCCAGGTCGGACAGCCGGACGGGCGTCGAGCGCACGGCGAGGGCGCCGTCCATCGCGCCGCCGAGCTCTTCGATCAGCGTGTGGACGATGACGGGCTTCTTCACCGCAGGCACGGGCACGCCGGGCCCGCGCGCATCGGCCGACACGC
Source organism: uncultured bacterium (assembly GCA_903859215.1). GTDB lineage: Bacteria > Krumholzibacteriota > Krumholzibacteriia > LZORAL124-64-63 > LZORAL124-64-63 > CAINDZ01. Next base: position 957 of record CAIOLW010000087.1, on the reverse strand, counting down.
GGACGGAAATCCACGTATCGTCGGCCTGGCGCGAATAGACCAGGGTCGTGGCCCACTTGAGCAGGCCCTCCTGGCGGGCGAAGCCGACGGCGACCGACTCGTCCTCGGGCAGGTTGACGCGCAGCACGCGCACCAACTCGTCACCCTCACCGGCGGTGAAGGTGTCCGAGGAATCGAAGGCGGCCAGCGCTTCAGGGGTCAGCGTGGTCTCGGGGGTGGCAAGGATCCACTCCCGGATGACACGGAGGAATTCAGCGGGATCGGCGCCATGGTCGATCGGGAATTCCGTAGCGAACAACAACATCATTGTACTTCCTGCGTCATTTGGGCGATGACTACCGGAGCAATTATAATATAGCCGTAAATGAAAAGGAAAGCACACTGTTCCGTCTGGCGGAACCATAACGGATAAGTTGTTAAATTTGCGCAAGTTGCGGGATCAAAAATAATGACGCGGGGCCGGGTGGGGGAAGCAGTGAGAGCGACGGAATCTCATTTTAAGTCAAATGCGGCGGGTGCGAAGAGCAGGCTCCAGACCGCCGTCGCTCGGTTGGTCCACAAAGTCCCAGGCGGATAACCCTATGTCCCTGAGAATCTTCCCCATAAAATGCGACAGGACGTCATTTGTCGGGTTTCCCACACCGGCAAGCCACGCGCTGCCGGGGATCTCGCTGAGCACGGGCGGCCGGCGTTCGAACGGTAGCGCACGGTGGTGGACGCGACGGCGGCGGAACGGGATAATGGTCGCACTGGATATCGGGATGCCGGCGTGCATGACGACGGGCGACAAGGCCACGAACGAGGATGCCGAATGATCCACCCCACCATCTCCAAATCCAAGTTCCTCTCCGGCATCCAGTGCCCCCTCCTGCTCTGGACGCAGTACAACGACCGCGGCGCCATCCCGCCCACGAACGCCGGGACGCAGTACATCTTCGACATGGGGCACACCGTCGG
>CAIOLW010000086.1 GCA_903859215.1 uncultured bacterium | reverse complement strand
CGGCCCGCGCCGGCGCCCCAGAAATCGCTTCGGTTGCCGCCGTTCAGGCCGATGACACAGCCCGGACCCGGGCGCTTTGCGCCCGCAGCACAGCTTTCCGCCGAGTGGGAAAGGACCGCGGCATGACCAAGACGACGCGCACCCGACTGAACGACCAGCCCATCGAGGGATTCGCCGACCTCGAGGACGACCTGCCGGCGTCCGGGGCCGCGACCGCTCGCGCCGCCGAGGCCGCGCCGTCGCCGCGCGAGCAGGCACCGTCTGCCGCGACCGCCGCCGCGCGCCCGGCGTCCGCGAAGCGCAAGGCCGCGCACCCGACCAGCCCGACGCTGCCGTGGGGCGTGCTGTACACGGCCTCGGTCATCGCTGCCGGTGTGGGCATGGGCGGCGTCACGCTGCTCTTGACCGGCGGCAATGCGGGCAACGCCTGGAAGATGGGCGACCTGGTCAATGCGACATACTACCTGGCGCCGGGCGAGCACCCGCTCAACCTGGTGGCCCTGCTGGCCCTCGCGGTCGGCGCATTGGCGGCGCTCGGGGGGCGCGCGCTCGAAAACGCATTGCGCCACGCGCAGCGCGAGCACATGGCGACCGAGCGCCTGCTCGACAAGCTGGCCGCGTTGCGCCTGGACAACGAGAGCCCGTGGAGCGACGCGGCCCTGCGCAACCACGCCGCCATCGGCACCTTCGCCGCCGAAGTACTGGGTGCCTGGCGCCTGCAGGGCGCTCGCCTGCGTCGCGTCACCGGCGTCGAGGGCGAAGTCGTCCGCCTGCAGAAAGCGCTCGCGGACAACACCCGTGAAGGCCTGACGAGCCGCTTCGATTCAGCGGCCGTCGGCGGGCTTGCCGACGAGCTCGTGAAGTTCCTCGACGCGCACAACGCCGATGCCCAGGAGCTCGCCGAGCTGCACCGCAACCGCAGCGAGGAAGCCGACGCCGTCATCACCCTGGTGCAGGATGCGCGCGTGTGGAACCGCACGACGCTCGAGCAGATCGGCGCCCAGGGCGCTTCGCTGGAGCGGCTGTCGCGTCGCCTTGAGGATCTCGGCCGCACCTTCGCCGCCGGCACGCCGGGCCCTGACGCGCTCGAGGAACTTGCGCGCACCGGCCCTGCCGTTGGCAAGGCGGCGGGCAACCTGGCCGATGTCGCGCGCCGCTTCCAGACGCAGTCGGACCGCCTGCTGCGCCTGGGCGAGACCACCGCGACGCTGACCGGCGTCATCTTCGACGCGACGCTGCCGGCCGCCGTGCCCCAGACGGCTGCGCCGGTCGAGTCGGGCCTGCGCTCGATGCCGCAGGACCCGTTCTGCCGCGACATCGCCGCCCGCGCCGAGGTCGATCCGTTTGCGGAAAGCACGCCGCTGGTCACCCCCCAGACCGGTCCCGTGCTGGCGCCGCAGGCGCCCATGGCCGAAGAGAGTTTCATCATCGAGCGCACGCCGCCGGCGAGGCCCGTGTTCGAGACGCAGGTGTCCCCGGCGCCCGCGGCCGCGATGCCCGACCCGGAGCCCGTGTCGGTTTCCAGCGACGCCTGGCTGTCGTTCGCGCCTCCCGAGCCCGAGGCCGCAGAGACCGCTCCGGCCGAAATCGACGAGGGATTCACTTCCTTCAACCTCGACCCGACCGGGGAAGACCGGATCCACGAACTGTCGGAATTCGGGGCCGTCCGCATCGGCGACGAGCCCGGGTCGAGCGAGCCGGCCGACGACCGGATCCACGACCTGGAGGAGTTCGGCGCGGTCCGGGTCGCCTGACCCGGGCGCTTGCCGCCGACTGCGGGTGCGGTGTTGTCTGACGGGCGGGGCCACGGGTCCCGCCCGTCGGCATTTCTGCCGGAGCCTCTTTCCCAAGGTAGCAGGGCGGATTGCAACGCCAAAGTCGATCTTGATGTATCCTGCACAGGTGCGACATCCCCGACAATCCCTTCTGATAGCGCTGAATGCCATCATAATGCCTCCAAATGGGTGATAGGTGACCTTTTCCGGGAAGGGTGGAGTGGGGCACGCCCCTTGCTGTTTTTGCCCTATGGAGATGTGGCACACCCGCTCGGATCGCACCAGAGGAGAGCCCCCAATGTCCGACTTCAACGACAACTCCAGGATCTACATCGGGGGGGAGGACCAGTTCGCACAGGTCATGACATCCGTCGAGGCGGCTGAGTACCTCAAAATGCATGTCAAGACTGTCTGCAGACTGGCGAAAGAAGGGAAGATCCCGGCCCGCAAGGTGGGCAGCGAGTGGCGCTTCCTGCGGTCGGTCCTGGACAACTGGCTGGCTGAGGCGCTCGTCTGACCCGGCTGTGGTGTCCGTGACCGCAAGACAGTCTTCGCACGCGCGGCAGCGCGGGGACATCCCCGCGCCGTCGTGCCTTGAGTGAAGGTCGGAACATGGCGATCAGGTACGCAGCACTCGACCTGGATGAGCCCCGCCTGTTCGGCGTGCGCCTGAGCGGGACGGTCAGCCGTGACGACAAGCAGAACCTGCTTGCGCTGGCCGACCGTTGCCTGGAGCACGGCAAGCTGCACCTGGTCATGGACCTCTCCGAACTCGGCGCCATCGGCGGTGGTGGTGCGCGCGTGCTGGCCGACCTGCAGTTCACGCTGGCGGCGCGCGGGGGCGAGGCGGTCTTCGTCGGCGCGGGTCCCGTCGTGCGACGCTTCCTGAGGCAGCGCTTCGACAACCTGCCGCTGCGCTTCTTCCCTTCGCTCGACATGGTTCGCGAGCACTTCCTGGACCCCGACTACTCCTGGGATCCGGAGGCCGACGAACTCGCCGCCGCGCTCCACGCCGTGGGTGTCGACCGCGAGTCGGCAGCGGCCTGGGACGATGAGGTGGAAGTCGGCGCGATCGCCGCGTTCGACGACGGGGAATGGGAAGATGGCGAACTGGAAAGCGCGGAACTGGAAAGCGCCGAAATGGCAAGCGCCGAACCGGGAAGCGCGGCGCTGCCCGGTCTCGATTCCACGGCAGCCAACGACGAAGCCGCAGTCGTCGACGGGGCTCTCGCAGAGACCATGCCGGCCGTCGATGCGCCTGCGCCCACCGCCCCGGCGCCGGGCGCAGGCGGACGCCGCAAGGACCATCACTACCTGTCGCTGGCCGAAGCGGCCGCCGAGCTGGGCCGCTGGAAGCCGGGCGAGGACGATGCCGCCTTCGCCGCCGCGCTGCGCAACCTCCTGTTCAGCCACGGGCTGGCCGAGGACGCGCTGCTGCTGACCTGGCATGGCGACCAGTTGCACGATGCGCAGCGCCGCTACGAGTTGCCGGCGGGCGGCGCCCTGGCTTTGCAACTGCAGGCGGCTGAGGGCCCATTGACGATGCTCGACCTTGCCGACGGCGACCTGCTGCCGGAAGAGTCGGCGCTGCTCGAACAGTTCACGCCGGACCTGCTGCTGCCGGTCCGTGCCGACGACCATCTGGTCGCCGTGCTGCTGCTGGTGCGCGGCGAGCACGAGCGCGAGTACTCGGTGGCCGAGCACTTCGCGCTCGAACTGCTGATGCGCCTGCTGGCGGACGCCGTCACGGAGACGCCCGCCGCACACTCCGCCAACGCGTCGACCGCCGAAGTGCCGGTGAGCGCGCTGCCGGCCGGCGTGTCCGAGTACTCGCACACGGGCTGCGCCTGGACGCCTGCCGATGCGCATGAAGACGCGCTTTCCGAAGCGCTCATGCAGCTGGCGCTGAACCTGCCCGAGGCCACCGACCTGACGCAGTTCTGGCGCCTGCTCGCGCGCCACGCCTGGCCCGTGCTGCCCCTGGTCCGGGTCGGTTTCCTGGGCGCGGGCGACGGGCGCCCGCAGTTGGTGGCCGGCAGCGCGCCTTCGTGGGAACGCCTGGACCTGGGCGAGGACCGGCTGCGCCACTTCCTGCGCATGATGGAGATGCCCGTGCGGGCGGCGAACCTGCCGAACTTCTTCCGCCAGACGCGCGAGGACCTGCTGGCCGGCGGCGTCGACTGGATCGTCGGGCTGCGGTGGCAGGACGAGTTCCTCGGCACGGCGCTGCTCGGGCTCGAGCCGTCGTTCACCGCCAGCGACCTGCCCGCGCTGCTGTCGGAGCTCTTCGCCGAGTCGGCGCGCCTGCTGCACCGCCTGGACACCGTCCCGGCCGCGGGCGACCTCGACCTGGAGATCCTGCGCGTGCTGGTCGAGCAGCACGAGAAGCGCAGCCTCGGCCCCTACGCCCTGTCGGGGACGATGGTCGGGCACCTGCGCCGGCTGTCCCGCGTGATGGGATTCTCCGCCGAGCAGGAACGCGACCTCGTGCGCGGCTGCCTGCTGCGCGACGTGGGCCTCATCGCGCGCGAGGACGCGCTGTGGGGGCCGCGAGGGGCCATGGACCCCACGCAGTGGCCGCGTTTCCGCCAGCACCCGACCGAAGGCGCGGCGCTGCTGCGCGCCGTGAACGCGCCGCAGACCGTGATCGATGTCGTCGCAGGCCACCACGAACGCTTCAACGGCCGCGGCTTCCCGCTCGGCCTGCGCGAGCGGCAGACCCCGATTGCGGCGCGCATCGTCAAGGTGGTCGAGCACTGGGCGTCCGCCGTGACGGGCGATGCCCTGCGCGCGCCGGTCAGTCCCGAGCAGGCCGTCGCCGGGCTGCTGGCCGACGGCGGCGAGCGCTTCGACCCGGACATCGTCGCGGCATTCGTCAAGTCGTTGCCGACGGCCGGCCCGCTGTCTGGTGAGCGGCTGCGCCCGGTGGCCGTTCCCGTCCCTGTCGCCTGACCATTCCGTGCTTTCCGCTGCCTGTCACGTGTCCCATGTCCCGGGTCACGCTGCCGTACTGTCCCGCGCGTGGTTTCGCCTTCGCACAAGGGATTTTCGCGCCGGTGGGCCCGGTCGCGGCGGCATGCGGCGTGGGACACCGGGACAGCCGGGACCCTGGCGCGCGCGCGTGCCCTGGAGTTCCGGTCCCCGCAAAAGGCGATGAGGGTGGGGCTTGGTCGTGCGCAGGAACCGGCCCGCGCGCCTTGCCGCAGTCTGGCCGGTCACTTGCTCGGGGAGAGCGTCGCGGGGAAGGGCTGGGAGGACCGACCTTGTGACAGTGACAGGCCGCCGGCGGTCGACCCAGGTCCACCGCCGGCGGCTTCTTTGCGTTCAGGTACGCGGCTCGTCGCCGGCCAGCGGACGGCCCACCGCCGCCGCCACCGGCCTGACCGCGTCCATCATCCGCGCGAAGGCCCCGAAGTCCAGGCTCTGCTGCCCGTCGGACACCGCCTTGGCCGGGTCCGGGTGCATCTCGACGATGATGCCGTCGGCGCCCGCGGCCGCCGCCGCGCGGCACATCGACTCCACGTAGGCGCTGTGGCCCACGCCGTGGCTCGGGTCGACGATGACCGGCAGGTGGCTCAGCTGCTTGATCACCGGCACCGCCGAAAGATCCAGCGTGTTGCGCGTGGCGCGCTCGAAGGTGCGGATGCCGCGCTCGCACAGCATCACCTGGTGGTTGCCGTTGGACAGCAGGTACTCGGCCGCCAGCAGCAGTTCCTCGATGGTCGACATCAGGCCCCGCTTGAGAAGCACCGGCTTGCGCTCGCGGCCCACGGCCTCGAGCAGTGCGTAGTTCTGCATGTTGCGGGCGCCGATCTGCATCACGTCGGCGTAGCGCGCCACCACGGGCACCGCGTCGGGCGAGACGACTTCCGTGACGATCGGCAGGCCGGTCTCCTCGCGCGCGGCGGCCAGGATCTTCAGGCCTTCCTCGCCCAGGCCCTGGAAGCTGTACGGCGACGTGCGCGGCTTGTAGGCGCCGCCCCGCAGCGCGCTGCCGCCGCAGGCCTTCACCTGGCGCGCGCAGGCCAGCAGCTGGTCCATCGATTCCACGGCGCACGGCCCGGCCATGACGACGAAGTTGCGGCCGCCCACCTGGGAATCGCCCAGGGTGATCACCGTCGGCTCGGCGCGGAAGTCGCGGCTAACCATCTTGAAGCTGCTGGACATCGTCGAGACCTGCTCGACGCCCGGCAGCGAGCCGACGCCCTCCAGTTGGGCGATGCCGGCCTCCATCACGCCGACCACCGTGCGGCTGGTGCCGTGCGACGGGCGCGGCCGCAGCCCGCGGGCTTCCAGTTCGCGGATGACGCCGCTCAGTTCCTGCAGCGTCGCGTTCTCCCTCATCACGATGATCATGAGTGGTCGCCTTTCCCCGATGCGTCCCTGGTTCCGTCGCCGGCCGCAGCCATGGCGCCGGCCAGTTCCCCGATGAAGGATGACGTGGCTGCGCGCGCAGCCGGTTCATCAGCGATGTGTTCCAGCTTGCGCAGCAGGGCGCTGCCCACGATCGCGCCGTCGGCGCAGCGCGCCACGCGGGCGGCCTGCGCGGCGGTGCCCACGCCGAAGCCGACGTAGAGCGGCAGGGTGCAGGCGGCGCGCACGCGGGCCACGTAGGCCTCGAGGCCGTCGCCGGCGCCGGCGCCCGTGCCGGTCACGCCCGTCGTCGACACCAGGTAGAGGAAGCCCGACGCGTGCGCGGCGTGCAGTTGCAGTCGCGCCGCGTCCGTGGTCGGCGCCACCAGCGAGACCAGGTCGACACCGGCCGCGTGCAGCGACGCGCGCAGCCCCGCCGCCTCGTCCACCGGCAGGTCGGGCACGATCAGGCCCGCCACGCCGGCCGTGGCGCAGGCGGCAGCGAAGCGTTCGCTCCCCATGCGCAGCACCGGGTTCAGGTAGCCCATCAGCACCACGGTCAGGTCCAGTTCACGCCGGGCCCACGCCGCCAGTTCGAGGCTGCGCGCCGGGGTCATGCCCTGCACAAGGGCGCGCTGCGACGCGGCCTGGATGACCGGGCCGTCGGCGACCGGGTCGCTGAACGGGACGCCGATCTCCACCAGCCGGCAGCCGGCGTCCTTCACCCCGCGCAGCGCGCCGCGGCACGCGTCGTCGGTGGGGAAGCCGGCCGTCACGAAGGGGACCACCGGACGCGCGCCCTCGGCGCGCAGCGCGGCGGTCAGGTCACCGAGCCTGCCCATGGGCGCCTCCATCCTGCTGCGCGCCGGCATCGCCGTGCATGTCCTTGTCCCCGCGTCCCGAGAGGTTGACCACGACCACCAGCGGCCCGGCGTCGGGTCCCGCCGCGCGCGTTGCCAACAGGCGGGCGCAGGCGGCCTCGTCTCCCAGCAGCCGGCGGCAGAACGCCAGCGCGTGGCTCGATTCCAGCGCCGGGATGATGCCCTCGAGCCGGCAGAGGTCGCCGAACGCGGTGAGCGCCTCGGCGTCGTCCACCTTGTCGTAGGTGACGCGGCCGGTGTCCTTCAGGAAGCTGTGCTCCGGGCCCACGCCCGGGTAGTCGAGCCCGGCGGCGATCGAGTGCGCGGGCACGATCTGACCGTCGTCGTCCTGCAGCAGGTAGCTGAACGAGCCGTGCAGCACGCCGGGCGTGCCCAGCGCCAGCGCCGCCGAGTGGCCCAGCGCGCTGCCGCCCGCTTCCACGCCGTACAGCGCGACGGGATCGTCGACGAAGCCCGCGAACAGGCCCGCCGCGTTGCTGCCGCCGCCCACGCAGGCGATGGCGACGTCGGGCAGCCGGCCTTCCTTCTCCAGCACCTGGCGCCGCGCCTCGATGCCGATCACCGACTGGAAGTCGCGCACCATGGTGGGGTACGGATGGGGGCCCACCGTCGAGCCGATGATGTAGTGGCTGTCCGCGACGTTCGTCACCCAGTCGCGGATGGCCTCGCTGGTGGCGTCCTTCAGCGTGCGCGCGCCCGACAGCACGGGCACGACCTCGGCGCCGAGAAGGCGCATGCGGCGCACGTTGGGCTCCTGGCGCTGCATATCGACCTCGCCCATGTAGACGGTGCACCTGAGGCCGGCCCACGCCGCCACCGTCGCGGTGGCCACGCCGTGTTGTCCGGCGCCCGTCTCGGCGATCAGCCGCGCCTTGCCCATGCGCCGGGCCAGCAGCACCTGGCCGAGGCAGTTGTTGATCTTGTGCGCGCCCGTGTGGTTGAGGTCCTCGCGCTTGAGCCACACGCGCGCGCGGCCGCCGCACGCGGCCTCGAAGCGGCGCGCGCGGTAGAGCGGCGTCGGGCGGCCGCTGTAGTCGGCCTGCAGTTCGGCCAGCTCGGCCAGGAAGGCCGGTTCGGTGCGCGCGGCCAGCCATACGGCTTCGAGCTCGCGCAGGCACGGCATCAGCGTCTCGGGCACGTACTGGCCGCCGTAGGGGCCGAAGCGGCCGGGAGCGGCAGCGTTGGAAGATGGCGTCGTCATCGCCCGGCCTTTCGCAGGAAGTTCAGCACGAGCCGGTGGTCCTTGCGGCCCGGTTCGCTCTCGAGCGCGCTGCAGGCGTCCACGCCGTAGGGCTGGGCCTCGGCCAGCGCCGCGGCAACGTCGGCGGGCCCCAGGCCGCCGGCCACCAGCACGCGGGCGCCGGCGCGCGACAGCCGGGCTGCGGCAGCGAGCATCTCGCCGCGCGCGGTCGCTGCCGTGCCCTTCGGCGGGTCCACCAGGAAGTACGCCGCCTCGGGATGCCGCGCCGGCGTGTCGTCGTCGACCTGCGACGGCGCCAGCGCGCGGATGAGCGGGACGCCGGCGGCGTGCGAGACCTCGTCGCCGTAGGCGGACGACTCGCTGCCGTGCAACTGGATCAGGTCGAGGTCGGCGGCGCGCACGGCCGCCAGCACCTGGCCGGGCGCGTGGTCGCGGAACACGCCGACCAGGCGCGCGCCGGGCACCGCCAGGCGGATCGCGGCCGCCTGCTCGAGGTCCACGCGGCGCGGGCTCTCGGCGAAGACCAGGCCCAGCAGGTCGGCGCCGGCTTCGCTGGCCTGGCGCGCGTCCTCGGCGTTGGTGATGCCGCAGATCTTCACCAGCGGCGCGCCCGGGGCGCGGCGCCCGCCCAGCACCGCCACCGTGTCGCCGGGATCGCGGCTCTTGAGCAGTGCGTGGCCGATCAGGAAGGCATCGGCGCCGACGCGCGCCAGGCGCTCGACATCGGCCACCGTGTAGAGGCCGCTCTCGGCGACGCGGACGATGCGCCCCGGCAGCCGCGGCAGGAGCCGTTCGCCGCGCCCGAGGTCGGTGCGCAGCGCGGCCAGGTCGCGATTGTTCACGCCGACCAGGTCGGCGCCCGCGCCCAGGGCCAGGTCGATGTCGCGCTCGTCGTGGCACTCGACCAGCACGGCCAGCCCCAGCCCGCGGGCGTGCGCCCGCAGCGAGGCCAGGGCGTGCGCGTCCAGCCAGCGCGCGATCAGCAGCACGGCGTCGGCGCCGGCCACCCACGCAGCGTCGATCTGCACGGGGTCGAGCACGAAATCCTTGGCGATGACGGGCAGGCCGACCGAGCGCGCGGCGTCGAGGTCCTCGAGCCCCGTCCCGAAGTGGGCGCGGTCGGTGACCAGCGACAGCGCCGCGGCGCCGCCGCGCAGGTACGCGCGCGCCATGCGGTCGACCGGCGCCGACAGTTCGAAGCCGGGATGGCTGGGGGCCTTGCCCTTGATCTCGGCGATCAGGCGTCGGCCGCCCTGCAGCGCGGCGCGGAAATCGCGCAGCGGCCGGTCGGCTGACCGGCGCGGGGGCGCGGCGGCGAATTCCGCGCGCAGGCGCTCGATTTCCGCCAGTTTGAGGGGACGGATATGGTTCAGAAAGCTCATTTGCCCTCCCGCTGGGCGCTGTTCGTCGAGCGTACCAACTGGCTCAGGAGTCGAAGGCCCGCGCCGCTGCGCAGGGACTGCCGGGCCAGCGTCACGCCGGTCCGGAAGTCGGGCGCCCGCCCGGCGAGCACCGCCACGAAGCCCGCGTTCAGGGCCACCGCGTCGGCCGCCGGTCCCGGCTCGCCCGCGAGGATGCCGGTGATGATCGCCGCGTTCTCGGCGGGAGTCCCGCCCGCCAGCGCGGCCGCGTCGCACCGGTCGACGCCCGCCTCGGCGGGGTCGAAGGTGAACATCCGCACGGCGCCGCGCCTGAGCTCGGCCACGCGCGTGGGTCCCAGCGGCGAGACCTCGTCCAGCCCGCCGGCGCCGTGCACGACGAATGCGCGGCGCGAGCCCAGCGCGCCCAGCACGCGGGCCAGCGGCTCGCACAGCGCCGGGTCGAATACGCCCAGCAGTTGCAGTTCGGCGCCCGCCGGGTTCGTCAGCGGCCCGAGCACGTTGAAGACCGTGCGCACGCCCAGCTCGCGGCGCACCGGGCCGGCATGCTTCATCGCCGGGTGCAGGACGGGCGCGTAGAGGAACGCCAGGCCCACTTCGTCCAGCACCTCGCCGGCGCGGGCGGGGCCCAGTTCGACGTTCACGCCCAGGGCCTCCAGCACGTCGGCGCTGCCGCTGCGCGACGATACCGCGCGGTTGCCGTGCTTGGCCACCGGTATGCCCATGCCGGCGGCTGCCAGCGCCGTGGCCGTCGAGATGTTGAACGTGCCGCTCGCGTCGCCGCCGGTGCCGCAGGTGTCGACCAGGCCCTCGCGGCGGCAACTCACCTTCAGCGAACCCTGCCGCATCGCCTCGGCGAAGCCGGTGATCTCGTCCACCGTCTCGCCGCGCGCGCGCAGCGCCGCCAGCAGGGCGCCCAGTCGCGCGGGCGGCACGCGGCCTTCCATCACCATCGTCATCAGCGCGCGGGCGCGCTCCCGCCCCAGGTCACGGCCGCCGATGACCATCTCGAGCGCATCGCGCGAGAGGTCGCTTGCAGGCTCAGGCGCGGTCGCCATGGCGCCCCCCGGCGGCGCGAACGGCGCCCAGGAAGTTGGTCAGCAGCAGCCGGCCCTCGACGGTCAGGATCGATTCGGGATGGAACTGCACGCCCTCGATGGGATGCGTCACGTGGCGCACGCCCATGATCTCGCCGTCCGAGGTGTAGCTGGTCACCTTCAGCGTGGCGGGCAGGTCGGCCTCGGCCGCGATCAGCGAGTGGTAGCGCGTGGCCTCGAACGGGTTCGACAGCCCGGCGTAGATGCCGGCGCCGTCGTGGTACATGCGGCTGGTCTTGCCGTGCACGGGCTTCGCGGCGCGGATGACGCGGCCGCCCGCCGCCTCGACGATGCACTGGTGGCCCAGGCACACGCCCAGGATCGGCGCGCGGCCGGTGAAGGCCGTGATCATCGCCATGCT
>CAIOLW010000085.1 GCA_903859215.1 uncultured bacterium | reverse complement strand
GCGGGCGTCAATGCCATCCTGAAGGTCGCGAAGGCGCGCGAATACGCGCTGCGCCGGCTGCGCCGCCGGCCCGTTTCGCTGGCCGAGGAATTCTATCGCATGGTGGAGGCCTGACCGATGCCCGTCTACGAACGCGGATACACGCACTGGGAGCCGTCGGGCCGGCGGGCCAATCCCGCCTGGTTCGTCATCGCCCGGCGCGGCGTCATCGAGCCGCTGCGGCGGCGCTGGCTGTTCCTGCTGGTGGTCATGTCCTGGGTCCCGGCCATCGTCAAGGGCGGCTTCATCTACGCCAAGCTGAAGGCCGGCAACATCCTCGACCTGATGGGCGGCGGCTGGACCAGCATCGAGCCCGAGGGCTTCCTCAAGTTCATCGAGGGGCAGCGTTTCTTTGTCTTCGTGATGCTGGCGATCACGGGGGCCGGCCTGATCGCCGCGGACCGGCGCGAGAACGGCCTGTCGCTGTACTTCTCGCGGCCGCTGGGGCTGCTCGACTACATCGGCGGCAAGGTGCTGACCATCGTCACGTTCTACAGCCTGGTGACGCTGCTGCCGGTGTGCGCGCTGTGCCTGTTCTCGTACCTGATCGCGCCCGAGGCGACGGGCGCGAACCTGCTGCTGCTGACGCCGCTGCGCTGCCTGGTCTACTGCCTGCTGTCGGGCACCAGCATCGGCCTGGTCCTGCTGGCGTTCTCTTCGATGGGCACGCGCAGCATCTTCGTCATGGTGTGGTGGACCGTGCTCGTCTCGGGCACCGAGACCATCGGCGCCATCGCCAAGGGCCTGGGGCAGGACAAGCTGCAGGCCGTCAATTTCCTCGGCCAGTACCACAACGCCGGCTCGCTGCTCTTCGGGGCGCCGGCGCGCCTGGCGATCTCGCCCTGGGCCAGCCTGGCCATCGTCATGGGCTGGACGGCCCTGGCCCTGTGGGTGCTGCGCAAGCGCATCCGGCCGGTGGAGGTGGTGTCGTGAAGGGTGCGGGCATCGACAGCAACCAGGCGCGCATCACCGCCGACCGCGTCGGCAAGTGGTTCGGCGAGGTCATCGCGGTCAACAACTGCACGCTCACCGTGGGCACCGGCGTGGTCGGCCTGCTGGGTGCCAACGGAGCGGGCAAGAGCACGCTGTTCAAGATGCTGGCCGGGCTGATCGAGCCCAGCCACGGCACGGTGCGCGTCTTCGGGCGCCGCCTGCGCGACGATGTGGGCTGGTACCGCCGGGTCGGCTTCTGCCCCGAGAGCGATGCGCTGCCCGACTGGATGACCGGCCGCGAGTTCCTCGAACTCATGCTGCGCCTGATGGGCTTCGAGAAGGCGGAAACCAACCGCCGCGTCGACTACTGGCTGCAGCGGTTCGAACTCGAAGCCGCCGCGAACCGCCGCCTGGGCGGCTACTCGAAGGGCATGCGCCAGAAGATCAAGCTGGCGCAGGCGATGGCGCACGACCCGGACGTCATCTTCCTGGACGAGCCGCTCAACGGCATGGACCCGGTCTCGCGCAAGCAGTCGATCGACCTCGTCCGCGAACTGGGCGAGCAGGGCCGCACCGTGCTGGTGTCGAGCCACATCCTGCCCGAGGTCGAGTCGATGACCAGCAACATCATCCTGATCGACCGCGGCCGCGTGCTGGCCGAGGGCGCCGTGGCCGAGATCCGCGACAAGATTCCCGAGCACCCGACCACCGTGGCGCTGGCCTCGTCGGCGCCCCGCGCGCTGGCCGGCTTCCTGATCGGCCGCGAGCACGTCGTCGGCGTGCAGGTCGACCAGGAGAACCGCGTCGTGGTCAGCACCGACCACGCCGTGGCGTTCTACCGCGCGCTGCCGGGCTGGCTGCTCGACAACGGCCTGGTCGTGGACGAAATCGTGACCCTGGACGACAGCCTCGAGGCCGTCTTCCAGTACCTGACGGAGAGGTGATCGCGATGACCCCCGCGACCAACGCAGCCGACCAGTCGCTGAAAGACGTGAGCCCCCAGCGCAGCGTGCCGGCCGCGGCCTGGCTGGCCTGGTACTCGCTGCGCGAGATGATTCGCCGGCGGCGCCTGGTTGCGCTGACCCTGATCTGCCTGCTGCCGGTGCTGATGGTCCTGGCCATCCGCATCTGGTTCTCGCAGGCGGGCGTCACCGCGCAGATGATGCTGGCCTCGCTTTCGCACGACGTCTTCATCCCGTTCCTGATCCCGGTCGTGGCGCTGTTCGTCGGCGTGCCGGCGATCGGCGAGCAGGTCGACGACGGCACCATCGTCTTCACCTGGACGCGCCCGGTGCGCCGCCGCGCCATCTACCTCGGCCGCCTGCTGGCGGCGCAGGCCGTCTCGGCGCTCGTGCTCAGCTTCTCGCTGGCGCTGTGCTTCGTCGTGATGGTCAGCCAGGGCGCCGGCGTCCTGACCTGGGAGTTCATCCGCCTCTACCTGCAGACGGTGCTGATCATCATCCTGGGCGCGTTCACCTACGCGGCCCTGTTCGCGGCCGTGGGCACGTTCTTCAAGAAGCCCATCCCGCCGGCCCTGATGTACGCGGTGGGCTGGGAGAGCCTGGTCACCAACATCCCGGCGCGCGTGCAGGAGCTGAGCCTGCGCTTCCACCTGCAGAACCTGATCACGCGGCCCACCGAATCGCCCAAGAGCCTGCCCGGCCTGCTGGGCGCCCTGCTCTCGACGGCCTTCCACCGCGAACCGGTGCCGAAGGCGGAGTCGGTGGCGGTCCTGGTGGGCGTCATGCTGGTGGCGGCCTTCCTCGGAGTGTGGCTGTTCCGCCGCAAGGAGATCGCGAAATAGCACCCGCAACGGAGCGCACGCCGTGAGCCTGGCCCGGGCCTTCTTCGCTGCCGACCCTGTGACCGTCGCCCGGTCGCTGGTCGGCGCCGTTCTCGAAGTGACGGCCCCGGACGGCCGCCGCTGCGCCGGGCGCCTGGTCGAGGTCGAAGCCTACGGCGGACCCGACGACCCCGCCTCGCACGCGGCCGGCGGCCGCACCCCCCGCAGCACCGTCATGTTCGGCCCTCCCGGCGTGGCCTACGTCTACTTCATCTACGGCATGCACCACTGCCTGAACTTCGTGACGGGCCCTGCCGGCCAGGCCGGCGCCGTGCTCATCCGCGCCTGCGAGCCGCTGCGCGGGCGCGAGGACATGGCCCGGCGGCGCGGCCTCGACCCTGCCCATTGCCGGGACCGGGACGTCGCCGGCGGGCCCGGGCGGCTGTGCGCCGCCTTCGGGATCGACCTCGGCTGGAACGGCCTGCCGGTCGCCGCCGGGCAGCGGCACCCCCCGCAGGCGCCCGGGACGATGCGCGTGATCGCGCCGGGGACGCCGCCGAACGTGGTGGCTTCGCCCCGGGTCGGGATCCGCAAGGCGACCGACCGCGAGTGGCGCTTCTGCGACGCCGACAGCGCCTGCCTGTCCCAGGCGGCCCGCCCGCCGCGGCGCTGAATTCCCCCGGGACCGGCCGGCAACCTCGCGGCCGCCCCTGCGTAGGGTGTGGGCGAATTGACAGGCCCCCGGCGCCGGTGATAAGTTACGCCCATCCGCATCCAGGCCCGTTCGAAACCCTGGTTTCCGGGATCCGTCGTCAGTTTTCCCCGACCGGTCCTTCGTGTCCGGCTTGTCGCGTGCCGTCCGCTTGCATGGGTCCAGGCCCGTCCGCGGACCAACCTCCGGAGGCTTCCATGCCCGACCGTTTCCGCCGACTCAACCTGCTTGGCGCCTGCCTGCTGATGCTGGCCGCCGCCAGCGCGGGCGCCGGGACCTACCTCGACCTCGAGGGCAAGGTCCAGGAATTCACGCTCGACAACGGCGTGAAATTCCTCGTGCTCGAGAACCACGACGTGCCCGTGTTCTCGTTCCGCACCTTCGTCAACGTCGGCAGCGCCAACGAGACGCGCGGCATCACCGGCCTGACGCACATCCTCGAGCACATGGCCTTCAAGGGCACCGCCGAGATCGGCACGACGAACTACCCGGCGGAACTCAAGGCCATGGCGGCCGAGGACGCGGCCTTCGACGCGCTCAAGGTCGAGCGCCTGAAGGGGGCGCAGGCCGACACGACGAAGCTGGCTGCGCTGGAGAAGGCCTTCACGGCGGCCAAGGACGCCGCGCGCGCCTTCGTCGTGACCAACGAGTTCGGGCAGATCGTCGAGAACAACGGCGGGCAGGGCCTGAACGCGTCGACGAGCAGCGACGTGACGATGTACCTGTACAAGTTCCCGAGCAACCGGCTCGAGCTGTGGGCCTACCTCGAGGGCGCCCGCATGGCAAAGCCCGTCCTGCGCGAGTTCTACACCGAGAAGGACGGCCCGGTCACCGAAGAGCGCCGCATGCGCACGGACAACAACCCGATCGGCCGGCTCATCGAGCAGTTCGAGAACCTGATGTTCATGGCCAACGGGTACCATCATTCGACGATCGGTTACCTGTCCGACCTGCAGAACGTCAGCCGCGCCGACGGCGAGGCCTACTTCCGCAAGAACTACGTCGGCTCGAACATCGTCGTGGCGATCGTCGGCGACGTGAAGTTCGCGGACGTGCAGAAGTACGCGCAGAAGTACTTCGCAGGCATCGCCAAGGGCAATCCCGACCCGGTCGAGACCCTCGAGCCGACGCAGCTGGGCGAGAAGCGCATGGTCATGCAGGACCCGTCGCAGCCCGTGTACGTCGCCGGCTACCACATCGACAACATCCGCAGCGCCGACTGGCCGGTCTACCAGGTCATCGCCGGCGTGCTCGGCCAGGGCCGCACCAGCCGTTTCTACGCGCAGCTGGTCAAGAAGGACAACATCGCGGTCCAGGCCGCGGCGTTCCCCGGATTTCCCGGCGAGAAGTACCAGACGGGCCTGCTCGTGCTGGGCATCCCCACGAAGGACAAGACCGGCGCCGACGTCGAGACGGCGGTCAACGCCGAGATCGACAAGCTGGTCAAGGACGGCATCACCCAGGCGGAGCTGGACGGGGTCAAGCAGCGCGCGCGCGCCGGCTTCATCCGCGGCCTGCAGGGCAACGACGGCATGGCCGAGCAGCTGGCCTACTACCAGACGGCCCTGGGCGACTGGCGCAAGCTCTTCGGCGAGGTGGCCCGCATCGAGGCCGTGAACCTCGACGACGTCAAGCGCGTGGCTGCCGGCGTGTTCACGCCGGCCAACCGCACCGTCGCCATCATCGCCACCGAGAAGGCCGCCAACTAGGGTGAACCCACGTCTTCCGCCCTGGTGGCGGGAGCCGGAAAGGACTTGAGGACATGAAGCGATTGAACTTTGCGCAGCCGGCCCGGCGGGTGGCGGCGCTGTTCGCCCTGGCGCTGGTGCTGGCCGTCGTGCCGTCCGCGTTCGCGGCGGGCGATCCGGGTTGCGTCTGTTGCGCGGGAGACATCCAGATTCCGAAGCCATGGCTAAAGATCCCGGTGCCCCCGCTGAATTCGTTCACGATGCCGTCCTACGAGCGCGTGCAGCTCGAGAGCGGCATGGTGGTGTACCTGGCCGAGGACCATGAATTCCCGCTCGTCGAGCTGAGCGCGACCATCAACGTCGGCTCGATGTACGAGGACGCGGCCAAGGTCGGCCTGGCCGAGATGACCGGCACGGTGATGCGCTCGGGCGGCACCGCCACCCACAGCGGCGACCAGATCGACGAACTGGTCGAGGCCAAGGGCATGAGCGTCGAGACCGAGATCGGCATGACCGAGGGCACGGCCTACCTGTCGGCGCTCAAGGAGGACGCGCAGCTGGGCCTGGACCTGCTGGCGGACATCCTGCGCAACCCGGCCTTCCCCGCGGACAAGATCAAGCTG
This sequence comes from uncultured bacterium, assembly GCA_903859215.1. GTDB lineage: Bacteria > Krumholzibacteriota > Krumholzibacteriia > LZORAL124-64-63 > LZORAL124-64-63 > CAINDZ01. Next base: position 7,593 of record CAIOLW010000085.1, on the reverse strand, counting down.
GCCAGGGAAGAGCAGAAGGCGAACATCAGCCGTCGCAACGACGACCCGATGTCGATCGCGCGCCGCGAGGCCATGAAGGTCGTCTTCGGCCCGGACCACGTGCTGGCCCGCGTGCCCGAGTACGCGACCGTCGCGAGCGTCACGCAGCAGGACATGCTCGACTTCCACGCCACGTACTTCCACCCCGACCGCATGTACCTGGTCGTCGTCGGCGACTTCGACAGCAAGGACATGATCAAGCGCATCGAGGCCGCGTTCGCCGGCTGGGCCAAGGCCGACAAGCCTCTGCCCAAGGACCCCGAGATTCCCGACCTGCCGCGCACGGTCAACGTCGTGGACAAGGCCGACCTGACGCAGACGACGGTCATCATGGGCGCCCGCGGCATCCGCGCCGACGACCCGAACTACGCCGGCGTGCAGGTGGCCAACAAGATCCTCGGCGGCGGTTTCGCAACCCGCCTGTTCAACGAGGTGCGCAGCCGCCAGGGCCTGGCCTATTCGGTGGGCAGCGCCTCGGGCGCGGGCTGGCGCTACCCCGGCCTGTTCATGGCGTTCACGATGACCAAGTCCGAATCCAGCCAGAAGGCCACCCAGGCCATCCTGGCGGAGATCAAGCGCATGGTCACCGAGCCGGTCACCGAGACCGAGCTGGCGATGGCCAAGGACAACATCATGAACTCCGAGGTCTTCAACTACGACAGCAAGCGCGAGATCCTCGACCGCCTGGTCATGTTCGAGCGCTTCGGCTACCCGAAGGACTTCCTGCAGACCTACCTGGCGCAGGTCCGCGCGTTGACGCCGCAGGACGTGCTGAAGGCCGCCCAGGCCGCGTGGCACCCCGACCGCCTGAGCATCCTCGCCGTGGGCGGCTACAAGGCGTTCGACGGCGACTTCAGCACCTTCGGCAAGGTCAACCTGGTGGACATCACCATCCCCGAGCCCGCCTTCGAGGCCCCGGCCGCCACGCCGGCCACCCTGGAAAAGGGCAAGGCGGCCTTCGACCGCGCCATCGCCGCCGCCGGCGGCGCCGAGAAGCTGGCGGCGCTCAAGACCTACACCGAGACGACCGTGCTCGACGCGAAGGTGCAGGGCATGGCCCTGACGTTCACGATCGATAAGTCGGTTGTCTTCCCCGACAAGGTCTACACCGTGCAGAAGACGCCGTTCGGCAACATGACCAGCGTCATGGCCGGCGACAAGGGCTGGGCCCAGTCTCCCCGCGGCAACAAGGACATGACGGCCGACGACCTGAAGCAGGCCCGCGAGGAACTGCAGACCGACATGCTCGGCATCATGCGCAACCCGGGGGCGTTCACGTTCCAGGCCCTCGAGCCGCGCGATGTCGGCGGCAAGTCCTGCCTGCCCGTCTACGTGACCGGCGTGGGCGAGGACTACCAGGTCATCTACCTCGACCCGGTCACCGGCCTGCCGGTGCTGGTGGAGAAGCCGGGCACGAACCCGGTGTCGGGTGGCCCGGCGACCGAGAAGGTGTACCTCGACGAGTACGCGACGTTCGACGGCATCACGATGCCGAACCACGTGCGCCTGTGCTACGACGACGAGGAGTTCGCCAAGGGCCGCACCGAGGCGTTCAAGGCGAACGCCAGGATCGACCCGGCGCTGTTCGTGAAGAAGTAGCGAACTGTCGACAGGCCCGCCCGGGACCGGGCCGGGCCGGCATGCGAAAGGGTCCGGGAGCGCCATGCTCCCGGACCCGTTTCGTTGTCGCAAGGTGTCGCCGCCAACCAGCCGCGGTCTTGACGATGCGCCTGCAAAAAAAGTATAGCTGCTTCACGGTCTACGGGGGAGCTCATGGAAGTGCGCGAGCTTCAACAATCCCCACGATTTGTCGCCAATGAAGCAGCTATGGATATATTATAGGATATATAGTAATTGTTTGTCCATTATTTTTTCCCATATCATGCCGTGGGCGGGGAAACGCCCTGCCACGGATGGGATGATCGGTCAATTCCACGGTATTCCGGGGCCAGGGGCCGGGCGCGGCGAACAACCGCCGGGCTGGCGGGGTACGGTGTCCGTCCACGCGAACGCCGCCGGGCTGCCGGGGCGCAAGCGGGGCCGGGTGCAACCGCCGGGACTGCCTTTTCGTATCAGGCTGGTCGCGGGACGGACGCCGAAAACCCACCAACGGACCGCTGGATGGAGGCCTGAGCATGATCGAAGCTGTTGTCGCACTGGTGCTGCTGTCGGTGGTCCTGGGCGCCGCCGCGTTCGCCATCAAGCTGCTGGTGACCCTCGTGGTCCTGCCGTTCAAGCTCCTGGCCTGGCTGCTGGGCGGCCTGCTGGCCCTGGTGCTCGTGGTGCCCGCCGTCCTGGCCCTGGGCGCCGTGGCGGCGGTGCTCATCCCGGTCGCCCTGGTCGTGCTCGTCCTTCTGGGGCCGCTGCTGGTGGTTGCGGCGATCGCGGCGGGCGTCTTCGGCGCCTGAGCACGCCCGCCCCCTGATTGCCCGCCCCCGGGGCCTGTGTTAGGTTTCGCCGGCTGATGGCCTGCGGCGCGCCGGCGCTGCCCACTCGTCCCGGAAGGTCGCGATGTCCCGGTCGCCGCACCCCGATTCTGCCGTTCCCTGCGAGCCGTACCGCCCCGTCCACCACGTGCGCCTGGTCACGGCCGCGTCGCTGTTCGACGGTCATGACGCCGCGATCAACATCATGCGGCGCCTGCTGCAGGCCACCGGGGCCGAGGTCATCCACCTGGGGCACAACCGGTCGGTCCGCGAGATTGTCGACTGTGCGCTGCAGGAAGACGCCCAGGGCATCGCCATCACCAGCTACCAGGGCGGGCACCTCGAGTTCCTCAAGTACATGCACGACCTGATCGAGGCGTCCGGGCGCCGCATCCTGATCTTCGCCGGCGGCGGCGGGACGATCCTGCCCGACGAGGTCGAGGAGCTCCACGCCTACGGCATCGCCCGGATCTACTCGCCGGACGACGGCCGCGCGATGGGCCTGCAGGGGATGATCAACGAGGTCATGCAGCAGTGCGATTTCGCGGTCGGCGAGGCGCCCACTCCGGCGACGCTGGCGCCGCTGGTGGCCGACCTGCCGCAGCGCGACCCGCGCGCGCTGGCCCGCCTGGTCACGCTGGCGGAGAACTTCCCCGACCACGACCAGATGCTGCTGAAGGCCGTGCACGAGGCCGCGCCGGCGACGGCGAAGGTGCCCGTGCTGGGCATCACCGGGACCGGCGGCGCCGGCAAGTCGTCGCTGGTCGACGAACTGGTCCGCCGCTACCTGATCGACCGGCCCGAGGGTACGGTGGCGATCGTCTCGGTCGACCCTTCGCGTCGCCGCAGCGGCGGCGCCCTGCTGGGCGACCGCATCCGCATGAACGCCATCGACAACCCGCGTGTCTTCATGCGCTCGCTGGCCACCCGCCAGTCGAACCTGGCCCTGTCGGCCTACGTGCGCCACGCCATCGACATCTGCAAGGCGGCGGGCTTCGGGCTGGTCATCGTCGAAACCAGCGGCATCGGCCAGAGCGACACCGAGATCGTCGACCACGCCGACCTGTCGCTGTACGTGATGACGGCCGAGTACGGCGCGGCGTCCCAGCTCGAGAAGATCGACATGCTCGACTTCGCCGACGTCATCGCCATCAACAAGTTCGACCACCGCGGCAGCCTCGACGCGCTGCGCGACGTCAGGCGCCAGTACCGGCGCAACCACAACCGGTTCGAGGGTGCTGACGAGGCGCTGCCGGTCTTCGCGACGGTGGCCTCGCAGTTCAACGACAGCGGCGTCAACCGCCTGTACGCCGAGCTGTCCGCGCGCCTGGACGTGATCGCCGGCCGGGGCGGCAGCGCCGCGCCGGAGGCCGGCGACAACCCGCCGCACCCGGTCATTCCCCCCGAGCGCGTGCGCTACCTGGCCGAGATCGTCGAGAACAGCCGCAGCGAGGACCGGCGCATTGCCGCCGAGTGCGCGCTGGCCAGCCGGCTGTACAAGCTGCACGGCGTGATCGCCGAGTTGCGCGGCGCGCCCTGCGATCCCGCGGTCGTGCTGCCCGAACCGGCGGTCGAGGCTGCCGATACGCCCGTCGCCCGCCAATTGCTGGACCAGTACCGCGCGCTGCGCGACCAGTTGGCGCCGGCCTCGCGCGGCCTGCTCGAGGAGTGGCCCGCGCTGGTCGAGCGCTACCGCTCCGACGAGTTCCGCTACGAGGTGCGCGGCAAGGTCATCGCGCAGCCGCTCGTGTCGCGGTCGCTCAGCGGCACCCGCGTGCCGCGCGTCTGCCTGCCGCGCTGGAGCGACTGGGGCGACATCCTGCGCTGGCTGCTGACCGAGAACGTCCCCGGCTGCTACCCGTACGCGGGCGGCGTCTTCCCGCTCAAGCGCGAGGGCGAGGATCCCACGCGCATGTTCGCCGGCGAGGGCGGTCCCGAGCGCACCAACCGCCGCTTCCACTTCGTGTCGCTGGGCATGCCCGCCATCCGGCTGTCGACGGCGTTCGATTCGGTGACGCTGTACGGCGAGGACCCGGCGCGGCGGCCGGACATCTACGGCAAGGTGGGCAACAGCGGCGTCTCGGTGGCCACGGTCGACGACGCCAAGAAGCTGTACTCGGGCTTCGACCTGGCCGACCCCAAGACGTCGGTCTCGATGACGATCAACGGGCCGGCGCCGATGATGCTGGCGTTCTTCCTGAACGCGGCCGTCGACCAGGGCTGCGAGAAGTACATCCGCGAAAACGGCCTGGTCGAGCCGGTGCAGGCAAAGCTGGCGGCCATCGCGAAGGCAGGCGGCTGGGAGCGCCCCGCCTACGCCGGCCCGCTGCCCGAGGGCAACGCCGGCCTGGGCCTGCTGCTGCTCGGCGCCAGCGGCGACCAGGTGCTGCCGCGCGACGTCTACGAGCGCATCAAGGCCGAGACGCTGGCGGCGGTGCGCGGCACCGTGCAGGCCGACATCCTCAAGGAGGACCAGGCCCAGAACACCTGCATCTTCTCGACGGAGTTCGCGCTGCGCCTGATGGGCGACATCCAGCAGTACTTCATCGACCACCGGGTGAGGAATTTCTACTCGGTGTCGATCAGCGGCTACCACATCGCCGAGGCGGGCGCCAACCCCATCACCCAGCTGGCGCTGACCCTGGCCAACGGCTTCACCTTCGTCGAGTACTACCTGTCGCGGGGGATGCCCATCGACAGCTTCGCGCCGAACCTGTCGTTCTTCTTCAGCAACGGCATGGATCCCGAATACTCGGTGCTCGGCCGCGTGGCGCGGCGGCTGTGGGCGCGCGCCATCCGCCACCGCTACGGCGGCAACGAGCGCAGCCAGATGCTCAAGTACCACATCCAGACGTCGGGCCGTTCGCTGCACGCGCAGGAGATCGCGTTCAATGACATCCGCACGACACTGCAGGCGCTGTACGCCATCTACGACAACTGCAACTCGCTGCACACGAACGCCTACGACGAGGCGATCACGACGCCCACCGAGGAGTCGGTGCGCCGCGCCATGGCGATCCAGCTGATCATCAACCGCGAACTGGGCCTGGCCCGCAACGAGAACCCGCTGCAGGGCGCGTTCGTGATCGACGAGCTGACCGAACTCGTGGAAGAGGCCGTGCTGGTCGAGTTCGCGGCGCTCAGCGAGCGCGGCGGCGTGCTGGGCGCCATGGAGCGCATGTACCAGCGCACGAAGATCCAGGAGGAGTCGTTGCTCTACGAGTCGCTCAAGCACAGCGGCGAGTTGCCCATCATCGGCGTGAACACCTACCTCGACCCCGCCGGCTCGCCGACCATCGTGCCGCGCGAGGTGATCCGTTCGACCGAGTCCGAGAAGGAGTTCGCGATCATGACGCTGGCGGCGTTCCAGGCCCGCAATGCCGCGGCCGCGCCCGGCGCGCTGGCCGCGCTGCAGCAGGCGGCCGTCAGCCAGGGCAATACCTTCGAGGCGATGCTGGCTGCGGCGAAGGTGTGCTCGCTGGGGCAGATCTCCGGCGCGCTCTATGCCGTCGGGGGACAGTACCGACGTTCGATGTAGGCCGGGGAGCCGGCCGCAGCCGGGGAGGAAGCCGGGATGACGGGAGCCGGGGGAGTGGCCGAGGGCCCGCTGGTCTTCGTGCATGTACCGAAGTCGGCCGGCACCAGTTTTCGCGACGCGCTCGAGTTGAAGCTCGGCGCGGCCGCAATCGCGGGCGACTACGGGCCGAAGGCCGTCGAGACCTCGCCGCTGGTCCGTCGCCACGTGTTCGAGAAGCCCGACCTGCCCCTGCTGCGCGACGAACTGATCGCGGCCGGCATCCGCATCGTGTGCGGGCACGTCCCGGTCCAGCGCTACGCGGCCGTTTTCGGCGCGCAGAACCTTCTGGTCATCGTGCGCGATCCCGTGCAGCGGCTCGTCTCCGAATACGAGCACTTCCGGCGCCACAACGGCGAGACCCGCTCGTTTCCGGAGGTCTACCGCAGCGAGCGCTTCATCAACCACCAGTACAAGCTCGTCAGCGCGATCGAGCCGTCCGAGTACGGTTTCGTGGGGTTGACCGAGCGCTACGCCGAGACCGTGGCGGCCGCGAATCGCCGGTTCGGCTGGGACCTGCCCGTGCTGGCGTCGAACCTGGGGCGCCCGTCGCTCGGCGTGGCGTACCAGCTCGATCCCGGCATGGAAGCCGAGGTGCGCGAACTCAACCGCGACGACATCGCGTACTACGAGCGGATGGTCACGGAGTTCGAGCGTCGGCAATGAAAGCCGCGAAGCGCCCGGCGCCCTCGCCGCAACGGCGGTGGCTCGGGTAGCGGTCGCCGCCGCAGATGGTGCACAGCCCCGTGAAAGTGATCGCGCCCCCCGGGACGCCCGCGGCGACGAGCTGCGCCGCATTCGCGGCCCACAGGTCCAGCAGCCAGCGGTCGCCCCGGCGCGTGAAGTACGCGTTCGCCCCATTGCCCAGCTTCGCCAACGCCGCCTCGCGCACCTCGTCACCCACTTCGTAGCAGCAGGGACCGGCCGACGGGCACACGAGTGCCCGCGCCGTTGCCGCCCGCAGGCCTGCCGCAGCCATGTCCTTCAGCAATGAGGCCGTGATGCCGGCCACGGTCGAGCGCCAGGACGCGTGCGCGAAGCCCCACACGGCGCCGCCGTCATCCCGTCGGCCTCCCACCAGGACGAGCGGGCAGTCGGCCCCGCGCCCCACCACGGCGAGCCCCGGCACGTCGGTCCACAGCGCGTCCGCGTCGCCGGCCAGCCCCGGCCCGTCGGCGCGCAGCACGCGACCGCCGTGCACCTGGTGGACCCAGGCGACATCGCGCAGCCCGGCTGCCGCGCGCAGGGTCTGCATGCCCGCCGCCAGTTCCGGCGTGCGCGGGTCGGCGCGGAAGTCGGGCCCGCCGGCGGTGGTCCAGCCGTGCGGCCATCCGTCGGCAGCCAACGCCGGGTCGGTGTCGAGCCAGTTCATGGCCGGGACTCCCTGTCGGTCGGTGCGGTGAGCCAGGCGCGGATGCGGGCCGCGACCGTGTCGTCCAGCGGCGACCAGACGGCGGGCCGGTCGGCCAGCCACGGCGCCGCCGACGATTGCACGAACACGACCTCGCCGGGCGCGGCGGCGCGCAGGCGCGCGGCTTCGGCCAGGGCGGCCGG
>CAIOLW010000084.1 GCA_903859215.1 uncultured bacterium | reverse complement strand
TTGTCGGCTGAAATTCTCGACGAGTATCAGCGAGTCGGACATCGGCTCGCAGCAGAGTTCCCGGGCGTGGATATTGGACCAATGCTGGCGCTGCTCGCGATACATGCGGAATGCGTGTTCGCTCCTCCACTGGTCGAGGCAGTGTGCGAAGACCCCACGGACGACAAGTTCATTGCATGCGCTTTGGCATCGGGCTGCAGGATCATCGTGAGTGGCGACCGCCATTTGCACAAGGTCAGCGGCTATGGGGGAGTCGACGTTGTCAGGCCTGGCGATTTTGTGGCGCAGTACTTGTCGAATTAGGAACAGCTGGGACATTCCCGTCGATCATCGCCTTCAGCTGGATTGCCGCGACTTCACGCCCCCTGGGCGACGCCTGCCGCAAGATGTCGGCCAACGCGAGGTACACGTGGAATCGGGGCGCCTGCTGCACCGCAAAGGCAGCCTTGGCGTGGAGTGGCGTCAGCGCCAGCCCCTTGACGGTGCCCCGAACCGACGGCCAGACCAGCATGTGTTCCTGGTCCCCCGCGGTCAGGTGCTCGAGGCCGGGCGCTCCGAACGCGGTGGGCACGCCGCGCACCCAGCTGCCGACCTCGGTCGGAAACGCGTAGCGCACGCCGTGGCTCATGAATTCCACCAGGGCCGCCTGATGCGGCTGCGGATTCGGTTCAGCGCCGACAGCCTCACGCATGAGCCCACTGCGCAGTGCGCGCTTCACGGCGGCATTGGCTTCCGAGGCACTAAGCCCGCACGCGGCTGACACCGTGGCGTAGGTCCACCGGGCTCCGGCGAGTGACTGGAGATAGAGGAGCAGGTATAGGTCGTGTGGTTTCAGGTACACCATGGTATATATGGTATTCGCGTATTGCGTATATGGCAATGCAAGATGATTACCGATATGTCGTATAATTGGTTTTCTGTATTGATATTCGCCAATCCCGTATGATTGCCAGCAGTTCCTGGTGGCCCATCGATTGCCGACGACTTGCGCCGGCGCAAGTGGCATGGCGTCAAGAAATCCATCGTCGGACACACATCCGACAGCCTGGCCCCGGCCGTTTGGTTTGCGTTTGTTTAGCGAATATTGTTGACCTGTATTCGCTATTTCGACACATTACCATCCATGAACCACCAACCAGAAACCCCGAGCCCCGGCGAGGCCAAAGTCCTCGGACTGGTCGCCGCCATGGGCATCCTGCGCCCGCGCGACCTTCGCGCCGGGAATCTCTCCGTCGCCTACCTGCAACGGCTGGTGGCCAAAGGTCTGCTGGTCAAGCTGGGGCGTGGGCAGTATGCGCTGCCGGACCGCGAACCGACCGGCGACGACATGCTGGCGATGACGGCAAAGCGGTACCCGGGTGCCATCGTGTGCCTGCTGACGGCGCTGCGCTTCCACGGACTGACGACCCAATCCCCTCGCGCGATCTGGCTGGCCGTCGAAGGCTCGAAACTGGCACCAGCCGATACGCCGACGGCGATCCAGGTCATCAGGCTTTCCGGTCGGGCGTTCCACGAAGGCATCCAGGTTCACGAACTGGGACAGGTCCCCGTGCGCATTTACGATCCCGCCAAGACCGTCGCCGACTGCTTCCGGTTCCGCAATCGCGTCGGGCTGGATGTCGCCATCGAGGCGCTGCGCGAATGTCTCCGGCAACGCCAGGCGACACCGGCAATGATCTGGAGCTACGCCGAGGTCTGCCGGGTGCAGACTGTCATCAAGCCGTATCTCGAGGCGCTTGCTTGAAACCTGCCGATCGCGATCGCCTGCAGGCCTCCCTGCGCCAGCGACTGCTCGCCATTGCGCACAGCGGAGGCGCCCGGGAAGCCGGAACCGTCCTTGCTCAATGGGTCGCAGAGCAGCACCCGCGATTCGTCGCGCTGCGGCCGGATCGGCCCGGCGTCGGGGCGCCGAAGGACGGGAGGTGGAGGGTTCTTGTTAATGAAGAGGTCGAGGTCGAAGGGTGATTCCATGGGCGCATCGATCTCCACCTGCCGCAATGCCCGCCCTTGACCGCTACGAGAGTCGATGGTCAGCGCCGTCGCCGGGTTGAAACACGCACCATCCTCTTACAGGCTAACCAGTTGCAGCACTCGGCAACGCGGACATGGGGCGCGATGTTGCGAAAGGACACAAGAATGCGAAACTATGTCTGTACTCTTAGAGTACATTTCCGTAAAGTTGGGTCGGGAACATGACGAGAGACGATGCGGAAAAGATCATCCGCTCGATCTGCAGGGGTGTTCAGAACATCAGCTACGGCGAACATTTCTGGCAACGCGTCAACGAAAGAGTCCCTGGATTCAGCAGCCTGGATGCCATGAACCTGCTCAAGCGGGGCAAGGTGGTTTCCGATCCCCAGTGGAGCGAGGAGTTCCAGAACTTCCGCGTCAAGGTGAAGGGATTAACAGACCATGGCAGGATCACGATCGTGGTCGCCATTGCGTTCTTCGACGATGCTTACGGCGTGACGATCTATCCTGATTGAAGGCGGTGAACGTGGCTCTAAAAACCAGATGCCCGGCCTGCGGCTCGACCAACGTACGCGTCGAGAACCCCAGGGACTACCACTACAACCACTGCGGCCTGACGGGCGTCCACCTGCTCGGCATGGGCGTCGTGATTACGGACTGTGCGGCGTGCAAAGAGAAGACGACGACGATTCTCCAGGAGGCGCAACTCCTGCAGGTGCTCGGAATGGCCATCGTCACAGGCAATCCCGGCCTGACCGGTGAGCAGCTCCGCTACCTGCGCAAGCTGTTCGAAATGACGCAGGGTGAACTGGCCGACTCGTTGGGCAAGGGCCGTCGCGAGACTGTCGCCGAGTGGGAAGCCATGGGAAGGAAGCGGCTGTTCAAAACGCCCTATGAGGAAATCGGCCTGCGCGCCGTCCTGATGTCGCTGTTTGCGGCCCGTGTCCTCGAATCGGAGTTCAACTGTCTTTCCTCGCAGCACAAGGCCGAGTACACCAATGCCGCGAATAGTTTCGTCGAACGCGTCAGCACATTGCTGACCGAGCGCGGCACGAACAAGTCGATCGAAGTTCGCCGGCAAAGCCGCCGCGCCGATTGGTCCGCGACACATTGCCTTACGTGCTAACAGGAAGCTTATGGCGGGCTAGACCCCTATCCCTCGCGACTGCAGATGCTCCAACAGCTGCTGCGACTGCGCATCGAGCCTCGCCTCATGCAGGTCCATCAGGCATTCCACCGGGTCGGCCCACCGGGCGCCGTTCCCGTCATCGTGGAAGAAGCTGGTCCGGCGCCGCAGGTAGTGGATGGCAAGCCGCGCCGGCGCATGGGAGTCAGCATTCTCGACCAGGCCCGGGTCCAGTTGTTCGAGAGGCAGCGGTTCAACGCTCGCTGATGGCGCCAGGACGCACACATCCAGTCGCGGCGCACCGACGATATCCAGCGAGGGACAATACTTCAGCGCCCCGATCACCCCTCCGACGGCCACGTCGGCGCGCATCAGCTGCTGCACCTTCTGCGCCAGGTACTCGGTAGAGCGGGGCTGCCCGGAACGGTCCACGTACAGCACGGTCGACCGGGCCGTCCGCGCGGTCGCGACGAGATCGCGCCAGGCCTCGGGAGGGAAATAGCCAAGTTCGACGCTGCGGTCCCGGGTGCGCGTGATCGCAGGCCCCAGCGACGCAATGGCGGCCGCCACGGTGCGATAACTGCAGCCCACGGTCTCGGCGAGCCAGGCCGAAGTGAGGGGCCCCGATCGGGCCAGCCACTGGTGCACCAGGACGCGAACCACTTCCGACTGGAGCTGCGGCCGGGGCAGCAACACTTGGTGCGTAGCGCCGGTCGCGGAATTCCCCTGCACGCGTTGCCAGATCGCGGGTGTCATTCCCGCGGGACACGGCGTCGTGCGGGCGTCGCCGATGAGTTCCACGTGCAACCTCGCATCGATTTTGCGCCGCAATGCAGACCGGAAACCGAGCACCTCGCGTTCGATGCTGTCCGCGCCGATCCTGATCTGCGTCAGGACGAGGTAGCCTTGCTTGTCAGGCGCTGCGGCCAGGATCCCGACAAGGTGAGCCAAACCGTCGCGCAGGTCGCGCAGGGCGGAGATGCCGCGCCTGACCTCGACAACGGTATTCTCGTCCTCGAAATCTGCTGGATACACGATTGGTCCCCGCTCTTTCGGGCGTCGGTTGGGTGTTTCGGCATGGTAGGGTTGCATGATTGATGCCGCAAGTCATTAATGTAGCCGCAAGTCAATATTAGGTGTTTGAAGGGCACCACTTGCGCCGGCGCAAGTGGTGCAGCATCAAAAAACAGCTCTGTTGTGGTATGCGTCGGGTTTGGGCCTGGCCGCCCGCCCGAGCCAGAACTGTCATTCGCGTCATCCGGTCCAAGATTCAACCCTGCCCCTAGTGGCATAAATTGCTAATCTTTGCCATTGATCGTAGGCTTGCTTCAGGAATCGGCAAACGCTGGAGGAACTGGGATGAACGTGTCCGTCGGCAAGGACTTCGAGGAATTCGCCAAGCGCAAGGTCGCCAGCGGTGACTATGCGTCGGTCAGTGAAGTAGTGCGCGATGGCCTGCGCCTGCTCAGGGAAAAGGACCTGATCCTCGAGGCCCGCCTGCACGCGCTGCGCGGAGATATCCAGACGGGAATCGACCAGGCCGACGCCGGCCAGCTGATGGACGGACCGCAGGTCATGGCCGAGTTGCGGGAGTTGATCAAGAGACGAAAGCCCTAGCAGGGCGTACCGGCCCCTCGCTCAGCGCCCCCCATCCCCCACCAAATCCCACATACTCCGCACGAAATCCGACCCCACCCAGCCATGCGGCATGTCGCCGATGAACCGGGCCTCGGTCTGGTCCCGGTGCACCACCTCGCCCCACACCTTCCACCCCGGCACGGCCCGCTGCGACAGGAACCACTCCACCATCTGCCAGGCCTTGTCGTCCTGGCCCAGCCGCGCGAAGGCGCCGATGCAGCGCATCTCGTAGGGCGTGAAGTCCTTCCACGCCGCGCCGTCGCGGCGCTCGCTGAAGAACGTCCAGTACTTGTCGAACGTGCGGTCCAGCGCGCCGGGCGGCAGCAGCGCCCCCGCATCGCACGGGTCCAGCGCGATGGTCGTCGAGGTGGCGTCGAAATCGCCCAGGTCGGCGCCGCCGGGCACGTAGTCGATCCCGTGCGCCTTCATCGCGGCGGCCACCGAGGCCTGCAGGTCGGCGGCGAACTTGTCGCGCAGCACAGCCAGCCGCTTCGCTTCCGGGGCCATCCCCTTCACGCCGGCTGCCTGCAGTTCGCTCGCCAGCCAGGCGGCGTCCTTCAGCCCGCGCAGGCAGAAGAAGTCGTCCCAGTACGAGTGCATGGGCTTG
>CAIOLW010000083.1 GCA_903859215.1 uncultured bacterium | reverse complement strand
ACGATCCCGACCACCAGGTCGTCGTCCGCGTAGCCCAACTCGGCGCGCAGGCGGGCGCGCGCGGCGGGGTCGGGGCGAAACCGGGTCGTGTCCACGCCGTTGTGGATGGTAACCACCTTCGCCGGGTCGATCGGATGCATCTCGATGAAGTTGCGGTGGATGACATCACTGATGGCGATCACGCGATCGACCCGCGCATAGATTCCGTAGTGCACCCACAGGCGCTTGCCCGCCAGCACACCGACGTGCTTGTGCAGCACCAGCGACACGTGGCGGTGGGTCGCCAGCGCGGGCACCAGCGTGAACAGGTCGCGCGACCAGTCGCAGTGCACCAGGTCGATGCGCCTTTGCTTGATGAACCGCGACAGCCGCCACGCCTGCCGCGGGTGCACCTTGCCCCAGAGGTCGGCCGTCTCGGGTGTGAAACCCTCGGCCCGCAGGCGCTCCTCGATGGCCGAGCCCGGCGCGCACAGCGGCACCACATCGTAGCCCCGCGCGCGCAGGCGCACGCTGGTCTGCACCAGGCTCATTTCCATGCCGCCCCAGGCGCGGCTGGTGCAGGCGGTGAGGATCGTCAGGGGCATCACCAGTCCGGTCGTTGGCGAGCAGTCCATCCGGCGTCGCCTGGTGGCGACGGCGGGCCGGTGCGGATGCTACCATGCGCGGGCAGGGGCGGCAACGAAGCGCCTGTGGCCCAAGGATGCGCTGGCCGAAGGGCCCGATCGGCGCGATGTTCTGGGGTCGAGGGCGCGCCAAGGGCACGGCCTGCCCCGCACCGGGAGCGACCATGACCGACGACATCCTCCAATTGGAATCCGTGACGATGACCTGGGACGCCGGCGAGGGCGGCGGCCGCACCGTCCTGGACGGCGTGGACCTGAACCTGGCCCGCGGCGAGGCCGTCTCGCTGGTCGGCCGCAGCGGCAGCGGCAAGTCGACGCTGCTGCACGTGGCCGCCGGCATCGCCGTGCCGACCACAGGAAGCGTGCGCCTGGCCGGCCACGACCTGACCGCGAGCAGCGAAGAGGCCCGCACCCGCCTGCGCCGCGACCACGTCGGCCTGGTCTTCCAGTTCTTCCACCTGCTGCCGCACCTGAGCCTGCGCGAGAACGTCGCGGTGCCGGGGTGGATCGCCGGCGACGACCGAGCGCGCACGGGCCACCGCGCCGACGAACTGCTGGCCCGCGTCGGCCTCGGTGATCGGGCAGGCGACGCGGTCGGCAAGCTGTCCGGCGGCGAGATGCAGCGCGTGGCCCTGTGCCGCGCCCTGCTGCGCGGCCCGGCGCTGGTGCTGGCCGACGAGCCCACCGGCAGCCTGGACGACCGCACCGGCCGCGAGGTGATGGACCTGCTCCTGGAGATGACGCGCGCCGAGGGCGGCGCCCTGCTCTATGTGACCCACTCCCCCGAGCTGGCCGCGCGCGCGGACCGCACCTGGCGCCTGGTCGACGGCCGCCTGTTGCCGGGAGCCGCCGCGTGATCAGCTACCTCAGGCGCGGCCTGCTGCAGCACCTGCGCCACTCGCGCACGCTGCTGGCGCTGACCGTGCTCGGCGTCGCTCTCGGCGTGGCGTCCGTGGTCGCGATCCAGACCCTGAACCAGGGCTCGCTGCTGGCCTTCGACGGCAGCGTGCGGGCCATCAGCGGGCAGGCCGACCTGTCGGTCACCGGCACGCTGCCCACCTTCCCCGAGTCGCTGCTGCCGACCGTGCTGGGCGATGCAGATGTCACGGCCGCCTGGCCGCTGATCCGCGCCAACGTCGCAGTCAGCGGGCGCCCCGACCTGAACCTCGACGTGGTCGGATTCGACGTCTTCGCCCCCGTGCGCTACCCGCTGCAAAGCGCCGCCGCCACGCAGGCCGACCCGTTCAGCAGCCTGCACGACGCTCTCGTCCAGCCGGGCTGGGTCGCCATCACGCCCGAGTTGTCGGCGCAGGAAGGCTGGAAGGTCGGCGACGTCATCCGCGTCAGCAGCGGCAGCCGCGCGCTGGAACTGACGGTCGGCGCGCTGGTCGACTTCCGCCGCTTCGAACCGCTGGCCCCCCGACGCCTCGCGGTGATGGACATCGCCCAGGCGCAGGAGATGTTCGGGCGGCCCGGGCGCATCCAGCAAATCGACATCGTGCTGCGCAAGGGCGCCGATGCGCCCACAGTCGCCGTGCGCCTGCAGGCGGCTGTCGGCCCGGGCGTGCGCGTGCAGACGCCCGAGCAGCGCCGGCAGGACGCCTCACAGCTGCTGGCCGCGTTCCGCCTGAACCTGACGGCGCTCAGCCTGATCAGCGTGTTCGTCGGCGTCTTCCTGGTGCTGACCGCGGTGCAGGCCTCGCTGGTGCGGCGGCGGCACGAGTTCGGCCTGCTGCGCTCGCTGGGCGCCACGCGGGCGCAGGTCATGGGACTGGTGCTGGGCGAGGCGGCGGCCCTCGGCGTGCTGGGCGTCGTGCTGGGCGTCCCGCTGGGCTGGCTCGCCGCGCGCCACAACCTGCAGACGGTCAGCGCGACACTGACGAGCATCTACGTCACCGAGGGCATCGACAAGCTGACGCTGCCGCCGCTGGTGATCGCGCTGGGCGCCGCGGTGGGCCTGCTCGGGGCGCTGGGCGGCGCGCTGCTGCCGGCCTGGGACCTGGCGCGGCGCGATCCGTTGCGCCTGCTCTCGCCGCTGTCGGTGCACGAGGCGGCCGGCCGCGCCGCAGGGAGATTGGCCCTGGCTGCGGCCGCGCTGGCGGTCGGCGGCTCGCTGTGGTTCTTCACCGCGGGGCATGAACTGCGCCTGGGCGGCTTCCTCTACGGCCTGGTGATGCTGCTGGCATTGCCCCTGCTGGTGCCGCTGCTCGTGCGCTCCGTGTGCGGCCTGGCGCGGCCAGGCGGCTTCGGGTTCGCGCTGAGCCTGCGCAACCTGCTGGCCCGGTTGCAGGCCACCGGCTTTGCGGTGGCGGCGCTGGCGATCACCGTCAGCATGATGTTCGGCATCACCATCCTGGTCGGCAGCTTCCGGCAAACGCTGGTCACCTGGCTGGACGTGACCATCCGCGCCGACATCTACATCAGCAGCGAGTCGTGGCAGCGCACCGGCAACGACGCCTATCTGGACCCCGCGCTATTGGAAACGCTGCGTTCGTGGCCGGGCGTCGTCTCGCTGGAAGAGCAACGGCGCCTGCGCGTGCTGGCCGTCGACGGCCGGCCGGTCTGGCTGAACGGCCTGCGCCTTACCGACCGCCCGCTGCCGGGCGTGCCGCAGGCCGACATGGCGGGCCGCCTGCCGTTGATGGCAGGCGAACCCCACGCGGCGGTGGCGGCGCTGCGCAGCGGCAGCGTGCTGATCGGCGAACCGCTGGCGCGCAAGGCGCACCTGGGCGTGGGCGACACGCTGCGCCTGGCCGGCCCGGCCGGCGAAGTGGCGCTGCCCATCGCCGGCGTCTCCTACGACTACACCAGCGAGGGCGGCACCGCGTTCGTGAACCTCGACGTGCTCAATGCCCGGTTCGACGCCGCACCGCCGAACAACGCCGCGCTGTTCCTGGCGCCGGGCACCGATGTCGAAGCAACCGTCGACGCGCTGAAGAACGCGCTCGCCGGCCGCCCGCTGGTCATCCGCAGCAACCGCACGCTGCGCTCCGAAGTGCTGGCCGTGTTCGACCAGACGTTCGCCGTCACCCGCACGCTGCAGGCGATGGCGCTGCTGATCGCGGCGCTCGGCGTCTCGGTGACGCTGCTGATCCAGGCGCACGAACGCGCGGGCGAGCTGGCGCTGTTGCGCGCGCTCGGCGCGACGCGGCGCCAGGTGTTCGGGCTCTTCCTGGGCGAAGGCACGGCGATGGGCGCGCTCGGCCTTCTGCTGGGGCTGGGCGGCGGCATCGGGCTGGCGGCGCTGCTGATCCTGGTCATCAACCGCACGTGGTTCGGCTGGACGATCCGCCCCGCCTGGCCCGGCGCGACGCTGGGCCTGCAGGCCGTGGTGGTGCTGGCGGTGGCGGCGCTGGCGGCGGTGTACCCGGCCTCGCGGGCGCGGCTGGCGCGGCCGGGGCAGCTGACGCGGGACGATCTGTGAGGTGCGCATGAAACGACATCCGCAGGGCGGGATGATGATCGCGGCAGCGCTGCTGGCCGCGGCGCTGGCGTGCGCCGCGCTGGCCGGCGGGACCGCGACCACCGGGCCCAAGCCGGCTGCCGATGGCTGGCTCCGCGCCGCCCCCGGCTACGCGTGGAGTTTCCCGCGCGACCACTACGCCCATCCCGCGCACCGCACCGAGTGGTGGTACCTGACCGGGCACCTGCGCGAAGAGGGTGCGCCCGCCGATGCCGAACCCGTCGCCTTCCAGTTCACGCTGTTCCGCATCGGGCTCGACCCACAGGCACCGCCCGCGGTCGGCTCGGCCTGGCGCGCGAACGCCCTGGTGATGGGCCACGCCGCGACCACCGATCCCGCCGCCGGCCGACACGTGTTCAGCGAAACACTGTGGCGCGCCGCCGCCGGCCTGGGCGGCTTCGGCGCGCCCGGCGACACCACGCTCGCCTGGTGCCTGGCGCCGCCGGGCACGCCGGGCAAGTGGGCGATCGACCTGGTGGATGGCGCCTTCGACGTGCGCGCGCGCGACGACCAGCGCGGGTTGCGCTTCGACCTGCACTGCGTGAGCGCCACGCCGCCCGTGCTCCAGGGCCCCGGCGGCTTCAGCCCCAAGGATGCGCAGGGCGACGCGGGCAGCCTCTACTACAGCCTGCCGCGCCTGGCCGTCACCGGCATGCTGCGGCGCGGCGATCGCGACGTGCATGTCAGCGGGCAGGCGTGGCTCGATCGCGAGGTCTTCACGTCGACGCTGGGCCCCGCGCAGACCGGGTGGGACTGGGTCAGCCTGCAGTTGGATGACGGCCGCGACCTGATGCTGTACCGCCTGCACGCTGCCGACGGCCGCGTCGACTTCGCGCTCGGCACCATTACCGGGCCGGGCGGCGCATCCACGTCGCTGGCGGCAGACGCCTGGTCGCTCGAACCGCTGACCCACTGGACGAGCCCCGTCACCGGCGCCGCATACCCTGTCGACTGGCGATTGCGCGTGCCGGGCGCCGGCATCGACGTGGAATTGCGCACCGTCCTGGCCGACCAGGAAAACGTCTCAGCGCGCACCGGCGTGCGCTACTGGGAGGGCGGCGTCCGGGCTGTCGTGCCGCCGGGCCTCCCCGGGGCGGGCGCCGCGGTCGGGCGCGGATTCGTCGAGTTGACGGGCTACGGCGCCGGAAGCCGTCCCCCCGTCTGAGGTTGGCTGCCCGCCGGGCGGGCGCCGCTTCGGGCCACCATCCCGGTTGGCACCGGCCCCAATACCTGTTAAGCTGTCAACAGGTGCCGGTACCTCCCCACGGGCGCCCGAGCCCGCCGGACCCGGCCTCCCCCGCAAAGGAGGCAAGCCATGCGATTCCCCGTCACCGAAAAGCTGATCCAGCGGCAGATCAACCACTGGAGCCGCCTGCGCGAGCTGATCCACGAGCAGCCGGCCGCCGCCGAACTCGAGCCCGGCCCCGTCATCACCATCTCGCGCCTGGCCGGCAGCGGCGGCCGCACGCTGGCCGCGAACCTGCGCGACCGGCTGGGGATGACGCTGCAGGACCACTCGATCGTCGAGAGCATCGCGCGCACCCGCAAGCTGAACCCCGAACTGGTGGCGCTGCTCGACGAGCAGGACATCCGCCAGAGCGACCTGTGGGTGCGCGGCGTGCTGGAGAACCGGCTGTTCCTGAAGGAGCAGTACTTCAACGCGCTGACCGAGACGATCGAGGAGATGGCCGTGCCGGGCAACGTCGTGTTCCTGGGCCGCGGCGCCGGCCACGTGCTGGGCCACCGCGCGGCGCTGCGCGTGCGGCTGGTGGCCAGCACCGCGACGCGGCAGGAGCGGATGCAGGAGCAGCTGAAGATCAGTCGCGCCGAGGCGCGCGTGCTGCTGGACGAGACCGACCGGCGTCGCGATGCCTACATCCGCAAGCTGTTCGGCGTGAACCCGCACGAGCCGTCGCACTACGACCTGGTGGTCAACACCGATCGGTTGGCAGCCGCCGACGTGGTGGAGACGGTGATCCTGGCGACGCTGTCGTGCGCGCGGCGCGACACGAAGCAGATGTCCGGCACGGCCTGACGCCGGTTCAGCGCCCGCGCGGTTCCAGGCGCAACCGGTGGCGCGCCGGGCCCGGCAACAGCGGCGTCGGCCGGCCCTGCTCCCAGTCCTGGTGCCCGGCCAGGAAGTAGGGCGAGAGCGGATGGCCGCTCTGGCCGCCGGGCATGTGGAACAGCCCTTCGGCCTCGCGGCCGGGCGACACGACCAGGCGCTCGCTGGCGCCGCTGGTCGGTGATTGCACGCGGGGCAGGTTCGAGTCGCCGGGCAGTTGCGTCGCCGGCGCCGCGAGCCACCGCCGCAGCTGCGGGACGGCAAGCGCCAACGGGTGGACGATGTTCGCCCGGTTGCGCATCCCCCACGTCCACGCCGATTCCGGCTTGCCCGTCGCGACCATCCGCGCCATCGCCGTGTCGACGGCGGCGGCCACGGCCTGGTCCCAGTCCGCGTGGGGCTTCGGCACCAGGTGCGCCGGGCGCGCGGCCAGCAGCTCCCACACCACGGCGTGGCGCAG
Organism: uncultured bacterium; assembly: GCA_903859215.1. Classification (GTDB taxonomy): domain Bacteria; phylum Krumholzibacteriota; class Krumholzibacteriia; order LZORAL124-64-63; family LZORAL124-64-63; genus CAINDZ01. The sequence continues at coordinate 9,955 of CAIOLW010000083.1, read as the reverse complement.
TGGCAGGTCGCGCGCGTCGAACGCGCGCCCGTCGCGCCGGCAGGGAGCCGTCAGGTCGGCGTAGACGATGTCCAGCAGCGCGCTGGTCACATTGCGCACCAGGCGGTAGCCGATCGAGCCGGTCGAGGCCCGGCCATCCCAGCTGTCGCGGGCCAGTTGCGCGAAGCGCGCGCGGCGTTGCGCGACCTCGCCGTCGGTCGCGGCCGGCACGCGCGCCAGCGACGCCAACTCTGCCTGCCGCCACTGTTCCAGCATCACGGCCCGGTCGTCCAGTTGCACGCCGAGCAGGTCCTTCTCGTCCGGTCGCGACAGCGCACGCAGGTCATCGCGGATCTGCGCGGCGCGCGCGCCCAGGCCATAGCCGCCGTCGCCGGCCACGCGCAACCCCTCGCCCGCGGCGACGCGGTTGTTGGCCGTCCACAGCAACCCCTCGGGCGGGTCCACCACGCGCGGCTGCGATGCGGCGTCCACCCAGCCGTCCCAGCGGCAGCTGCCGTCGGCGAACGACACCGGCCAGCGCCCGCCCCAGCCCACGCGATGCGGCAGGCGCGAGGCGATCGTCCAGGCCACACGTCCGCCCTGGTCGGCGCAGACGAGGTTCTGCCCCGGCATACCCAACTGCGGCGCCAGCGCGACCGCATCGTCCACCGTCCGCGCCGTCGCCAGGTCCAGCAGCTTCAGGTTGATGGCGCCGGTGTCGTGCGCGGACCAGCGCAGCGCCAGCGGGCGCCCGCCGCCGTCATGGGCCCACACCGGTCCCCACTGCGACTCGCGCACGCGCAGCGTCTCGGGCGCGGCACCGGCCACGCGGATCACCTCGGCGCACGTGCGCAGGGTGTCCCAGCCTGCGGGCGTGCGGTAGCGGTTCGAGTCGGCGGGATCGACCTCGAGCACGACCAGGTCCAGCCAGTCGGCGTAGGCGTTCGTGAAGCCCCAGGCGACGTGGCCGTTGCTGCCGGCGATGAGGCCGGGCACACCGGGCAGCGTCACGCCGACCAGGCGCATCGTGTCGGGGCCGGCGACGGCGCCGCCCACGACGAACGCCGCGCGGTACCACGTGTTGGGCAGGCCCAGGCCCAGGTGCATGTCGTTGGCGAGCAGCGCGCCGCCGTGGCGCGTCAGGCGACCGGCCACCGCCCAGTTGTTGCTGCCGGCGCGATCGTGCGCGGGGACGTGCGCCTCATCGGTCGCCGGCGCCACGGCCATGGCCACGGTCGGTGAAGCCGGCGCCACGACGCCGGACGCCTCGCGCATCTGCTCGACGGTCGGCACGGCCGGCGGCGGCAGCGAACCGTCCTGCAACGGCGCGTCCCAGGCGCCGGCCGCCGGCAGCAGCAACGCCGCCAGCGCCGGCGGCAGCGCCTCGCGCACACGTCCGGCGGCGAGGTCGGTGTCGAACGTCGACATCCCGAGATCCAGGTACATCGCGGCGACGACCAGCAGCGAGTCGACCGGACGCCAGGCCTGCGGATGCTGGCGCAGCGCGAGGTACTCGAACGGGCGGGCGCGCAGGTCGGCCAGGCCTGCGTTCACGCCGGCCGTGTAGGCGTCCAGCAGCGCGCGCGACGGCGGGTCGAGCCGCGCAACTTCCGCCTCGAGCCGCGCCCGGAAGCGGTGGCGCCGCACGTCGCGATCGGCGCTGCGCAGTGCCGGCCCCAGCAGTTCGGCCAGCTCCCCCGCCGCCGAGCGGCGCATCAGGTCCATCTGGAAGAAGCGGTCCTGCGCGTGCAGGTAGCCGAGCGCCTGCATGGCGTCGTCACGCGAGGTGGCGGCCAACCGCGGCACACCCAGGTCGTCCCGCTCGACGGCGACCGGGGCCGCCAGGCCGCCCATGGCGCACCGGCCTTCCAGGCGGGCCAGGCTGCCCCTCAGCAGACCCCAGCCCGTCACCGCGACGACCAGCGCCAAGACCAGCAACGCCGCACCTGTGAACCCGAGTGAACGCAACACCTTGCGCCGCATCAGACCGCCCTTCACATCGCCCGCGTGCACGCCTGCAACCACACACCGGCGAGCAGACTAGCACAGGCCGGGGCAAACGGTCCGGTGCGAAAGCAGCGGCCGGGACTATTGCCTGCGGAATTCCTGCGGCGTACAATCATCAAGGTTCCCGGGGCTCCGCGAGGGTCGCCTTTCGCGGAGGCCGCGCAGCCGGGATATCGCCCACCGATGGGTGCCTTGCCAGACCTGGGGGAAAAAACATGAGGACCTTGATCATCGCGGCGTTGCTGTTGCTCTCGTTGCCGGCCCTGGCCGGCCCCGCGCTGACGCCGGACGGCCCGACCGTCTCGATCCAGTCGCTCGAGCCGATGTCGGCGAACTTCATCTGCACGCCCGGCAACGCGTACAACGCGAATGCCGCGGGGTACTACAACTTATACAACTATACCGAGTCGTACGCGACGCTGTTCGACCCCGCGTCGTGCCCCACCTGCGCGTTCGGCGTGACCATCACCCGCGTGCGCATGCTGCTGCGCCTGAATGCCGCAGCCACGTTCCAGATCTCGGCCTCGCTGACCGAGGCGATCGACGCCGGGGGCGGCTGCTACGTGCCGGGCGCCGTCGTCGCGCAGAGCGGCTCGGCGTCGGTCTCGGGCATCACCGCGGCGGGCGGCTACTACATCAACCTGAACTGGGCCAGCCCCTGCCTCGAGCCGGGCTACAAGTACTTCCTGGTCTTCAACCTCGGCGAGCCGGGCGCCCTGGTGGCCGGCCCGTACGTCGACAACGACGGCGTCTCGGCGTGCAGGAGCTGGTACAAAGGCGGCGCGGGCTGGGTCAACGTCGCCTCGATGTTCGTCGGCGACCCGTTCGTGTGGGCCGAGACCGACTGCTGCGAGCAGCCGGTTCCCGAGCAGGCCCAGGGCTGGGGCACGATCAAGTCGCTGTTCCGCTAGACGGCCGGACCGCGACAGGACGAACGAAAGGGGCCCGGGTCATCGCCCGGGCCCCTGACTTTCCGCCAGCGCCGACCGGCGCCCGGCCGCTACTTCACGACCACGCTCACCAGCTTGCCCGGCACGTAGATCACCTTGACGATCTGCTTGCCGGCCGTCCACTGGAGGATCTTCGGGCTGGCCAGCGCCGAGGCCTTCACCTGTTCGGGATCGGCGTCGGTGGCCACCTCGAGCTGGTCGCGCAGCTTGCCGTTGACCTGCACCACCACCGTGACCGTGTCCGAGATGAGCCACTGCGGGTCGGCCACCGGCCACGGCTCGGCGATGAGCGAGCTCTCGTGGCCCAGGCGCGACCACAGCTCCTCGGCCAGGTGCGGCGCGTACGGGGCCAGCAGCAGCACGAACGTCTCGAGCGCCGCGCGCGGCCGCGTGGCGCGGGCATTCATCTCGTTCGTGAAGATCATCATCTGGCTGATGGCCGTGTTGAACCGCAGGTCCTCGGTCATGTGCGACACCTGGTCGATGCACTTGTGCAGCGCGCGCTGCGCCATCTCGTCAACTGGAGCGTCGACCGGGCCGTCGGTGAGGCACGCGTGCAGGCGGTCCTCCTCGTCGAAGAACATGCGCCAGACGCGGTCAAGGAAGCGGTGCACGCCCTCGATGCCGGTGGCCGACCACGGCTTGTCGCGCTCGAGCGGCCCCATGAACATCAGGAACAACCGCAGGCTGTCGGCGCCGTGCGCGCGGATGACGTCATCGGGGTTGACGACGTTGCCGCGGCTCTTGCTCATCTTCTCGCTGTTCTCGCCCAGGATCATGCCCTGGTTGCGCAGCTTGCGGAACGGTTCCTTCGTCGAGACCAGGCCCAGGTCGAACAGCACCTTGTGCCAGAATCGCGCGTACAGCAGGTGCAGCACCGCATGCTCGGTGCCGCCCAGGTACAGGTCGACCGGCATCCAGTAGTTTTCCTTGTCCTTCGCCCACGCCTCGTGGTCGTTGCGCGGGTCCAGAAAGCGCAGGTAGTACCAGCAGGAGCCGGCCCACTGCGGCATCGTGTTGCTCTCGCGGCGGGCGCGCTGCCCGCTGCGGGCGTCATCGACGTTCATCCACTCGTCGATGATCGCCAGCGGCCCTTCGCCCGTGCCCGCCGGCTCGTACTTGCCGACTTCCGGCAGCATCAACGGCAGTTCGTCGGGCTCCAGCACGCGCACCGTGCCGTCGGCCAGCTTCAGCAGCGGGAACGGCTCGCCCCAGTAGCGCTGCCGGCTGAACAGCCAGTCGCGCAGCTTGTAGTTCACCTTGCGCTCGCCCAGGCCCTTGTCCACCAGCCAGTCGATCATGCGCGCCTTGGCCTCGTCGACGCCCAGGCCGTCGAGGAAGCCGCTGTTGATCGCCGGGCCGTCGCCGGTGTAGGCCTTGCCGTCAAAGCCGGCCGAAGGCTGCACCGTGCGCAGGATGGGCAGGTCGAAGGCCTCGGCGAACTCCCAGTCGCGCTCGTCCTGGCCGGGCACGGCCATGATGGCGCCGGTGCCGTAGCCCATCATCACGTAGTCGGCGATCCAGACGGGGATCTCACCGCCGGTGGCCGGGTTCGTGCAGAAGGCGCCGCTGAAGACGCCCGTCTTCTCCTTCGCGGCCTGGCGGTCGCGGTCGCTGCGGCGGCGCGCCTCTTCCACGTAGGCCTCGACGGCGGCGCGCTGCCCGTCGGTCGTCAGCTCGCGCACCCAGGGATGCTCGGGGCTGATCACCATGTAGGTGGCGCCGAACATCGTGTCGGGGCGCGTGGTGAAGATGCGCAGCGCGCGCTCGAAGCCGACCACGGGGAAGTCGACCTCGGCGCCCTCGCTGCGGCCGATCCAGTTGCGCTGCAGGTCCTTGATCGAGTCGGTCCAGTCCAGCTCGTCCAGGTCTTCAAGCAGGCGCTCGGCGTAGGCCGTGATGCGCAGCATCCACTGCTTCATCGGCCGCCGCTCGACCGGGTGGCCGCCCACCTCACTGAGACCGTCGACGACTTCCTCGTTCGCCAGCACCGTGCCCAGGGCGGGGCACCAGTTGACGGCGACCTCGGCCTCGTAGGCCAGGCCCTGGTTGTAGAGCAGGGTGAAGATCCACTGCGTCCAGCGGTAGTAGCCGGGGTGCGAGGTCGCGACCTCGCGGCTCCAGTCGTAGCTGAAGCCGAACATCTTCAACTGGCGCCGGAAATTGTCGATGTTCGCGCGCGTGGTGACGGCCGGGTGCGTGCCCGTCTTCATCGCGTGGTTCTCGGCCGGCAGGCCGAAACTGTCCCAGCCCATCGGGTGCAGGACGTTGAACCCGCACATGCGCTTGTAGCGGGCGATGATGTCGGTGGCCGTGTAGCCCTCGGGATGACCCACGTGCAGGCCCGCGCCGGACGGGTACGGGAACATGTCCAGCACGTAGTACTTGGGCTTGCCCGCGGCGCCCGGGACGGTCGGGTCGACGGCGCGGAACAGGTCGTGGTCGGCCCAGTGCTGCTGCCAGCGGGGCTCGATCCGGGAGGGTTCGTAGGCCATCAACGTTCCTTCAGGTCTGCAGGAGGGGCCGGTGGAAAACGGCCGGGGGCTGCGCAAGCGGGGAATATGCGCCATCCGGGGGCGGATGACAACCGGGGGTCCCGGGGGGCGCGGCTGGGGAAAACAGCGGCGGCGCCAGATGGTACCCCCTCCACCCGGCGCCGCTCCTGCCTTGTCCCGGACGTCTTGCGCCCTCCATGGTGGAGAGAGACCTGAATCGGTCGGGAATCACACGCCGCCTGAAAAAAACCGGCGCCGGTCAGGGGGCGGACAGGGGCGCCAGGCGCGAGAGGTGCGCTGCGCCCCCGGCGTCGAAGACGCGGACCCTGCACAGCGCGCCCGCCGGGCCGGCGGGCCCGAAGGCCGACCGGTCCACCGTCACGGACAGGTCGGCCGCGGCCGCGAAGGTCCCGATCGTGTCGAGCGCGGCGCTGTAGAGCTCGACCTCGTAGCGCTGCGCGCCGGCCACGGCCGGCCAGGCCAGGCGCACGTGCGCATCATCGGGCGCAGTCGCCCAGTGGACGGCAACCTCGAGCGCCGGCGCCACAGCGCCGCCGCGCAGCACGCCGCTCGGACGCGACGGGCGGAGCGCGTCCTGCGAACCGAGGATGGCCACCGTGGCCACGACGGCCGCCAGGCCCACGCCCCAGCCCCAGCGCGGCACGGCGCGCCGCGACGCGTGGCGACCGGGCGCCGCGGCCCGCCGGCCGGGCATGGCCGCAGCCAGCGCCTTCCGGGCGCGCTCCATCTCGTCGGCGGGGACGGACGAGTCCCCTTCCAGGAACGTGTCCATCGCCCGCAAAAGGCTGTCGCAGCGCGGGCACGCGGCCGCTTCAAGGCGACGCGGGTCGTCGGCAGGCAGCGCGACGAGCGCCGCCAGTTCGATGGGTTCCCCACAGCGATGGCTCATGTCACTCCCGGGCCGGGCGGGTTTCGGGATACCGCCCCAGTTCATGCGTGATCCTGGCGGTCGCGCGCCGCCTTCAGCTTCCGTCGCGCGGTCTGCAGCATGCCCCGCGCCCCCGACGCCGACTGCAGCCCGAGCACGCGCGTGATCTCCTCGACGGGCATGTGCTCGGCGCAGCGGAGCCAGACGGCGCGCTGCTCCAGCGGGTCGAGGTGTTCGCGCACGAGCGCCAGCAGCGCCTCGCGCTCCTGCCGGTCCTCGAGGTCCGACGCCGGGTCGGGCCGCGGGTCCGGGACATCGTCCAGTTCGTAATCGTCGTCGCGCACCAACGGTCGCGCCCGCGCCGCGCGCAGGCAGGCATGATGCGTGACGACGAACAGCCAGCCCCCGAACGGCGCCTTGCCCTCCCAGGTGGCCAGCGAGCGCCACGCGGTCAGCAGGACGTCCTGCGCCAGGTCCAGCGCCTGGTCCGGGTCCCGGCGATAGCGCCGGCACCAGGCATAGACGCGGGAGTGGTAGCGGCCGAACAGTTCGGCCGCCGCGGCCTCCCCGCGGTGCCCGCCGTCGCGAACCAGGTCGACCAGTTCAGCGTCGCCGCACTTCTGCAACACCTTCGGTCCCATCATGGAAGGGACCTCCCGCGGGCGGAAATCACACGGCGATCGGGGATATGGCGCCGGCGGGCGAAACACAGGCTGCCAAGGCCGGCCAGCAGGACGAGACCGCCCAGGGCCGCCGGGGCAACCCGGGGCCGGCGCTCGAGCAGCACGCCGCGGGCGCCGTCGCCGACCACGACGAATCCGGCCCAGCAACCGGGGGCTGCCGTGGCCGGTTGCGCAGCGAGCGCGCGGCGCGTTGCTGCCAGGGCCCCGGCGACGGTGGCGCCGCCCTCCAGTTCCCGGTAGAAGCGCTCCATTAAGGTGGCGGTGATGCCGTCATCCACGTCCCACAGCGAGGCCACCACGGCGCGCGGCCCGGCCGCCAGGAACGCGCCGGTCAGGCCGAGCATGCCCTCGCCCGACAGGGCCTGGCCACCGGCCGAAGAGCAGCTCGACAACACGACCAGGGGCACGTCCAGCGGCACGGCGGCGATGTCGGCGCTGACCAGCCAGCGCGGGGTTCCGTCCGCGTCGCTGCCGGCCCGGATGCGCGAATTCCACGGCCGCTGGTCGTACACTTCCGAATGGGCCGGGATGTGCAGCACCGCGGCGCCGGCGGCCGCCTGCAGCCAGCGCCCGTTCTCGGCGCCCGGTCCGGTGGCCTCGAGCCGCTGCACGCGCCGGTAGCGGCGCTCCAGCCAGCCCGCTTCGCGCTCGGCGCCGGGCAGGCGCGCGTCGGTGGCGACGTTGCCGCCGGCGACGACGACCAGCCCGCGCGGCGTGCCTGCGTCGGCACGGCCAGGATGGCGCAGGTTGGCCAGGACGGTGGCCGACGGCACGCGCGTCACCTCGCGGGCGATCCCGAGCGGCAGTCCTGTCTCGCCCGGTTCGGGCAGCACCTCGAAGGGCAGCCGGTTGAGCAGGCCGTCGGCGGCGATGACCACGCGGCTGGCGCCGGCCAGCTCGGCCGCGGCCGGCTCCAGGAGCTCGCGCGAGAAGCGGCGGGCGGCCGGGGCGCAATCGGCCGGGGGCGCCGCCACCAGGTCCAGGAACAACGCGATCGGGCCGCGCCAACGGGCCGCCGGGGACAGCGACACGGCGCGGCAACTCGACGGCGTCACGACGAAGACGAGCGAAGCGAGATCGCCCAGATAGTAGTCCAGCAACACCTCGCCGGGTTCGAGGACCTGCTGCTGGAGGCGCTCCAGCGTCACCGGTTTCCCGGCTGCCGCCGCACCTGCCGCGAAAGCGTCGGGACCGAGCCGCCGTTCGAGCAGCGTGCGCGCCTTGTAGTCCTGCAGCGCGTCAAAGGCCCGGCGCGTGCGGTCGGCGGCCGGCAGCGACGCCGGCTGCCCCAGCAGCACTTCGGCCAGTTCGACGTGGATGGCCGTTCCCAGCGCCCCGCGCCGCTCGCGCCATTTCGGGTCGCGCGGAACCGCCCGCATGTCGTCCCACAGCCGACAGGCCTCCTCCAGGTGCGCCAGCGCGCTATCGGCAAGCGCGGGCTCGCTGGCGGCCAGGGCGCGCTCGCCTTGTCCGAGCACCAGCAGGGCCGACAGTTCATCGGTCTGGAAGCCGCCGGTCCGGAAGGCCGCGCGGGCCCGCCGCGCCAGGCCCACGGCCGCGCGGTCCGCGTCCAACGCGGCCGAGGCCTGCGCGCGCGACAGATCGAGCCGCGCGATCTGGTAGGCATCGGCACCCGGCGGCAGGGCAACCGCCAGCGAATCGGCGAATCGAAGCGCGTCGGCCGCGCGGTTGCTCTGCAGCAGCGAACCGGGAATCTCGATGGCGGCCTCGACGCGATCCGGACCCGCGGCCTCTCCCATCGCCAGCACCTGGCGCCACAGCGCGCGCGCCTGCTCGCGGCGGCCGTGCGCCTGCTCGATGGTCGCCATCTGCTCGAGCACGAGCGCCTCCTGCCCGCGGTAGCCGCCGGCGCGGCAGACGGCCAGGAGATCCACCAGCGAGGCGCGCGCCTCGTCGAAGTCGCCCAGCGCCATGTGGGCCAGCGCCAGGTTGGCCGCCGGCGTGACCAGCGAAGCGGGGTTCCCGCCCACCCGCCGCGCGGCCAGCGTGCGCTCCCAGTAGGCCACGGCGCGTCCGGGATCACCGACCTGGTACTCGTAGCTGCCGAGGTTGTTGAGCGCGTAACCCACGACGCGCGCCTGCCCCAGGGGCTCGCCGACCGCGATGACCTTCTCGTACAGCCGGCACATCTCGCGGTAACGACCCTCGGCGCCGAGCGCGCGGGCCAGGCCGATCTCCGCCTCCAGCGCGATCGCGCGCTCGCCGGCGGCCTCGAACAGTGCAGCGGCACGCTCGTAGCCATCGTGCGCGATGGCGGCCTCGCCGCGGCCGAGCGCGCGATACGACAGGCCGAGCAACGCGTAGGCTTCCTCGCGACCGTCGCCGGCGGCCTGCGCATCGTGGCGCAGCCTGGTGTAGACCGTGTCGGCCTCGATGGCGCGCCCCTGGCACAGCAGCGAGTAACCCAGCCAGCGCCGGGCCGTGCGCGCGGGCCCCGGCGCCGCCGTCAGCGAGGCCAGGTCCCAGGCCCGGCGCGCCGCCTGCTCGGACTCCTTCAGCCGTCCCAGCATCGACAGGCCGCCGGCCTGCAGCAGGCGCGCCCGCAGCTCGACGCGGCGGTCGCCGGAGGCGAGCGCCTGCGCGACGACCGGGTCGGCCAGCGCGAGCACCGAGTCGGCGGCCCCCCGGCGCAGGTGGCGATCAGCGCGGGCGAACAGGGAGTCCGGCGAGGCGTCTCCTGCGGGCGTTGCCGACGGCACGGCAGCGCTCGCGGCCATGGGCACCACCAGCGCCAGGAGGATGAACCGCAACAGCCGGGGCCGAGGGCGTCGCATGCGTTCGCCTCGAAGATCCGCAGGGACGGCGGCCCGCGAGGTTCGCGGCGCCGACCGGGCGCGGATCCCGTGATCATGGAGTGGGATCGTGGTCAACCGCGGGTATCCTAGCACGCGGCAGGCGCTGCGTCCCGGTTGCGTTGACGGAAAGGCCGGT
>CAIOLW010000082.1 GCA_903859215.1 uncultured bacterium | reverse complement strand
GTGGACGTCGAGTCCGCGCTGCCGTTCCGCACCGTGGCCGATCGCCGCGCCGGCGTGCGCGAGGCCTTCGGGCCGGCGCCGATCGAGTTCCGCGCGGTGCGCCGCGAGCGCGAGCCCGACCCCGGCAGCCTCGTACACGTGTACCTGGCCGTCAGCGGCAGCATGGCCGGCGTCATTGCCCTGCTCTACGGCGCCCTGGCGCCGCTGCGCGCGTTGCTCCACCCGCGCATCCACCTGTTCAGCACCACGCTGCACGACATCTCGCCCGCCGAGCTGGTCGCCCGCAAGGTCATCGGCGACGGGGGCACGGACATCCGCTGCGTCACGGCGCACATGTTGGTCGGGGGTGTCCGGCGCGCCGTGGTCATCACCGACGGGTACGTCGGGAGTGTGCCGGAAGAGCACCGGCGCGAACTGCGCGAGCGGCGCCTGCAATGCGTGGTGCTGCTGACTGGGAGCTACGACCGCGACCTGGCCGGCATCCTCGGGAAGGAGGTCGTGGCGCTGCCGCGTCTCGTTGATGGAGGGTAGGGGAAGTGCGGAGCCGTTCCGCGGGACGGAACGGTCCTCTGGTATGAATAGCGCCGTGACGGCGCCGGGTTGGACGAACCATCGGCTCCGGCCGCAACCGCAAGGGAGATAACAGCATGGCTACGAAGTCAACCGCCCGCAAGAAGGCCACTGGCAAGACGACCACTGGCAAGACGACCACTGGCAAGACGACCACTGGCAAGACGACCCGATCGAGCAAGAAGGCTGTAGCGCCCGAAATCGATTTCGAGCAGCTCACGCCCGAGGAACGTCGCGCCCACGCGCGGGCCGCCTACTTCGGGAACCTCGGCTGCAAGCCCTGGCGCGAAGTACGGCGGCTCGTCGAGAAGGCCAGCGGGCAGGCGCAGCCGCTGCGCGGCGTGCCCACGGTCGTCAGCCCGTTCGAGATGGTCTACGTCTGGGGTTACGACCACGGTGACTCCCAGCTCTACGTCCCGTTGGACGACCTGCTGGTCTACCTGCCGGCGTGGGCGGCCATCGCCGCGGGCAAGACGTGGGCGGGCTACGCCAAGCTGGACCGCAAGCGGGCCGCGGCGTTCAAGGCCGCGCTTCGCGAGGCGGCGCGGTGGAAAAGCTTCCGCGAGTTCCGCAGCGAGTTCCTGAAGAAGGGCGACCCGGCCGAGCGCTCGCGCGACGACGAGTGGGACGACGATGACGAGAGCCAGTGGACGCCGCCGGCCGTGCGGCCCACGGAAGAGGTCCTGCGCGCGCGGTGGGAGGCGCTCAGCTGCTTCGGCGACCGCCCGCCGCAGCCGACCGACGAGATCAACGAGCTGGACATGTCGCAGGCCGTCTGGGACGGGAAGATCAGGCTGTACCGCCCCGAGACGACCATGAGTTCGTCGATGCCCTCGCTCATCGAGGACAAGTACGCCAGTTCGTTCCACGACATGAGCTGCAACGGGCCGTTCGTCTCGTACGAGGAGGTCAGCACCTCGCTCCTCCAGGCGGCATTCCGTCGCCTGGGCTACCTGACCATCCGTGACGACGACGCGATCCGCGTGTTCTTCGGCACCTTCAAGAGCTACGAAGACGTGATCGCCAAGTGCAAGGCATACCGGGCGCGCGAGGCCGAGTTCAGGGCCGAGCTCGAACTGATCACGCCCGCCGACCCGACCCCGGGCTGCGCCAGCGTGCTCGAGGACCTGAAGGACCCGGACCTCGAGGAAGAGGAAGACGAGGAGCCGGAAGAAGACGACGATGAAGGGGGGTTCTGAGATGGCCGACAACGCCTGGTTCACCATCCATCGCCCCGATCCGTCCGCGGCCCTGCCGCTGGTCATCCACGTGCCCCACGCCTCGCGCTTCGTGCCCCCGCACTGCCGCGGCGACTTCGTGCTGACCGAGGCCGAGCTCCGCGAAGTCATCGAGGCCCTCGTCGACCACGACACCGACCGCCTGGCGCTGCCCCTGGTGGCGCTCGGCGCTCACGTGGTGGTCAACAACGTCTGCCGGGTGGTGATGGACCCCGAGCGCTACGCCGCCGACGCCGACGAGATCGCCGCCGTCTGGGGCATGGGCGCCGTCTATGTGCACGCGCACGACGGCCGCCGCTTGCGCCGGCGCAACTGGGACGCCGACGATCGCGCCGAACGCATGAACGAGTTCTACCACCCGTACCACCGCGCCATGCGCGACCTGGTCGTCGACCTGCGCGAGCGCTTCGATGCGCCCGTTCACATCATCGACCTGCACTCGTTCCCCCAGGCGCCGCTGCCCTACGAGACGGACAGCGGCTCGCGACCCTGGTACTGCCTCGGCTACGACGAGGTCCACGCGCCGCGCAACTGGCTGGCGTGGTGGACGGGTCGCGCCGCCGGTGCGCCGGGCCTCATCGACCACAACCGGCCGTTCGCCGGCGCCTTCGTACCCGGTGACCTGCCGCCGCACGTCAACGACACGCGCTCGCTGATGGTCGAGGTCAACCGGACGCTGGTGCCGGTGGGCGGACCGGACCACCCGCAGCTTGCGCATGTGCACGATTTCCTGCGGTTCGCGTGCGAGGATGTGCGGGCCGCCATCGTCGAGGGGAGTCGCCGATGAGCGTGCGCCACTTGCCGGGCGACGGCCCCGTCCACCGGCCGGATCCCATGGCCGAGGTCTTCATCTACGGCGCGGATCCGTGCAACGGCGGCCTGGTGTTCGTGCCGTTCGCCGAGATGTCGTTGTGGGCCCCTTTCTTTGCCGCGGCCGAATCCGCGGGGACCTGGGGGCGTTTCACCGAACTGGGCGGGTGCGAGGCCGACGACCTGCGCGAGGAACTGTCCTTCATCGCGTGCTACCCGGACTTCGAGTCGTTCGCAACGGGCGAGCTGAACGACGCGGCGCACGATGCCGGCTATTGCGACGACCTCGATCTCGTCGAACTGCGCGCGACACTTACCGAGGCCGAGCTGCGCGCCGAGTACGCCGACATCCCGTTTCCGCTCGGGCGCGGCCCGCTGGACGAGGACGAGATCTGCCTGGGGGATCTCTACGGATACGAAGAGGAGGGCTATCTCCGACTCTATTGCCCCATGAGGGCGATGGAGGAGGGCGTCCCGCCCATCGTCGCCAACACCTATGGCGAATGGCAGGACACCTCTTGCGACATGGAGCCGAATCTCGCATTCAGGTCCGAGGACCACGACGCCATCGTGGCGTGCTTCACGCGGTTCGGCTGCACCATGATCCGCGACGATGTCCTGCTCGAATGCTTCTGGGGGTTCACCGTGGATGTGGATGAAGTCCATCGGCGGCTGGCCGCGCACGAGGACGCCGAGCGCGCCCTGCAGGAAGCCGCAATGGCCGCGATCGGCGATGAAGAAGATGACTAGGTTCGCCGCGCACGCGCGGATCACTCGCATGAGGAGGCCGTGATGCCGTCAAGAGATGAGTCCCGGGCCGCCGCCCGGCAGGCGCTCGCTGATTTCACCGCGCGGGTGGAAATCCGAGAGCCGGTGAAGCACCTGGCCGCCGCACTGCTCGAGCATCTCGAGGCGCAGCAGGAGTGCCTGACCGGCCGCGTCGACGAGGGAAGAAAAGTCGTCCTCTGGAGCGTCGACCCCTGCGATCCCTCGCGCCTGGCGTTCGCGACGATCGGTGCGGCCATCGACACCGCGCCGGAGGCGGCCTCGTTCAGTTTCACGGGCACGCTGGCGGAGTACCGCGCGCTCGTGCATGACGCCGCCGCCAACCTGGCGGATGCCATGAACGAACGCGCCGAGTACAAGGACAAGGACGAGTACGAAGATGCGTTCTGGGGCGACTACCTGTACGGCCTTCGCCAGGCGGGCAAACCCGACCCGGACGAGGGCTACGACCGCAGCGAGGACCCGGAGTTCCTCGCCGCGCTCGACGCCGCCTGGACCAGCCTGTCGTGTTTCGGGGATCGTCCGATGGAGGACGAGGACATGATCGACGAAGGCGACCTCGACCGCCTGCTGGAGAACGGG
>CAIOLW010000081.1 GCA_903859215.1 uncultured bacterium | reverse complement strand
GCCACGGGCCTGCGTTCGGAACTCGGCAAGATCGGCAAGGCACTGGAACAAATCCAGCCGGAGCCGACCCTTCTCCAGAAGGAGACCGGGCGGCTGGTACGCACCTTCGCGATCGTCGGGCTGGCGGCGTGCTCGGTGGTCGTGGTGGTCTTCGCCCTGACGCGCGGCGGCGGCGCCGTCGCCGGGAAGCAGGGCCTTCTGGCGGGCATCGCGATGGCCATGGCCACGTTGCCCGAGGAATTCCCCGTCGTGCTGACCGTGTTCCTTGCGCTCGGGGCCTGGCGGATTTCGCGCAGCCGCGTGCTGACGCGGCGCATGCCGGCCATCGAGATGCTCGGGGCGGCCACGGTCCTCTGCGTCGACAAGACGGGCACGCTCACGCAGAACCAGATGACACTGCGGCAGGTTGCCTGTGACGGCGCCAGGGTGGACCTCGCCTCGCCCCACGGCGCGCTGCCGGATGCCGTGTGCCGCCTGCTCGAGAACGCGGTCCTCGCGAGCAAGCGCGACCCGTTCGACCCGATGGAGCGCGCGCTGCACGAAGCAGCAGACAGGCTGGTCCAGGACACCTCGTTCCTGCACCCGGGCTGGTCGCTTGTGCGCGAGTATCCGTTGAGCCCCGGCCTGCTCGCGGTCAGCCACGCCTGGGGCACCGGCAACGGCGACGAAGTGGTGCTCGCGGCGAAGGGCGCCCCCGAGGCCATCGCGGACCTTTGCCACCTGGCCCCGGAACAGCAGGAGTCTTTTTCGCGGGACGTGGCCGGCCTGGCGGCCATGGGGTTGCGGGTGCTCGGCGTGGCGCGCGGCGTCACGCGGATGGGGGCGATTCCCGAGGGTCACCACGATCTCTCGCTCGAACTCGTCGGCCTGCTGGGGCTGGAAGACCCCTTGCGGCCGACCGTGCCGGCGGCCGTCGCCGAGTGCCGGGCCGCCGGGGTGCGCGTCGTGATGATCACGGGCGACTACCCCGCGACCGCCATGAGCATCGCCCGGCAGGCGGGCCTCGAGCACTGCGATACGGTGATCACCGGGCCCGAGCTCGACCGGATGTCCAGCGAGGAACTGGCCGCGCGGATCAGTGACGTGCAGGTCTTCGCGCGCGTCGTTCCCGAGCAGAAGCTCCGCATCGTCACGGCGCTGAAAGCGAACGGGGAAGTGGTCGCCATGACCGGCGACGGCGTCAACGATGCGCCTGCGCTGAAGGCGGCCCACATCGGCATCGCCATGGGCGGCCGCGGCACGGACGTCGCTCGCGAGTCGGCGTCGCTGGTCCTTCTGGACGACGACTTCTCGTCCATCGTGGCGGCCGTCCGCCTCGGCCGGCGCATCTTCGACAACATCAAGAAGGCGGTGGCCTTCATCCTGACCGTGCACGTGCCCATCGCGGGGCTGTCGATGATCCCGGTCTTCTTCGGCGACTGGCCGCTGTTGCTGCTGCCGATCCACATCGTGTTCCTCGAACTGATCATCGACCCTTCCTGCTCCCTCATCTTCGAGGCGGAGGGGGCGGAGGCCAACGTGATGCAGCGGCCGCCGAGGCGCCCCGAAGAACGGCTGTTCTCGGCGCAGACCGTGCGGATTGCGGTGCTGCAGGGGCTCAGCGTGCTGGCGGCCTGCCTGGGCGTCTTCATGCTCACGCGCAGCGGCCACCCCGCGGAAACCGCCCGCGCGGCGACGTTCGCGACCCTGGTGACGGCCTTCGTCGTCGTCATCCTCGTCAACCGTTCGTGGACCAGGTCCGTGGTCTCGATGTTGCGGGTGCCGAATGCCTCGCTCAGGTGGGTTCTGCTCGGCACGTGCACATTCCTGGCGGCGGCGCTCGGGATCCCGTTCGCCCAGCGGCTGTTCCGCTTCGCGCCGCTCGAGACGCCGGACCTGCTGGTCAGCCTCGGGGCCGGCCTCGTGTGCGTCCTGTGGTTCGAAGTGGTGAAGCTCGTCTGGCGGCGCCGGATGCTCCAGACAGCTACGCGCGCCGGCGCCTGACGCCCGTCGACCGCCACGGCGCGCTGCCCGACGACGCCCCTGCCGGAGTGGGGCTTCGCGTTGATGGCGGGATTCGTCGTCGGCCGGAAGAGAACCGGCCGCGCCGATGATCAGCGCGGCCGGGCCTATTTCCGGAAGGACGACCTAGTCGCCGCCGAACACATCACCGATGTTCTGGAGCCAGCCACCCTTGCGCTTGCCCTTCGGCTTTCCCGGATCGTTGCGGTCGGTGAACCGATCATCGTCATCATCGCGGTCGAACCGACGGCTGCCGTCCCGCACCTCGCCGCACGACTCCTCGCGGTCGCCCGACTCCCCGATCAGGCTCTCGAGATCGCGACGGCGGATCCAGATCCCCTGGCACTCGGGACAGGCGTCGACGCTCAGGTCACTCATCTGCTCCGCCTTGAGGGGCGTCGTTTCGCAGCGCGGGCACTTCATGGGTCTGTCCTCCGGGGCAGGGGGCCGTGGTGTCCTGCGGACTCGTGATCGCGATTATTGATCACGTCCGATCATTTACCACGTCAATCCCCTTCCGGTTCCCGGAATCATCACTTTGCCAGCAACATCTTCCGCGTCGCGCTCGACGATCCCGCCTCGATCCGGCAGAAATACGTTCCCGAAGCCACCGCGCACCCGCGCTGGTCCGTCCCGTTCCATTCCACCGCGTGGCTGCCCGCGGCCAGCGATTCGCTCAGCAGCGTCCTGACCAGCCGGCCGTCGAG
>CAIOLW010000080.1 GCA_903859215.1 uncultured bacterium | reverse complement strand
TCCTCATTCATCTTCTCGGTGAACGTACGCACGCCCGCCTGCAGTGCACTCATCGACCGACTGAAGACACTCTTAAAATTTTCCGGGGGATTGCAGAACATCTCAATCACTGCCCAGGTGTCATCCTGCGCCGGAAATATTTTGGTCACCTTCGTGCGGCTCGATGCATGAAGCGCGGCATCTTGGACCTTGATGCGCTCGTCCTCGCTGTCGATCGACCAGAAGTTTGGAAATATGAGGCGGAAGAACTCATCGTCGTCATCCACAAGGATGATGTAGCCCTTGCCCTCGAACCTGAACATGATGGCCCCACCCTCATCCACGATCGGGTTGAAGCCCTCTTTTGATAGAAAGTCCCTGTACATGGCAGTGCGGGCCTGGATATCCATGAGTCACTCCTATTGCGGCAGATTCCTGAGATCTGATTGCCGACGAAAACCGCAGGTAGCCTGTGCTGACCATGATGTTGAGTCTATCGCGGTGCTTGAGCCCGGTCAATGGGGCTCATGGTTCGGCTTCGTGCTTCGCGTGCCGCTGCGCGCGGACGCCTAGCATGGGCCACCCGGGGCCGGCCAGGACGACTGACCCGCATTCGGATGGGCCCGCGGCGGATTGCGCGCCGTACGGCTGACTCTCGTCCGCGCGCCCATTGTGTCAAAGGCGACTCGGACTGGCGCAACATGTGTGCCAATCAAGATCGACGCGGTGTGATTTGCGCCTTCAATTCGCGCACGACAAAATGACCATAATTCCGGGTGGGGGGGGGCTGATGGCGACCCTCTGGGGCCAGCCTCTGATAATCGTACTGCGAGAAAAGCACAGAAAACTTTGCAACAAGCTCACGGCTTGTGCGACAATTCCATATTAAGTAAAAACACGCCACGATCTATTGTGAAGCCGGAGGCCTAATAGCGCGCGCGCCCAACAGATACCGTTACTTGTCTCTCTGCCATTGATTAATCCAGTGAGGTCCCTAATGGGTTGGTTCTTCAAGAGCAACAACCGCAAGAATAGCGCTTCGTTGCCTCTCGTCACGTCCGCGCCAAAATCTGGAGCCACGAAAGTAAGCGCCGATAGTTACCTATCGCAGCACTTAACCGCCACAAACGCCTACGGCGGCTCCCAATTGAAGGCACTTATCCCCGATTCTATATCAGCGCTGCTCGATGCGTCACCCCCGACCAACACAGATGAGCTGCGGTCCCTGGAATCGAACATGCGAGGGAACAAGGCCATTCCGCTGCTTTGCTATGTGCCCGACGAGCTCCGCACGCTCTCAGACAAAGAGGTTTGGTGGTTCCTCCCAGGCGTCGTGTTCGCTGGAAAGTACTTTTCGTGGGCTGCAGTCGGGAAGAACGGCATTTATGCCGCTTCTCCTAAGGACGAAAACGAAGGAACGATGATCTGTGCCTGGGACATGGCCGGCAGGTCTGAGTGCGAAGTCCCCGAGCCGAGTTGCTGCCATCTCCATCTGGTGTCCGATGGGGGGGTGCTAACCCTCTCCGAGTTCACGCCAAACGGCAAAGCCAGCTCGCTCCCAATCGTTAAAGCCATCCACGACATCTACACCCCCGCCATCGAGGCGTGTCGCGGTACGAGCATTTGGATTCGCGGCTCTGGAGGCGAACGGTATGTAAGAGTCGCAACGAAAGACCATCTTGCCCGCGCCGAGATCTGGAACGCTGAAGTTGGCAGTTCGGTGTTTCCCCCAGGGCTGGTTTCAGGACCTGGTTTGACCCCAATTCCGACCGTTGTGCCCGGGGGTCTGGGCAACTACGCCCAGGTGCTTGCCTACATCATGATCATGGTAGCCATCGTTGACGGTCCCACCACGGACATGGAGGACTTTGTCATCAAGTTGGCGATGAGTGTTTGGGGCGGTGAAGGCGCATCAGGGAGATGTGACGAAGATCTCGCGGCGGCCGGCAATCGTTTCAACGAACTCGAAAGTTCCGAGGCGCGCGTTGCGTTGTTCATCGAGTTGGCGCAGTGGCTCAAGGACACCCGCACAGTCATCGAACTCACCGCATTGCTTGAAATCGTCGACGATCTGATCTGCGCCGACGACGAAGTTACGCCGATTTCACGAAGCTTTGCTTCGGACTTGGCGCGCCACTGGGAGATTGAATCTGAGTTTTCTCCTGTCGGTCCCGTCGAGGAGGACGACGAAGACGATGATGACGACGAAGATGACGAAGACGACGAAGATGATGCGAACCCGGAAGGCGAACGGGACAACGCGTCCGGTAACAGCGACGGATCTTCGGCAGGCATCGGCGACGACAGCAGCTCTGACTACAGCGTCGACCCACCATACCTGAATCTGGTGACGGACCCGCGCTACAAGGACGACTACTACTTCGTCACCCCGACGCTTGAAGACCGGCCGATTCGCGGCCGCAGCTTCCCAGCCGTGGACCGCGTGGAAGAGCTCATGAGGAAGTTCACTCCCGACGAAGTAGATTCCATCTGTCGGGCGATTCGCACGGAGCGCGCATTGCCGCGGTTGGACTTCGTCACGGACATTCTGGGTGAAGCATGTGCACTATTGCCGAATCCCGACTGGACCGGCGCGGCGGCGAATGACAGCGGGAACGATGCGAAAGCACTCGTTGAGCAGTTTTCCAGCGGAGTCGGCCACATTACGGACCTGACTGGAGTCAGGCCGATAAGCATTCACGGTGCTCCCGTATGGTTCATGCCGTGGGTTCTGTTCGACGGCGGCGCCAGCACGGTGCTTTGGCTTTGCATGAACGGCCTGTTCTTCAATCATCGCCCCAAAAAGCCGCAGTTCTTCGTCCAATACGAGGTATCGGACGACATTGAATCGCTTAAGTGCCACCCGGACAGCGTCTGCGGGGACGATCAGGCCGGGTGTGCCACGCTGTCAGTTTCTTGCGCCGACGACGATCTTGATGTCGACCTCACAGAGTTCCATGGCGAGGCCTGCGGCGCCCAGTTCCGCATTGTCGAAGCATGTTGGGACCTGATGAAGGAAATCATCGACCTCA
Organism: uncultured bacterium; assembly: GCA_903859215.1. Classification (GTDB taxonomy): domain Bacteria; phylum Krumholzibacteriota; class Krumholzibacteriia; order LZORAL124-64-63; family LZORAL124-64-63; genus CAINDZ01. The sequence goes on along the minus strand of CAIOLW010000080.1, from coordinate 43,860 downwards.
GCCGCGGTGATGATGAGTGGAGCAGCGGCGACATCAGAAATGTAGAGTTCGATTCGTGGGATGAGGTCGTTGAGTGGGCGCAGAGCGTCGCCCCGGCGTCGTTGGACGAGTCGCCGAAAACCGTCAGTTTGTCGGGGGCCGCCGATGCGGACTTTCTTGAGACGGTGAACGCGATACACGCCACCGGAACGCCCCACAAGACCACGATAAGAGAGGTGTTCGGCTGGTTCGGCTACAAGAGGCGAACAGAAAATACCGTGGCTGAAGTGGCAGGCAGCCTGCAGGCCACGAACATCGAATGTTTTCCTGAACTGAATGCTTCTGTCATGGACAGCCCCATTGAACTGCGCCTCAATCCGGAAACAAGTCCGGGCCAGTTTGTGTATGTCCTGGACAATGAAGAGGGTGAGGCCGGCGGGACTGCGGATCCATGGGCCAGTACCGACGACGACTCCCATATCGTTGTGCCGAGGTACATTTCGAAGCGCTTCTTCAATCTTGCGGAATCCGTATTGACGACGGGGCGGCCAAAGCGGACTACGGTTCGCGAACTCGTTGAGTGGTTCGGGTCTCAGCGCAGGGGCAGTGCGGTAGTCGCCAAGATCAGCGACGCACTTGCGCACCTGCATCTGTCCGTATTCCCCGATTTTGCGACGGTTCCGATCGATAGCATGATTGAGATTTCGCTGGATCCAGAAGTGAAGCCGGGGACATTCACGGCGGTGCGTGAAGAGTAGAGGCGCCTCGTATCCCGACGAGATGGAGAATGATAATGACCGCAGAAATCGCAATCATGAACCCTCTTGCCGTTGCCCTCGCAGCCTATAGCGCGGTCACGGTCACCACAGGCGACCGCATCGGCAAGATATTCAACGGCGCCAACAAGATCTTCGAGCTTTCCCGTGGAAATCCGATCGGCATCATGATCTACGGCAACGCGGCGTTAAATGACGTCCCCTGGGAGACCGTGGTCAAGATGTACCGCAAGAGGCTCGGTACAAGGCGCCTTGACACGACCGCCGCATACGCGAGGGATTTCGTCAGCTACATCGAAAAGAACCGCCTAGTTTTTCCGGCCCGCGCCCAAAGGAGTTTCTTCAGTTCCAGGGTTGGCAGCTACCTCAACTACGTCATGAAGAACATCATCGACGATATCGAGGCCGCCATTGAGCGTGACGGCCGGATTTCGGAACGCGAAATCGTGCAGGCCGTGGATGTTCAAATCAAGGCCGAGCACGCGCGCTGGAGTTCTGCACCGTTGGCGGCCAGGATGCCAACGGGCCATGCCAAGAAGATCACGCAGGTGTACGCGAAGGAAATGCGCACCGCCATAAAGAAGCAATTCGAAGACCTGCCCATGAGCAGATCGGCCGTGAGGCGCCTGCACGAAATCGTTGGACTGATGTTTGAACGGTTTCCCGAAGGGCATAACGAACCGTGGCTGTCAGGCATCGTTGTCGCGGGATTCGGCGAACTGGAGATCTATCCGGCCGTCTGCAGCTACGAGGTTACGGGAATCGCAGCCAACCGCGTTCACATGCGGATCGCCGACGAGGATGCGGTTGCCGAATCCCAGCTCGCCGTCATCGCACCGTTCGCGCAGCGTGACATGGTGAACACCTTCATGGAGGGTGTCAGCCCGCAGTACCAGGCCGAAGTCGAATCTTGCATCGCACAGATGATCGATCTTTTGCCGGATGCCGGCATTGAGGAGCTGAAGACGCATATGCGCGTCCCCGGCGTTCATCATGAGGCTGTGCGGGAGGCCATGGCGGGCCGTCGCGATACGGCCGTCGAGACCATCCTGAATGGATTGAGGGACTTCCGCGTAACCCACACGGTGGAACCGGTGCTGAGCGTAGTGGAGACGCTGCCGATCGGCGAGCTGGCGGCAATGGCGGAAACCATGATCAGCCTCGCGAGCTTCCAGAAGCGGGTCTCCATGACCGACGAGACTGTTGGCGGCGCATCCGACGTCGCCGTCATATCCAAAGGCGATGGATTCATCTGGATTCGCCGCAAGCACTACTTCGAAGCCGGATTGAACCCGAGACTCGCTCCGGCAGCGGAGAAGGGGGTGTAGTGCAATGGCAAGGAACACGTCACCGAGCTTTGCGGACGTCGAAGAACTACTGCGAAAGTACATGCCCAACGAACTGCGGGAGCGCAAAGAGACCCATCCCGGCGACGATGAACCGGGGGACTGGGGCGCCGAGATCGTCCGCGACGCGATGCGCAAGATGTCGGAAGCGAAGCCCGACTCCGGAGCCGGCAAGGGCAAGGAGAAGACGCGATGAGTGGGATAGTCAGGTTTGTCGACAAATCGCGCTTAAGTGAATGCAGACACCGCCAAGGAGGGTAGAGATGGCGGATTGCAAGTTCGACGGCACGGAACTTTGGAATGTGCATTTACCGGGGTGGTTCTGGAAGCGGCTGGTGTCCCGTCCAGCCTTTGATTGCAGCAGACAATCTCGGTCGTCAAGGTCAGTGCAGTGCGCGGCCCGCGCCAATCGCTCCCACTGCTGAAGCGCTGGTGATAGCGAGCGCTTAACGAGATAGTTGAACTGTCGATTTAGGGCTTGGCCCATTCATGCAGATCGTTGCTGTCTCATGATGGTGTCCGATATGGAACGCACTATCCTCCGCATTAGCGGTCATCTAAGCTCTTGATCTTCGCACAGATGGTGCTAGCTCGATCAGCGTGCTGCCTAGATTCGCCATGAAGCCCAAGTGCTTCGGCTCCAATCGCGAGGGCGCCCCAGAATTCTGCGCACGTGTCGAGGAAATCGGGACTTTCGCCTCCGGAAAGCTCGAGGTCTTCAGCATCAGCGAGATGTTCGCCCAATAGCCCGACGGCAATCTCAGGGTGCTGCATCTCCAAATAGCACGAGGCAGCGAGGAAGGCTGACCAGACAACCTCGTTTAGCGCGTCCACAGAGGAGTCCTCTTCACGTAAATACTTCGAAATATCCAATCTCTCCTCGTAGTTAGGAATAGCACATTTCATGTCGCCGCGCGCTTTCTGGATGTTGGCGACATCGTCCAAGCACAAGCTCAAGTCGCTCAGGCTCTCAGGCGTGCCAAGCTCCTTTGCCAACATCCGCGCGATCTCAAGGCCTTCTTCGAACTTCATGAGTGCATCGTTCAGATTGCCGCGTTCCCGCTCAATGATGGCTACGTCGGCCAGGCGCACGACCAAGTCTTGCAAGCTATTCGGGGTGGGAGACTCATTTGTGAGCGCTCGCTCAATCTCAAGAGCCTCCTTGTACAGCGATAATGCGATGTCGGAATTGCTTCGAGATTTCTCGATTGAGGCCGCTTTGACTAGGCCCTCAACTACGTCGCCCAGTGCCTCCGGAGTGCCGTGAGCCCTCCAAAGCGCTCGAGCGATCTCAAGGCTCTCCTCAAACTTGACGTGTGCGCCTTCCAGATCACCTAGCTCATGTTCTATGGTGGCCACTTTGTCCAAACAGCTTTTCAAATATTCCTGGCTCTTGGGCGTCTGATCTTCATCGGCGCGCGCGCGCGCGACCTCAAGGCAATCTCGTTCAGTTGATAGCGCACACTCATTGTCGCCTCCTTCACCGTGAATCTTGGCCAACTGGTGGAGGCTGTCCATCATGCAGAAGTCGATCTCGGGCGTGTGATACTCACTTGCAAGTGTTCTGGCGATTTCGAGACTCTCTTTTAGCTTTGAGGTGGCGGCGTCAAAATCTCCAGAAGCAACTTCGAGTCCGGCCAGTTCTTTCAAGGCAATGCTCAAATCGAATAGGCTTTCGGGCGTGCCAAGTTCTTTTACTAGCGCGCGTGCAATCTCGAGGCTCTCCACGTACTTTGGTAACGCGCCGCTGAATTCACCGAGTTCCTGTTCCATGCGCGCCACTTTTGCCAGACCAACACTCAGGGCGCGATGGATCTCAGATGTGTTGAATTTCTGAGAAAGGGCACGTCGGATCTCCAGGCTTTCCGCGTACTTGGGAAGCGCCCCGTTGAAATCGCCGCGATCGCTCTCGATGTCGCCAATTTCGTTCAGGATCACGCTTAAATCGTACAGGCTTTCCGGCATCTTGATGGTGCGTGCACTCGCGCGCGCACACTTGAGCTTCTCTGTGCAGTTCAAGAGTGGGTCGTCGAGCCGGGCGTGTTCAAGTTCGCCGTCTGATGCATCGGCATTGCGTGGGTATTTGGCCAGCGCCTCCGTTGGTCGCGCGCTCAAGTCTGTGTTCGGGCACGACCGTGAGAATACTTTCGTCTTACGAGAAGACCTATCCATTAACGCGCTCCTCGCCGATGCAGTAGCCGGCTATGTTATTCTGGCAATGCGGCCACATTGGAGTCCGCGTTGGCGCCGCTCCAGTTGCGTGCAATTGCGATCAACTACGCAGGCCTCTTGTCCTTGGCACAAGCCCGAATGGCTGCCGCTAGGCCGTGATTAAACCCATCTTCGTCCACAAACACGAGGCGATCACCGCGCAATGAGTACTTCAGGTACAAAATGCCCGCGAGATCGCTACCTGGCTTAACGCCCGGGCCGGCCAAGATAAACACCCGGTTCTTTCTGAAATGGCTGCACCCGATGGCCATACCAACCTCAAGCACGACGTTGAAGTTGAACGAACCATTCTTGACGCTGGTAATGTCGAACACAAGAATGTCGGCGTGGGCAACACGGCGCCGAATAGTCGTGAGCAAATCCTGTCCCTGAGTGCCGCGAATTCGTAGCGGGCGGACGTCCACCGATGTTGGCGATGATCGCTTTATCAAGTCGCGCAGTTGGGTCCAGTGAGTGTCATCGCGTGCGGAGCCCGGGCCGGCCCACTCGTATCCCACGTGCACGTTGACCCTTGGTTTGATGGACTTGGGTTGCACGAGTACGGTGCCTCCTGTGAATTTGTGCCGGAAACAGTGAACAATAACCTGAAGCTTAGGTCATCTCAGATTCCAGAAACATCATTGCTCGGGGCGTCCCGCAGTGCCTAGTCCTCGTGCATCTTCTCCATGAAGTTGTTCACGCCCGCCTGCAGGGCCCCAAGCGAACGCCTGAACACTCCCGAGAAGCTCTCCGGGGGATCGCAAAACAACTCAATCACGGCCCAGGTGTCATCCTGCACTGGGAAAACCTTCGCGACCTTTGTCTTCGCAGAGGCGTAAAGGGCAGCTTCCTGGACTTTCTGGCGTTCTTTTTCGCTCTCGATCGACCAGAAATTGGGGAAGCAAACGCGGAAGAACTGCTCATCGTCTTCAATGATAATGACGTAGTTCTTGCCTTCATATTTAAAGAAGACGTCGCCGTCGTCATCGACCTTCGGCGTGAAACCTTCCTCAGCCAGGTAATCCCGATACATTTTCGCGCGGCTGGGCTTATCCATTGTGTCTCCTCCCAATACACCCAAGGTCAATGGCATCTGTGCAGGACACCGAGAGACATCCTGCAATTGCACATACAGGGTACTCGATTGCGACGACGCGGGTCAATTGCATAGCGGTGCGGTTGCGCCGCTGGGCGGCAGCTCCGATTGCTCGACGTGCGTGCGCGGGAGCCCGGTTGCGCTCGGAACAGGTCTGTTACGAATCCAGCCTGCGCAACTCTGGTATTTGGCTCGCAGCCGCGACGCAGCAGCCGGCAAAAGTCCTCTACCATGGGCACGGCAATTTTGCGGAAGTCGCCGCCGCCGCGGACAGACGTGCTGGGGGCAATTTGTGGGCCCTTCGGGCCACTGGCGGCCACTTGGAGTGGCCGCGGTGGCGCAGAACCTCAAAGTGACGACCGATGGCGCTTGGGGTAGAATTCTCAGACAAGATCTGGCCGCTGGGCTATGCCACACGCTTCCGGCCGCCAACCCGGGTGGGTTGAAGGCCCTGATCGCGATGCAGTCTGGCGCCCGGCAGGCCCAGTCCTGCGCCAAGGTAGATTCAAGCCCCAATGAATATCGTGGACGAAATGCCCCCAGCTCCTGTCGCCCTGGTAAACCTCCCGTTCGCCTACGCGGATCGCCCGTCCATTCAATGCGGGCTCTTGAAGGCGTCCCTGGCCCGCGCAGGGATCCGCTCTGACGTTCACTATTTGAATCTCGAGCTCGCCGCAGAGCTGGGTGCTGACCTTTACGACAACCTAGCGACGGTGCGAACGGAGTGTCTCCTCGGCGAATGGCTCTGGGGAAGAGCGGCATTCGAACATGATAGCGCCATCGGGGATGTAGCCCGTACCTATCCGGATGTCCATGAAGTGCTCGCGTCTTTCGGTCTGGGTGAACAAGACGCACAGGGGCTGAGAGATGTCGTAATGCCGGCGATGCTCGCGGCGTGGCTCAAGAACACGGATTGGGGCCGCTATCGGGTCATCGGTTTCACTTCGACGTTTGAACAGCAGTTGGCCAGCCTGGCCTTGTCTCGGGCGATCAAGTCGCGGCATCCGCATGTCGTGATCGTGATGGGTGGCGCGAACTTCTTCGGTGACATCGGCCGGAAGTGCCTCGAGTTGTTTGAGTGGATCGATCATGTCGCTACCGGCGAGGCCGACGATGCCTTTCCAGCGCTGGTACAGGGCATCTTGTCCGGCGATTCCTGCGTTGATTGTCCCGGGATCGTCAGCCGCGCTCCTGACGGGTCGACCATCAATGCGTTTTCACCACCGGTGAACTTGGAAGACCTCCCTACACCCGACTATAGCGACTACTTGAACACGGTGCATCGGCTGGGGCGTGCGCGAGTCATCGGTGACCGTACGATTCAGATTCCGTTCGAGAGTTCCCGCGGCTGCTATTGGGCCGCGCGGCGCCCCTGCTCGTTCTGCGGTCTGAACGCGGACGACAAAGCCTACAGAACCAAGACTCCAGAGCGCACCGTGAGTGAACTGGAGGAACTGTCGCGCGCGACGCGGGAGCTGAACTTCGAAGCTACAGATCGGGTTCTCGATCGCAGTCGCGCGGCGCGTCTGGCGCCGCTTCTGGCGGCGGCTGAAGCGGACTACACGATCTTTTACGCAGTGCGGCCAAGCCTCCAGCGTCGCGACATCAGGGACCTGGTTTCTGCCGGGATTTGCCAGTTGCAGCCGGGAATCGAGAGTTTGAACACGGAGCTTCTCGGACTGATGAACAAGGGCAGCGACCTGTTGACGAATGTCAGGTTTCTGAAATGGTCCGCCTACTATGGGGCGCAGGTCGGCTGGAACCTCATCCTTGGCATCCCGGGTCAGGAAGACAGACACCTGCAGCACATGACAGATCTTGTGCCGCGGCTCTTGCACTTGCCGCCGCCAACGGGCGTGTCCACGCTCTGGATAGATCGCTACAGCAGTTACTTCAGTGACGCTCGCCTGCGGCCAGCGGAGCTTCGGCCCCGTCCCGCATATGGACATGCCTATCCGCTGGCTGCGGAGTCCATCGAGGACATCGCATTCTATTGGGAGGCGCCGAGCCTCCGAGTCGTGACTCCTGCGGCGGAGGCGCTCCGCGAGGCCATCGCCCGGTGGCAGGCGGCCTGGACGGCGCAAGAACCCCCCAGCCTCGTGGCGCGCCAGGGCTTCGGGTTTTCCGTGATCGAAGATCGACGTGACGGCGCGTTCAGGGAGACGGTATTGCATGGAGCAACCGACGCTGCGTATCGAATGTGCATGGAGTCTTCCCTGGGGGCGTCGGAAATGGGGACGCGGCTTGGAGTCGATTCCGCCGTCATCGCCGCGGCCCTCGATGACCTGTCCACTGCAGGGCTCGCGGCATGTGAAAGCGGTCAATACCTGGCGTTGGCCCTGCCGGCCGGGCCGACAACATGGGATTGATGGGGCTGGGGCAGTCTAGTCTCATCCCGTCCAGGTTGTGCGCCATTCTCCTCAGGGCGCGCACCATGCGAGCTCGCTGCGACGTGCCTGCCGTCCAACGCCACGGCGTCGGTGTGCACAGGCCGTGGTCCACGCGGCATTCTTCACCAGGCAGATACTCCCGCGCGTCGACCCGCTTGGGCTCTGGCATCCCGAGCTCCGCCGCGAACCACTGGACTGCGTCGTCCTGATGATGGAAGCCGTGCTTCTCAACGAGGCCTCAACACATGATCGTGGCGCCGCGATCGGGCGGTACCAGCGATGTCACGCACGCCAGCACGTATTCGCGAATTGCTGACTTCACGGTCCAGCTGGCCAGTGGCGCCAATAGGCAATGAATCTCAAACTCAGAATCCGGGCCCGTGCTATGGAAAAATCCAATTTCGATTGATTTGCCGTTGACCCGCGCTTGCCATAGTCCGCACAATTGCCACGGCTGCACGCTGACCGTGGCGAAACTAGTCCGTCCACGCAATTTCGGACCATGAGGAGATGGTGATGTCCGACAACAAGCACAATCCCGCCGATGATCTGGAAAAAGCCAAGGATGAGATCCTGCGCAAGATTGCAGAAAAGGTTAAGAGCGACGAGGCCTCGTGCGACGAATTTGCAGCGTCCCATCAGAGCCATGCCTCGTCGTCAAAACACTCCTCAAATACAAACCACTAGACACTACTGTCCGCGAGTGTTGGGCCGCGCTGGCCGCCATTGCGGCCGGCGCGTTGCGCTGCATGACGAGCGGTGGTTTCGACATTCCCTCAGTTCTGTCGAGGCATCGCGTTGGTGCCCAGGTCGGGTTTAGGAGCGTCGCAGTTGACTTGTCCCGTACCGTGGGCCAGCCTCATGCTGCTGCCTGAAAGCTATGGCCCCGAGTGCCCATTGGGATCCGCCTTCATGGCTCCGGACCTATCCTTGTCCTTGCGCGAGTCCTGGAACTCCCCTCAGTTTGTCGCACTGAGACAGGCACACGTGGACGGCAGACTTCCTGATGCCTGCCGTGAGTGCGAAGCAAGACATATCGGCACCGCATACTATGACCAGTTCGAAACAGACATATTGAGCCGTGACGCCTGTGAAAACCTCGAACGCAACCGCAACGAGTTCGTGCGCGGCAAGACAGTCCTGGCTGCCCTGCCGGTCACAATCAGTGCCGACCTTCTCTATTCGTGCAACTACTCGTGTCAATTGTGCTCACTAAGACTGCGGCATGACCGCCTGCATGAACGTCACGCCCACGATCTGTTCTACGATTTGGCATGCCTTGCGGCACACGTGCACGTCTCCGGAGGTGAGCCCTTCTTGGACGCTGGGTTGCTGAAGTTCATTAACAGCAACGCGGTCCCGTCCGTGGCGATGAGTGTCACGACGAACGGATCTTTGTTGACGCCCGAAATCCTCGACGCAATGTCTCGCCTCCCAAGAGTGAATCTGCACATCTCGATCGACAGCCTTGAACCGGACACGTTTGCGCGATTGCGCAGCGGGCCATTGGGGCTGCGTGACATTCTCAAACAAATACGCATGGTCCTTGATTATAGGGACCGCAGCTTGTCCAGGCCGGATATGGCGCGATGGTACGTCTCAATTCAGTTCGTTGCCATGGCCGACAATTTAAGAGAAATCCCGCGATTCGTGGACGCCGCGCGCGAGCTGGGCGTTGACGAGCTTGCCGTCTGTCGCCTTGACGGGTGCTATGAGAAACACGATCCCGCTGGGCATCTCCGTGGCCTAAGTCCGCGCGACCGCGAGTCTCTCCTGTGTGCTCTCGATGCAGCGCTGGGCCGCGCCGGCAACGTGGAAGTGGCGAGCCTCGCGCGATACGTTGGAGATCTCAGAAAGCAATGCAGCAATGATTGAAGTATGTATTCCCCAGACAATTGCCCTGGAGTTGTCTTCGGCCTGCCACTTTTCGTGCGAGTACTGCGACCGTGTCAATTGGCAGGCGCCGCAGCATACCCGGTTGCGGGCTCACATGGACTATGACCTGTTCACGCGCGTTGTTGACGAAATCACTTCGTGCGGTCATCCCATTTCGCTGACTCTAAATTACGAGGGGGAGAGTCTCCTTCATCCTCGCATTGTCGACATGTTGGAGTATTGCCGCCGACGCAATGTGCGCCCATGGCTTTCGACGCGCTTGCATCCGGCTTCGCCCGAGCTGATGCATGTGATATTAGCAAGTTGCGACACGGTTGCGGTGTCTCTCGACATGGCCGGCCCTGATGGATGTGCCGCCCCAAACCAGAGTGGCACCGACCGTGCGCGGGCACAGGTCGCGAATCTTGATCTCATGCTGCAGCGGGCACACGCAGGGTCGGCAAGAATTGTCGTTACCACAGTGCTTGAGCGCGGAGACAGCGTCGAAAACCCGAAAGTGCTGGCGTTTGTCGAGAAATGGCTCGACAGGGTCTCGTCAATCTACCTTTACCAGGGTGTCGAGTTCGGACCGAACAGCATTCGCTACATGAACGACTTGGGAATCTCGGATCACCTGAAGCGTCGACGCCCCTGTAGGCAGCCGTTCTCCTATTTGGCGATCATGTCCGACGGTCGCATGGCGCCATGCTGCATCACGAGCCGTGTGTGTATGCAGGAGACCACAGTCGAGCCAACTCTGTTGGGTGCGCTTTCTGGCTCGGAGCTTGCGGCATTCCGCGCACGCCACAAGACAATGGACCTGACCCACACAATCTGCGATGATTGCGACATGTGGATTGAAAGTTGGTTGGGTGAAGAAGATGTGACCCTGTCCTTGCCGGGCGGCCGCACCGTCCGCGCAGTAAATGAGGGCGGCGCCATTAGGATTGAGCGTCCGCTGGGTGTGGAGCCATGACCTCGTTCCCCGCCAATTTTGAATTGAAATTCGAAATCACAGAGAGCTGCAATTCCCGCTGCAATTTCTGCCATCAAGAGTATGGGACTCGGAAGTCTCACCAACACTTGAGTGTATCGGCCATTCAGCGTCGGATCAGTTGGGCTGCCGAGCATGGGATCGGGACCGTGAGATTCACGGGCGGTGAACCCTTACTCCATCCGGGACTGGGCGTGGTAACCCGCTTTGCTCAGGAACTCGGGCGCTATGTGATAATCAATTCCAACGGCCTGGCCCCGGCCGGCAAATACGAGGACCTCGGATCTTCTGTGGACATGTTCAAAATCAGTCTTCCAGCCGCAGACGAGTCGACCGTTGACCAGATCACGGGTGTCCCAGGCGCTTTCCGCAAGAAGATCTGTGCCATTGGCCAATGTCTCGCCACGGGGGCAGAAGTTCAGATTCTTACCGTCGTCCTGCGGGAAAACATCGGCCGGCTCGAGAGCTTCGTCCGCTTGTGCGATAATGTGCCAGGCCTCAGCTGGTCCCCGCTTCGGGCGGAAATGACTCTCAGTGGACGCCGTCCTGTACTGCGTGAGGACATGCAGGCGCTTGCGGAGGAACTGTCGCTGCTCATGGATCGGTACCCGGCCAGCGTGCATAAACTGGGTCTTGCCACGCCGTTCTGCGCGGTTGATCCAATTGAACTAGGGGAGCGCGTATTCATGGGCCGTGGAGAGGATTGCGGGCCCTTCTGCAGTCTGACGGTGACGTCCGATGACGAACTGGTCTCCTGCTATTCCTGCCGCACTCAGATATCTCGATCCCTGGACCGCGCTGACATCGAACAAGATCTTGAATACAAGCGGCTGACGGGCGTGCAGCGACTTCCCCAGCAGTGCCGGGATTGCCCATATGTTGGCCGCTGCATGGGCGGGTGTTCCGCGCCGGAGGCCACGGTACAGCTCGACGCCGGAGAGATTGACTACCTTGCAATACGTTGACGCAGGTGGGGGCAACGCCTTGCAGCTTCGCCATCCGGGCTCATTCGTGGGACTGTTTGTCGCGACCTCAACCAACCACAGTGAACTTCGAGGGATTGTGACCCGGTGGCAGTGGTCCCCCGGTTGTGGAATTGCGTCGAACACTGAACACTTCGCCGCGGACCCGGAATTGCAAGATGCATATTGGACGGCCCTGGAATGCCATGCGAAAATGACGGGAACGATGTCGAACTTGAGCCTGGAATTGCACGCCGAAGATCGCGAGTTCCTGCAAGATAAGCGATTCTCCCTGACGGGGGCTTCTCTAGGGCTTTCAATGCTGCTGGGCCTGATCTGCTACCATGCCGGGCGGCCATGGCCGCCAGGTATGTTCGCTTGGGGGAATATCAGGCCTGTACGCGACGGCCGATTTGGGCTGTATGCAGTCGATCACATCGACGACAAATTGGCCGTGGCACGGTCCGCAGGACTTCGCCATCTCGTGCATCCGGAGGAAGAAGGAACGCTCCTCCGCGCCGCTCGGGAAACGCTGGTTCCAAGAAATGTGACCCTGGACGCGTTGGACTCAGCACTGAAACACTAGGCAGGTTGGGCCATGTTCACGGACATTAAGGTCGGCTTTACGTGCAACAACCAATGCACGCACTGTGTGATTGCGCCATCGAAAGCCAAACTCGTAGACGATGGGCTGTGTGTCGATGACGACACCGCGACCATAATGGCTTGTATCGATGTGGCGGCCTCTACAGGATCAGAGGGCATTGTCCTTACCGGCGGCGAGGTCACGATACGACCTGATTTCGCCGCGTTGGTTGAGTATGGCCTGAAAAAGGGGATGGCTGTCACGGTACAGACAAACGGGCGCGCGCTGAGCGATAAGGCGACGGTGTCATTCCTGCGCGGCTCGCGCCCCGTCCAGTTCGTCGTGGCTGTGCACGGCCCCGATGCCTGTGTGCACGACGACATAACGCGTCGCCGAGGCAGCTATTCTGAGACGATGCAGGCGATCGCCAACTTGCTGGAATTCGACCACGTGCGGGTTGTCGGGAAGGTGGTAATTTCCCGACGCAACATTTCATGCCTTGCCGAGACATTTGAGGCGCTTGTGAACTCAGGCGTCACGAATGCTGTGCTTGCATTCCCGCATGCAGAGGAGTTCCCAGGCGAAGTATTTGCCGCCGTAGTTCCTAAATACTCGGATTTGGAGCCGGAGCTATATCGTGTGCTTGAGGTCGCGCGCGAGAAGACGATGAACGTCATGTTGGAAACTGTACCCTACTGCACATTTCCTCAAGCGCCGTCGCATTGGTTGTGCTCGCAGGACATTCGCTACTCGATTCAGCGACAGGCATCCCGCGCTTCCATCCATACACCGGGTAGCCCCGACCTGAAGAGTTGGGATGTCTTGAGGCCGCTCGGAAAACACAAGTCCGCAAGCTGTGTACGGTGTCTCATGGATAAGGTCTGCGAGGGTCCATGGCTGGAATATGTTGACCAGTTTGGGGACGCGGAGTTCGTGCCCCTGCAGGATCCGGACGTCGTGAAACTATTCTGCGGAATCTAGGACGCCCCGGAGTGAACCGCATGTTTCAAGACGAAAGCACATTGCGGGTCGATATTTGTGGCCGCTTGGCTGACGATCGCAGACAGCTGGCTGCGGCGCGCCATCGTTCTCGCCAGATGATTGCCGTCGCCGCAGTGCATATTGTTCTGGAAAAGTGGCAGTCGGCGCCGCTCAATCAGCTAAGAGCATCACTTCGTGCCGCCGGGGCGTTGATTGACGAATTGGGTGTGTCACAGCTGCAGCTGAGCGGAGCGCCCCTGCTTAGCTGCGGCCACCAACAACACCACCTTCCATTGCAGTTCGTGGACAACGCGGTCGTGGGAGCCGCGTCTAGCGTCAGAGACAAGACTCTCTTGGTGTCGATAGACCCGGTGTATGCGGGAAACTTAATTGACAAGTCGCACTACTTGAACGGGCGCGCCTATGGGATCTTCGAACTGGCGCGTCGCCTTCGGTATCGTTGTATCGGTGTCGTGAGTGTAGAGGAAGAATTCGAACGCACCCAGGCGCACCTCGTTGTTGATGCGCTTGGCTCTAGCCGTGCAAGCGCGGAGAGTGTCTATCGCGCATACCTCTTGCTGTATTCCGATTTGCACTTGATCGTTGACACTTCTGGCAAGCCTCTACATTGCGATAATACAGCAACACTTGAAGATCGCAATCCTGCAGTCGTCAAAGTGCCGGATGAGGATAGGCGGCCCAATGCTTCCAGTGCCTCGATTGTCTCGGCACGCGCGCTTGTGAGTGAGGTGCGCGCCGCCAACATTCTGAATGGGCTAGAACTTGTGGAATTGGCACTTGTGGCCACCGGCGTCAAGTCCTCAATGCGAACCACGATCGCGCAGCGCGGGGCGCGAAAGATTGGAGCGATGCTGTCCGCTCACGGCCTCTCATACAGACTTAACTGCGAACAACACCGATACAGCGTCGACCGCGGTAAGGGCGGATGGAGCAATCTCTATAAGCCGGCTCTCGACGGCGACGCGTATTCAAACGAACGAATGTTGTATATTGCAACGACTGCCCGCCAAGCTGCCCAATCCGCCGCGGCGGAACACGATAGCGATCAGCGATTTGGCGAAGCATTGTCATATCCGGCGTGTTGTCGTGCCTCCTTCGAACGAAACCTACCGCGCGCAATTCGACATCAGGGTGACCTGACGCCTCTGATCGCCGACCAGACATTGGAATCAGGCCCGTGGCCGTTCCTTCTCAATACAGCAGCACGGTATTTCCACTATCAGATCGTGAGCTACTATCCATGTTCCTATGTATGTGTCGAGGCTGTAAGGCAGGCGCGGGAGTACTTCCAGGTGATATGTGACGTAATGCCGGAGTGGGGCCGCGAAGTGGCGACCGTGATGGCATCTCCAGCTCTCTACACCGAGTATCGGGGTGTGTACATTTTTGTCGGCGCACGCGTCACCGACAATTGCATCACGTATTCCGGCGACTCTGTGCGGATGACGACATACAATAGCCTGGGCCGCGACATCAGTGCATCTGACGCTCTGGCTGCACGCGGACCTGGAGAGGTCGCGTTGTACCGGGGCGGTAAGTTCTTCAAGGTACTGAGAGACACCAACATCCGGCTCATGCCCTTCGGGGGGTGGTCGATTTGAGTCGCGTCAATACGCTTGCCAGACTCCTGGAAGCGGTTCCGGACTTCAACTTCAGGAACTTCCTGGAGATTGTGGCGCTACTCTCGGGCAGCAAGAACGTTGTGCGATTGAGCATTCATGACGAATGCGAGGCGCCGCTGAAGTCGGGTCTCAGCTGTCTAGGTCTGGCATGTGTGCGCTCCGGGTTTCGCCAGAAGACATCGTTCACCAGCGCCCTTGGCGACAGCTATACCATTCCGGTTCCGTTCGACCAGGAAGAGCACTTGCCGTACACGATGATGGTGGCGCGAGACAGCGCCACTGCGGTGGCGGCCATGGCCATGGAGGATGATCCCGCCGAAATCGACGGGATTGGCAAGGTTCTCGGCTACCCGGATTGTTGTGTGGCATCATATCAGGAAATCGGCGCACACCACGATTGGCTGAAGGTGTGGCTAGACAACACGCCATTGCAGTCTTCGTATGACTATCGGGGCAACAAGCTCGCGTACCTGTTTTGGGGTCGGACACTGTTCTTCGACTACTTTCCTTGTTCAGCTACGTGTACACATACTCGTGACATCAGCCTCATGATGGAGCGGGAACTGAGTGCACGTGATATGAAGTCGATGCTCGAAGCCGTGCGCGCTGAAATGTGTGTTCCGATTATGATCGTTCGAGGCGTGGTTGTCGCCTTGCAGGAGCATCACTTTCGACCCGATGGGTCGGTTTTGGAATACAACCTGGCATACAGCCGGCGATGGCTCTGGGAGCCGCATGCCGATGCTCCCGACCATTTCTTCTGGTCGTCCAATAACCTGACGGTGAGCCGCGGCGCGCTAGAGTGCCGCAAAGGAGAACGCATTCTTGGGTACATTGAGCAGGACGCCCATCAACGCCTAATGGTTTTCCGATAAAGGACGAGTATGCGCCGACTTGCAGACATGACGGCCGCACAAAAAATAGAAGCGTTTCGAGAGATCACGCTCAAATACAATCTCTTCAACCCTGTGCAGTCGTTCGCGCCCAGGTTGGCGTTTGAGTCCGCAGCTGTGGTCCGTAATGCGTGGAGGGAAATACTGTGTGATGAGCGATTCCGGGACAACGTCTCGCTCTACTTCCACATTCCGTACTGTAAAGGCCAGCGATGCAGCTACTGCATGTACTACAGCCAGGTGCCCGATGCGGCCGTTGTGCCGGATTCCTATATGCAATACCTGTGCGACGAATTTGACTACTTCCTCCCAGTCGCGGAAAATACGCCCTTCAGGGCCCTGTACATCGGCGGTGGTACACCAAGCCTGATGACGGTCGAGCAGATGCGCATCCTGCTTCAGCGCATTAACGGGGTGCCGTTTGACGAATATGCGGAAAAATGTGTCGAGCAGTCCTTCTTGACTACAGATGTGCACAAACTCCGAGCATTGCGGGAATTTGGCATCAACCGACTGAGCTTTGGCGTCCAGAGCCTAGAGCCGACGGTGCTTGCCAATGTGAGGCGAGATCCCGTTGACATCTCTGTCATCAGTGCCACAATCAACCATAGTAAGGCCTTAGGATTCCGGGAGATCAATGTCGACCTCATGATCGGGCTGCCGGGTGAGTCGACCCAGGGTGTTACCAGCGCGATCCGCCGCCTGATTGAAAGCGGCGTGGACTGCGTGACAATATACATCTTTCGCCACCTGAAACGGCATCTGACCCAAGAGGGCGCGCAGGTCTCAAATGTGCTGGATGAGTACAACACTGTCTATATCCCCGAAGTTCTTCAAGCTGTGCGTGAGACCGTTTCTGCATGTGGGTGGATAGACACCGTCGGTGACGATTACACGGAATATCAGTTCTTTTCCTCGGCGGAACATCTGGCACGATATGACCTCATGGGATACAGAACCCAGCCTGACAGGGCGGCCCGCAACAGCATCATGGGCTTTGGGCATGCTGCCTACTCCTATGCGCAGGACTTCATGCGTTACGAGAACCGCAAGAGAGCGGAAATCTTCGATCCCAACGACAGGCAATATGTGTTCGACCTAATTGGTGCCATGGATCGCCAGCGTGTATTTGTCTTGGATCGGTTGGCGAATCATGGCACCGTTGAACTTGGCGAGTTCGCGGGCCACTTCCAGCGCGACTTCTTGTCGGTGTTTGCCAATGAAGTCGCGGAGCTGAACGATTTGCACAGGTGTGTCGTGGAGGGCGGCACGTTCCGGCTGTGCGGCGGCGATCGCGTCGAAACATCCGCGCTCTGCAAGTTCTTCTGGGACCCTCAGTATCTGGAATCACTTGAATGAAAGGCAAGAGAACAGCCATTATCGAGGCGCCCTTCTTGGAGCCTGGGATGCCGTACCCGGAAACGTTCCAATGGTGCGCCTCATTGTGCGCGCAGGGGGTAGATGCAGTCGCCCTCGACCTCAATGCCGTTTTGTATCGAGCCATCATCGAAGACAACACCCCGATCACGGACGCGGACCAACTGTTGTCGTGCGTTGGTCGCGCCAGCTTCATGGATGAACGCCAACTGCTGGGCCGAATTGGTGGCGGCGGTTTCGTCACGGAATCGCTCGAGGGGCTCGATCAGTTGCGCCGCCAGGCCGTCGCCCTTTTCTCGGGCAGCGCTCAGAACCTGACCCATGCGGACTATGTCAATGGTGCCGCAATCATCAACGGGTTCCTGGACTATCGCGTGAAGCAAATTGACGGCAGCCTTTCGCTTTGGCTGGAAGCGTTTCTGCATCCCATTGCGGCGGGGGATGCCGAGAGCATCCTGGCCGAAGCATCGCGCGCCGACGGCGGCCTGCAGAGGTTGTTTGACAGGTATTTGGTTCAATTCCTGGAACGAACCGACTTTGTCCAGGCATTTGTGGCAATTCGATGTGAAGAACAGCTGTTGCCTGGCCTGGCACTGGCTCATTGGCTGCGTCATAACCTGCACACGAGAGTCGCCGTGGGTGGCCGCTATCTGGAGTCCGTTCTCGCGCTGCGGATGCCGGCACAGATATTCGACGTTTGCGACAACGTTGTGCTTGGGCCGCTCAGCGGCAATCTTGCCCATTGGGCCGCGAACGGCTGTGAACGTCATTTCTACCGCGAGACGTGCGAATCGTTACCCGACTTGTGGCTGCATCACGGGCTCGCCGGCGTTGGTGCCAAGTCCAAGATTTACAGCGACATGGCGCAATATCTTAGCCCGATCAAAGTGGCCGGCGTGTTGGCGACATCTCGATGCTATTGGTCGCGATGTGCGTTCTGTGCTATCGCGTGTGAGCAAGTCCAACCATTCCGCCACGCCAGCCCGTCCGACTTTGCGGCGCGATTGTGCGAGCTAGATCTCGGCGACGAAGTAAGGCACCTACAGTTCTTGGACTATGCCTTGCCACCGAGCCTCCTCAATGGAGCGGCAAAACTGTGTGGCTCTCTCGAGCTTCGCTGGGCGGCGCAACTGCGATTCGACCACGCTCTTCGGCGCAGTGGTCGCTTTGCAGGCCTACATCGGATTGGATGCCGCGCCGTGGCTTGGGGGTTTGAAAGCGGCAGTAGTAACGTGCTGCTAAAAATGCGTAAGGGGGGCGGTTTGCCCCCGGAGTCTCGAACCGAGATTCTCCGCGAATCGGCTCTGGCCGGTATCAGCAACCACCTTTTCGTCATAGTCGGCTATCCGGGGGAGAGTGATTCGGACTTCGCTGCCACCCTGGACTTCATCGCGCGCAATCTCGATCACATCCACTCGGTCGAGGTGCACGCATATCAGCCCATCACAGGCACCCCGGCATGCCAGGCGTTGGAAGCGGAGGGCGCCGTCGTTAGTATGGGAGATTGGAGCCCCAGGCGCGCTTACCGGGACAAAAGGCTTGAGGTGGTTGCGAGTGAACGCAAGGCAATCGTCTCCGAAATAGCGCTGTGCCTCGGCGGATTGCACCGAACAAGTGACCTTCTCGAAGGCCATATGTCATTTCAGTATCTATGGAGACGCGGAGCGGACAAATGACGGATCCATATCGTGATTCGGCAGCCCGACATGACGAACTGAACGCTGGCCTACCCACGCCGACGAGGCTCTTTGCTCGAGATTTCGCGGAGCGCCACGGCGTTGAGAGCATCTGCGACTTCGGGTGCGGTACGGGCGTGCTAATGGCGGAGCTGGCAGCCGACGGCCGGACTGTCTTTGGGTGTGACCTGAGTGAAGCAATGTGTTCAGTGGCCCAGGAGAGGCTGCGACCGCTAGGCGACATTACCGTGGCCAACGAGAACATGGTCACGTACCGACCGCCCGTTCAGGTGGACTTGGCGACTTGTCTGTTCGACTCGATCAACTACCTGTTAGACACCCGCGATTGGTTTGCCCTATTTGGCAATGTCGCGAAATCGTTAAGGCCATCCGGACACTTCATCCTTGATTTCGTTACGGAATACGACCTTCGCGAATGTTGGCCCGCGCATCGTTCCGTAATTGAGCGGGAGGATTGGGTTCTTGTTCGGCTCTCTGCGTTCGATGTGACGCGCTCCGTGGGCGTCGAGCACATGATCTGGCACGTATTCCAAGAGGGGCAGTGGAAGACGCTCATTGAGGAGCACAAGCACGCCGCGCTGGCCGTACAGGATGTCGTTCGTGGGCTTGCAGACGTGGGCTTGAGGACGGTCGAGGTTGTTGACGCCGACAGCAATGGCGTAGTCGAACCGGACGCCACTACACGCATCAGAATCGTGGCTCGCAAGGAGAATCACGCATGAACGCAGTCAATATCAGGTTGGCCAGAGACGGTCATGACCGCGAAGTGGTCATATTGGCCCTGCAAAGATATTTGGCAACACACTGGGTGCGCATACTGGAGGACGGCACCGATTGGGTTGTCGAGCTCGAAAGCAAGATGCCCTCCCAGGAGCCTGCTTCCGTACAGGTGTTCTTGAATGAACTAATTGAGGCTGAGTTTCTCGTTACGAGGGAACGGCAAACAGCAGACCTGAGGCGCATCATCATGGAGCAGGCGCTGTCTCCCTACAGCGGGGGAGAGTAGGCGTGGAGTTGCCTCTTGCCGACGACTTTTATGAACCGGGCGTGAGAGAGCAGGCCCGGCTGTCCGACCATTCCGAAGCGAGCGTTCGAAATGCCCTGAATGACGCACTGCGCCGGCCCCGCGTTCGGCAAGGCCAGCGATGCAAGCGAATCGCAACGGCCGGAAACCGTCCGAGTCTGCCCTGCCTCAACTATTATCGCCATTGGATCACCAGCAAGGGCGACCACTTCATTTCAGTCGACACGGGCGCCTGGTGTGTTCTCAGCGAGGGTGAGTATAGGGCCCTGGCTGCCGGTATGGTGGGCCCTGAACTCGAGCGCAAACTCGAAAAGAACTTCGTATTGCTGACCGAGCGCAATTACGACACCTACATCGAGAAGATGCGCGCCAAGTTCGGATTCCTACGGGAGGGCCCGACCCTGCATATTGTGGTCGTAACGTCGAACTGCAATCTCAAGTGTGTGTATTGTCAGGTTTCGGCGCCAACGTCGGCAAAGTGCGACATGGATAACGCAACGGCCAAGGTCGTCGTCGACCGGATTCTCGAGAGCCCTTCGGACTCATATATCATTGAGTTTCAGGGCGGCGAGCCTTTGCTGAATTTTTCGACGGTGCAATACATCATCGAGTACTCCGAGTCATTGGCCGCCTCGCGGGGAAAGCGCATTGAGTATAGCCTGATCTCCAACTTCACGCGCTCGGTGACGGCGGAGAAGCTGCGATATCTCATCGCGCACAATGTCTCCATTTGCTTCTCTCTGGATGGGCCGCAGGAGTTGCACGATGCCAATCGAGGCGTCGGATATCCGGGGGCCTTTGAGGAGTTGGTGCGCTCGCTGGACCTCTATCGCTCGGAGTGGCTCGCCCAGAAGGACGGCCAGATTCCGCTTTCCGCCCTGATGACGACGACGCGGCGGTCGCTTTCGGAACACAAGGCAATCATCGACCAGTATTGTAGCCTAGGGCTGAGAAAGATCAGCTTGCGGCCATTGACGCCCCTGGGCAATGCCAGCGACAACGCCGACAAGATCGACTATTCGCCGCGCGAGTTTTTCGATTTTTGGTGCGCATCAATCGAATACATCATCGAGTTGCGCCGAAATGGGACAGACATTAATGACTTCTATCTCGAACTTGCCCTGACGAAGCTCTTCGGCAACGAAAGCGGCTTCATGGATCTAAGATCGCCGTGCGGTGCGGCATATGGCCAGATTACCTACAATCACGACGGCGGGGTTTACTCCTGTGACGAGGGAAGGATGATTGACGGGGACGATTTCTTCATCGGCGCAATTGCTCAGCAGTCGCTCGGTTCCATCTTACGGTCGCCCGATGCCGCAGCAATCGTGGAATCATCCATCAGCGAGCAGTACTACTGCGACTACTGCGCCTTCAAGCCATACTGCGGAGTCTGCCCCGTGCTGCACCGTCAGCAGAAGGGGCGAATGGCCATGAATGTTCTTGAGAGCAGCCGTTGCCAGGTCATGTCCATGATGTACAGCCATGTGCTGGAGAAGTACATCTACGACACGCAGGCCAGAGCGGCGTTCGACGACATTCTGGTCGGCATTTCATGGCAGCGTGGCAGCCAATAGACTCTTATCTGTGGCACGAGGCGGACACAATTGCCGCCCATTTGTTCAGCCAATCAAGACTCGGAGGGTCGTCGCACTCAATCGTCGCCGTCCCCCGGAATCCCACACCAGCAAGGCTGACCGCGAGCTGCTCCCAGTCGATGGTGCCCAATTGAGGCGTCAGGTGTTCGTCGCCCGACATATGCCCGCCCCCGTGATTGTCATGCAGGTGCAGGTGGCTAAGTCGGTGACTGAGCGCGGCTACATACGGAATCGGTGACCCCGCGACGACATTCGCATGTCCGACGTCGAGAGTGAATCCGATGTCTGTCGGCAGGCTGCGTATTCCAGTGATTTCGGCCACCCATTCCGATCGATTCCGGCCGCGCAGTCCAGTCCATTTCGGCCACCTGTTCCGGCGCATTCCGGCCACCGCCGGAGCGTAGCGACGCAGGGGTTTCATTCTTAGCCCGCTTCCGCTGTCCTGGTCAACGTTTCTCCCTTCTTTTTGCGCAGGGACTCGCCCGTCAACTCGATCTTGTGCGCGTTGTGGATCACCCGATCCAGGATTGCGTCGGCCAGCGTCGGGTCATCCAGGTACTGGTGCCAGGCGCTGACCGGCAGCTGGCTCGTGATCAGGGTCGACCGCGCCTGGTAGCGGTCGTCCAGGACCTCCAGCAGGTCCCGCCGGTTCTCTGGCGTCAGTGGCGCCAGTCCCCAGTCATCGAGCACCAGCAGGTCGGCGCGCGCGAGCTTGGCCAGCTGCTTACGGTAGCTGCCGTCGGCCTTGGCGATCTCGAGATCGTGGCACAGCCGCGGCAGGCGCTGGTATGTGACGCGCAGCCCGTGGCGGCATGCCTGCTGTGCCAGCGCGCACCCGAGGTACGTCTTGCCCACGCCGGTGGGCCCGGTGATCACCACGTTAAGATGCTCGCTGATCCACTGGCACGACGCCAGGCTCAGGACCAGCGCCTTGCTCAACCCGCGGCGGCTGCGGTAGTCGATATCCTCCATGCACGCCGGCAGCCGTAGCCGCGCCTGCGTCAGACGGGTCTTCAGACGCCGGTTCTCGCGGGCCGCTTCTTCCCGGTCGACCAGCAACCCGAGCCGATCCTCGAAGCTCAGACTGGCCACGTCCTGGGTCTGCAACTGGTCGACCAGGCCGTCGGCCATCCCGGCCAGTTGCAGCTCACGCAGTTTCTCCACCGTCGGATGGATCAGCATGGCCGACCTCCCTCGCCGGCGAACGGCAGCACGGGGGCGTAGTAGTCGGCGCCCCGGATGTTCTCGTGATCGATCGCCGGCATCGGCGCCGCTGCCGCCGGCAACGGCTGTTGGTCCAGACCGTTCTTGAGGATCGAGGCCAGGCTCTTGCAACTGCAGGCGCCGGTTGCCAGCGCTCGCTCGCAGGCCGCCTCCAGACGATCCTTCCCGTACTGCTTGCCCAGACGTATCACGCCCAGGCACGAGCGGTAGCCTTGCTGGGGATGGGGCCGGCTCGCGATGATCCGTGTCGCCACCGCGGTCACAGATCCACCCGCCTCACCGGCCCAGCGCACCACGCGCTCCGGCGTCCACTCTGCCTGCTGCCGATGATGCTCCGGCATGTGCTCGGGCAGCGTCGTGTAGCGGCCTTGCAGGTGGCTGCGCACGTGGCTCGCCACGCGCCGCCCGCGGTGCAGCACCTCCACCGTCGAGGCAGTCACCCGCGCCTCGCAGCGAAGGCCCACCAGTTGATGCGGCACCGAGTAGTAGTGCTTGTCCACCGCCACGTGGTAGTCGATGTGCACTTTCACCTTCGGCCACTCGGCGTATTCGTACGGCGAACACGGCAACGGCCGCAGCGCCGGCCGATCCAGTTCTTCCCACAGACTGCGCCGGCTGCCGGCCAGCTTCTGGAACCGCTTGCTGTTCAGCGCCTCCAGCAGCTCGCCGATCGCCTGATTCAGATCCGCCAGCGAGAAGAACGTCCGGTGCCGCAGCTTGGCCAGGATCCAACGCTCGATCAACAGCACCCCGCCCTCGGCCTTCGCCTTGTCCTTCGGGCGGCATACCCGCGCCGGCAACACCGCCACGCCGTAGTGCGTGGCCATCTCCTGGTACGTCGGGTTCAGGTCCGGCTCGTACAGATGAGGTCTCGTCACCCCGGACTTGAGGTTGTCAGGCACCAGCACCTGCGGCACTCCGCCCAGATACTGCAACGCACGCACGTGGGACGCGATCCAGTCCGGCAGCTTCTGCGTCCACGTCGCTTCGCAGTACGTGTAGTTGCTCGCTCCCAGCACCGCGACGAAGATCTGTGCTTGCCTGATCTCGCCGGTCAACCGTTCGACCACCGGCACTGTCGGACCCGCGTAGTCGATGAACAGCTTCTCGCCCGCACGGTGCGTCTGACGCATCACCAGGTCCTGACGACCGCGCCACTGGCCGTACAGATCGCAGAACCGGCTGTACTGGTGACCTTCCGGGTGAACCTCCTTGTGCTCCTGCCACAGCAGGAACAGCGTCGTGCCCTTGTGCCGCTTCAGTTCCAGATGCAGCTGCGCCCAGTTCGGTTGCGGCCGCTGGTCCGCCGGCAGCGTCGATGCCGGCGGGAACAACAGCGCCTCCAGCGCCGCGTCATCGAGTTCCTCGGCCAGCGGCCACGTCAGACCCGCCGTCGTCGCCAGCCGCAGATACTCCGCCACCGTGCTGCGCGCGATGCCGCAACTCTGGGCGATGGCACGGCTGCTCAGCCCGCAACCCTTCTTTAACCTCAAGACCTCTTTGATCTTTCGCATGGACAACCGCTCTCTGGGCACCTCGGCTCCTTCTGCTCGGCGTGGCGAGAAAAGGAACACGGTACCCGCTGGGGTGTCCTGCGTCGCTGACGGCCGTCTACCCCGCCAGGGGTGGCCGAATTGCGCCGGAATCGGTGGCCGGTTTCGATCGGAATGGGTGGCCGATTTGAATCGGAATAGGTGGCCGAATTGCGTCGGAATCAGTGGCCGATTTCAGTCGGAATACGCACAGGCGCTCAAAGATGCGAGCCATAAGGGCCGGCGACTCGTGACCATTCTCGACGCACAGGCGTTTGCCAAATTGCGACAGCTGCCGCTGTGCTTCGCATAACGCCTCGCAGATACCACTAAGCGAGCTGGATGGGAAATCACACCAGTCGTCGGCTCCTCGCCCACATCGCGGACACGCAGGCATCATCGTGCGTGACCAGATAAAGCGGCAGGCGTCATTTGTGCATTCGACCTCTTCGTCGGCCGGGCCAGCATGGACATTCACGAATTCCACGCGCGATATTCTGGCCAACGTCGCGAGCACATCGAAGAACTCGTCTTCCTGGGCCGGCTCGGGGCCATGAACCCAAATGGGTCCACCTGAGTGATCTATGGCCAGTGCTTCCTCCATGCAGTACGCAGCCACTTCAGAGTACTCGAACCCGGGATGGGGGGCGTGTCCGGAAACCCCGAACCTAATGCCATGACTCATCAGTAATACCATCCCTTTGATTTAAGGTTGTTCGTGCGCTCAAAGAGAGTGCGCAACTGACGCGATGCCGGCCGTATGCGCACAATCCCCAGCCAGACCCACCCAATTCCGTCAATTCGAGGGGCGCAGCACCGACTGCGCCCACCGTGCCATCCATTCAGCACTTGGAGGAATGCATTCGAATGTCGCCGTGCCTTGAAATCCGAAGTTCGAGAGGCACTCTGCAAGGTGGCCCCAATCAATATTGCCCAACCCCGGCGTAAGGTGCTCATCGCACGACATCCGTCCACCGCCGTGGTTGTCGTGGAGGTGCAGGTGGCAGAGGCGGCGGCTAAGAGCGTCGATAAATGGTATCGGCGATCCAATGACGACATTGGCGTGGCCGACATCCAGAGTGAACCCGATCTCAGAAGGCAGGCCCTCAAGGATGCGCATCATGAGTTCCGGGGTCTCCCGCACATTCTCGACATATAAGCGCTTCCCGGAGTTGGATAGGATGGTGTTTGCTTTAATAAGTAGGTGTCGGACGCCGTCGATCGAATACTGTGGCTCGTCGCACCATGTTGGAACCGGATCGCCACATCGCGGGCAGTTTGTGTTGATCTTGCGGTTCCAAATATAGCAGCAGTCATCATTCCAGCATTCGACGGATTCGTCCATGGGTGAGGCGTGAACATTTACGAATTCCACTCCGGGAATGCGCGCCAGCTCAACGACAATATCCAAGAAATCGTCCTCAACCGCTTCGGCGCCGTGTGCCCAACACGGTTGCTTCTTGGAGGCAATCGTGCGGGCTTGGTCCATTGTCTCCGCGCGGTACTCATAGTCAGAAAAGTCCGTCTTGCCGCTGTAGACATTGACCGCAAATCGAAGATCATGGCTCACGATGACATCCTCTTCTCTCGCCTTCCGTGCACTCCATACTCATGTGAGGTGTGAATCAGAGGTAGACCATTGGCCAACTGGACAAATGACAGAAGAGTCACCTGCACAATCTATTAGCGCCTATCGCCTCTTCTTGCTGCTCTTCCCAAGCGCCAACATCAACATCACCACGGCCAGCATGATCAGGAACGCCGCGATGCACTGGAAGAACGTCACCAGCAACGCATGTTCGCCACTCGTCTGCGCAGCATTGAACGCCACCAGGCCAATGAGCAACACCGCGCCAATCAGAGCAAGTATCACCCGTGCCACCATTGACTGATCGCTATCGGGCGACAATCCGAGGAACAGCAGGATCTCCGCAATGAGCGCCACGATGATCCCCGGCGCATTGAGGATGCTGAAGTTGAATCGCTGCTTCAACGTGCCGCTGTAGGCATTGTAGAAAATTGTCGCCACGAGCCCAACAATGACGATGGCGACTCCGATGACGATTTCCCACGATGCTCCCGATTCCGATTGCCCGCTGTCCTGGGCGCGGCAGATGGTCGCATTCGCGGCTAAAGCCACCACACCAAATTTGCATGAATGTCGCATTCCCATATCTCCCATAACATTCGCGGCCGAAAAGGGTCCGATGCACCCTGCGGAAGTATTCGTGGCACCGATGTTAGCACAATCTCGGATTGCACGTCACTGCGGTATGGTCGACTGGCCGGGGATGCGGCGGCCGGCACGCTTCAGCCAGTGCGGGATGATGAGAGCATACCCCGGCCATATCGCGCCTGAACGGGGTCCAGAAGGCGGGGAAGCGACCGCGAAAATCATCCCGGCTCCCGGAGGGCACGTGATATCATCTTCCGAGCTTTCGGCCAATGGCGTAACGAGAGACCGCGGAGCCTGGCTGCGTCGTGGATGACTTCATGATCGCTGGACGCATTTTCTGCGCGGCGAGCGTCGAACAACCGAGAGCCCCAGTTGATATGGGGACTGATTGCGTCGCGATTGAGCGTCTCGGGAAAGGAATGCAGACCAATGGGCCGCAAATTGACATCCTCGGAGAGGGCGCGCAGGGATCGAGAGCGGGAGTCCGAGCGGATCCATCGCGCACGGCAGGTGGCCGCCAGGCGTGCGGCTGAACACGCACAACGGGCGCGGGCGCAACAGTCCCAAACCGAGGCGGATCAGGCAGAAGTCGCGGACTACGTCGATTTCGTTACCTCACTTTCGAGGTTTCATACCCAGCACGCCTCTGCGCACAAGGTGCAATCGGCCTTCAAGCGCGCGATTCCGTTCAAGCCGTCTCGGCCGGCTCCAACCCAGCCGCAGCTGGACTTTCGGCCCGATCCCAGACTGGAGTACCTCACCGCGGCGCTGGCCTGGGACTTGGACCAGTACTGCAAAAACATGAAGCAGTGGCGGCTTTGGCCGTTCTCTTGGTTCAACAAGACGTCGGCCAAATATGAACTGTTCAAGCGGGATACAGCGGCGGAACTTGACCAATTGAAGATTTCTGAGGCAAGCCGAAAGATCGATGCGGAAAAGCGCCTGGCGTTGACCCTTGAGGCGTTTCGTGTCGCAACGGAGCAATACCTGCAGGAAATGGAGCTGGAAAAGGCTGCCCACAACGCCCTTGAGCTTGCGCGTCTTAAGTGGTTCGGCAAAGCGCAAGAGGGCGACACGCAAGTGATGGCAGAGGTCTGTGGGATCGCTTTCCCCATGCGGTTTTCTCTGGATGAAGACTATGCGGTCGCGAATCCGACGGATTCCAGCGTAGGCTACCGGTTCCCGAATTCCGGCACCTTGCACGTTTGCGTCAATCTCCCGACGGGAATCGAATTCCTGCCTCCGACAGGCATCAAGATGAAGCCTGCCGGCCGCGAGATGACAGAGTATGCCAATAGCCCCAAGAAGATGGTGGAAGCGGCGTGCAGTGTCATTTGTTCGGTCGGCTTGGCATACGCCGGTTTGGCATTCCAGCTGCTGGCGCCGCTTCAGAGTGTCTTGCTGGAAGTCGGATACGCAGGTGTCGACCCGCATACGGGGCATCCGCAGGACATCGTCAATCTGCAGATCACGGTGGTGCGCGAGAAGTGGGAGAAGATCAATCTCGAGAACATCGACCCCGTACTGGCCATCAAGAACTTCGAGCATCGCTTTGTTTCGCCGGACAAGACCAAATCAATTGCGAGTCTCATCGACCGGCAGGCGGTAGAGTGGGCGACCGATGACGAGAAGCGTGAGCCGGAAGCGAGGCACATCGCAACCGCACTGGTCGAGATGCTGTATCAATAGTTGCCGGCGAGGTCGCGTCAGGGGCGATAGTTCGGCATCCACGTCAAATCAATGATGAATGTTGAGCCGTGAATCAACGAGGGGTGTGTCCCGTGAAGCCACGCTACTTGACCAAGACCCGATTCAAGCTGGCCTCCGAGTGCCCGCGCAAGCTGTTCTATTGCGCCGATGAAAAGACATATCCCAACACCAAGAAAGAGAACGACTTTCTGCTAGCGCTTGCAGAAGGCGGCCATCAGGTCGGCGCGCTGGCGCAATGCTATTTCCCTGACGGCCATGTCGTTTCCACCCTCGATTACGACGAAGCAGTTGCACAGACAAATGAACTGCTCCGGCGCAACGACGTTGTCATCTACGAGGCTGCGATTCGCCACGGCGACTTCTTTATACGCATCGATGTCCTGGTGAAGCGCGGCAATGACATCGAGCTGATCGAGGTAAAGGCAAAATCGTACGCGCCGGCCGAGACGGCATTCGCCAACAAGCGCAACCCGGCGATGATCAACAAGGACTGGCTCCCCTATCTGGACGACGTCGCCTTCCAGACATGGGTCACGCGCCAAGCGCGTCCGGAATGGCAGGTGCGGCCCTTCCTCATGCTCGTGGACAAGTCTCAAACCGCCGATGTTGACGGCCTCCACCAGTTGTTCCGCATCTCGCGTGGCAGCGGCCGGACGGAAGTGGTGCTGACCGCAGTTCCTACGGCTGAGCGCGTTGGCCGGCATCTTCTGGCCAGGGTCGACGTGCTTGCTGAGGTCGAGAACCTCCTTGCCGGCGGGGCAGTCGATGCGGCGAAAGACCCCCTGAATGCCCGTCCCATTTCGCAGCGCGCCGAGCAGTACGCAGCTATCTATCGCTGCGGAGACAGGTTCGATGCGGACCTCGGACCCCGATGCAAGAAGTGCGAATACCGAGCCAGCGATGCTGAATTGGCCGAAGGCAAGTTGAGCGGCTACCTCGAATGCTGGCGTGAGCACCGCGGGCCCGAATTCGATCACCACCAGCCACACATCTTTGACATCTGGAATGCCCGGAACCTGGATTCCTGGCTGGATGAAGGCGTCTATCGCATGGAAGATGTGCCGGCAAGCGATCTTAACGACCGCCAGACGCTACAAGTGGAGGTCACTCTGGGCAGGCGAGGCGAGTCGGAAGTCATCGCTCCACAGTTGTTCGCGGAGATGCGGCAGTGGCAGTTCCCGCTTCATTTCGTCGATTTCGAGACCATCATGCCGGCGATCCCTTTTCATGCCGGGATGCACCCGTACCAGAACCTGGCTTTCCAGTTCTCCTGCCATCACCTGGACGCTGACGGACGCCTCACGCATGACCAGTGGCTGAGTGCCGATGCCGGCGCATTTCCAAACTGGGACTTTCTCGTGGAGCTGAGAAAGTCGCTCAGCGATTCGGGGACGATCTTTCGGTATGCAGCGCACGAAAACACCATTCTCAATCACCTGAAGGCACAACTGCACAGCGGATGCCGCCCGGTTCCTGCGAGCTTTGATGTGGCCGACTATTCGAATTGGATCGACCGGGTCACCAAGGATGGCGATCGCGCCATGGTGGATATGTGCCAGCTCGTGCGCGACTACTACTACCACGCGCGCATGCGCGGTTCCAATTCGATCAAAGCGGTGTTGCCGGCGGTCCTGGAGGCCAGCAAGCGCCTCGAGGATGCCTATGCGAAGCCGCTGGCGTTCGGGACAAATCTGCGCGGCTTCACGCTTTGGCAACGTGATGGAGACATGGGGGCCGTCAAGGATCCCTACAAACTCCTGCCGCCGCTGTTCGCCGACATTGATCCGGATGTTATCGAATTCCTCGATGCAGAGGACGAAATACGTGAGGGCGGAGCGGCCATGACGGCCTGGGCGCGCATGCAGTTCTGTGAGATGAGTCCGGAAGAACGCCGCGCGATTTCTGAGGGGCTGTTGCGCTACTGTGAATTGGACACGCTTGCGATGGTGATGATCTACCAACACTGGGAATCGCAATGTTAGTGTGGGGTGTGAATTTGCGTGGCTCGATTTGACGAAAGGGGTTCATGTCATGTCCGCGTTTCGATCTGGCGAGCCCCGCGGCTCACTGCGCCGCCTGGGGGTGGCGCTGGCCCTTGTGGCTTTGGCTACTTGGCACATCGAAGCCAGTGCACAATCCGTCGCCGGCATCACAATTGGCTCTCCAATGAGCGCCGTTCGGCAGCTCAGAAGTACGCCGGCCGATTCGCTTATCAACCCGCCGCTCGCCATCCGGGATTTCATATTGCCAAGTGGTAGTCAGCTGGAGGTCACGGTCGACACTGAGCGCGACGTGATTCTTTGGTTACAGATCGGTTGGGCCGGGCATCCGGAGGATGCCGCCACGGACTTCGGTGGATTTGTATTCGGGAAGACCACTTTGGCGGCCATTCGAAAGGTATGTGGCTCCAATGGGTTTTGTTATTTCAGTGGCCAGGCTCCGGCCTTCGAGCACAAGGGCAAGTTTATGCTGTTCAATTGCTATGACGTTGCGGGACCGGAGCAGCTGGTTGTCGGTTTTGCGACGGAGGTGGCCCCCGAGGATGTAGAGGCTGCGCAAAACGGCACTCTTGGTTCCACCGATATGGGAGACAAGGCGCGTCTGAGCTGGATCATTCTGGCAAGCCGGACCTACATGGACGCCATATGGGGCGAGAAACGCATGTCCGATGATCCATGTCCGCCGGTTGTCTGGGCGCGGTGGTGATCCGGTCGCACTACTCATTCGGAGGATCCCATGACGGTTCTGATCATCTTGGCAATCGCCGTTCTCATCTTCGCCGTAGCCCGCTCCAGCGCCCGCTCCAAGTCCGGCCGCTCAACTGCCGCACCTCGCCGGCCGTACGCGACCCCTGAAAGCCGTCCGGCCGAGCCGCCCCGGGCCCCCAACACCTTCAGCCACTCACGCCTCGAGAAATTCGAGAAGTGCCCCAAGGCCTACGAATTCCGCTACATCAAGAACATGCCCGAGTCATTCGGGACGATCGAGATGTTCCTCGGGCGCGCGGTGCACTCGACCCTCGAATGGGCCTATGCGGAACGGGATCGCCGGGGCGCCCCTCCCTGCAGCAAGGAGCTGGATACTCACTTCCAAGCCCTCTGGGCGGCTGGCAATTCGCAGGAAATGCGCGTCGTTAAGAAGGCAATGTCGGTGGGCACATACAATGCTCAGGGAATGGAGATGTTGAAGAGGTTCGAACGACGCATACTAGCCGGCGACAAGACGCAAACGATCGCCCTGGAAAAGCAATTCCGCATGGTTCTTTCGGGCGGCGCTGCGTTCACCGGGGTCATCGATCGACTGGCGCGCGATGAGGCCGGGATGGTGTACGTGATCGACTACAAAACCGGTAGTTCCCGCAATGTGAAGGGTCCCAGCCAGAGTCGGCAGCTGCAGGTCTACGGCGCCTGGGCGGCGGAGGACCAGGGCGCCGCCAGGATCGGCTTGCGGGTCGAGGATATGCAGGGCGAGCGCACGCTGGCCCACACCTGGACGACAGCGTCGCGATCGACGCTGATCAGCAGCCTCGAGACCCAGATTGCGGAAGTGGGTCGCGCGAGGAAATTCCCGGCGCTGATCTCGCCGCTCTGCGGCTGGTGTGGCTACCGCCCGCATTGCAGCGCAGGGCGCGCGAGCTGGGGGGCGTGAGGTTGCCGTCGAGTGCTAGTGTGCGTCCAACCAGGCGCGCACGCGTGCCAGGCACCACTCCTTGTCGTCCCTGATCTGGTAGACCCAGAACCGCATGACATCCCAGCCCAACTCGAACAGGCGTTGATTGCGCAGCTGGTCGTTGTAGCACAGTTCGCCGTCCCAGTTCCGGTGATAGAGTTCGCCATCGACCTCGATGTCCAGCCGGTGATCACCTTTTACGAGGGCGAAATCCAGCACGTACTTCTCGACGGCATACTGGGGAATCGGGCGCATCCCGGCCCGGTAGAGGTCGCCGTAGAAGACGCGCTCCCAATCGGACACCTTCTCGGGGTCCGCGACGGGCGGGTAGGCTGCGCCCAAGTCGCTTGCCTCGATGATTGGTGCATTCGCCGGTCCCTGATTCAGCTTGGCCGCATATACCGCGAATTCGCGCAGGTACTGTACCTGGCCCCCGAGAGCCGCGTTGTTGTCCCCGACCACGACCAGAGCCGCGCGTGCGCGTGTGACCGCGACATTAAAGAGATTGGCATTGCCCTGGAGGAAACCGATCGTCGACTGTGGCGCGCCGGCGGAAATAACCGGCGAAAAGAACATGACGTCACGCTCGTCGCCCTGGAAGGCGTGCACGGTATCAGCCAGAAATTCGATGGACGCCAGGCGCGGTGCGATGATGTTGCTCGCCGATGCGTAGTCGCGGATCCGGTTGGCGTGGGCGCGGAACGGGCTCACCACTCCGATGGACCCGACATACCCTTGGCTCAGCAGGCGTTCGATTTCGGAAACCACCCGCTTGGCCTCGATGTCATTGACGGCGCTGCCGCTGCCGGGGCGGACGGTCTGGCCTTTCACGTCGATCCACCTGACCGCGGGCTCGTCCGGATTCGGCCGGCGTAGCCGCGAATAGTCGGTGGCCACGCGCAGGCGGTTCTCGTAGAAGGCGCCATTCGAGTACTCGATGATGTCCGCGTGGGAGCGATGGTGATCGCGCAGGGCGACAAGGTCGCTGCTCTTGGCGAGGCTGCTGGCAAGGTCGAACAGGGACGTCGCCGAATATGACCAGCCCGTTCGGTCGGCGTCCAGTTCATGCTTCGCCAGGAGCTGAAGATCCTGCTGTCTCTGGAGCTTGCTAATGTGCCGGAGCTGCTTGGGGTCCCCGATGATCACGGCGCACCGGGCCCGGAACAGCAGGGGCAGGGCAGAGGCGATGTCGCACTGGCTGGCCTCGTCGATCACAAGCAGGTCGAAATAGTTCGGTTCGAACGGAATGCGGCCTCGCGCTGAGAGCGATGTCACAGCCCAGCATGGCAGCACATTGCTGATGCTGGGGAACAGTGCGCTGAGCTTCTTGCGGGCGTTCGCGGCGGCCGCCGTATTCTGGTCCCTGCCGCCGACCACCAGCCGCAGCGTTGCGTTGTACTCGCCGAGCATCCGCCGCTGTTCGGCAGTCAGACGGGACGGCTGCATGCGCAACCAGCAGTTCCACAGCTCGCGGCAGACCCGCGCCGTATCCGCGATCAGGGCGGTTCTTTGCCGGCTGATTTCCTCCAGTGGGCGTGACTTCCTGAGGGCATCAAGGCTTTCGAAGTAGTCGCGCACCCGGCTCATCTCGCCCAGCCGTCGCCCAAGTTGCTCGACAAGCCTAAGCCAGGCCCCGGCTTCACTTGCGACCGAGTCGGTCTTGGGCCGCGACCCACCCACGATGACGATGGCGCCTTCATGCGTGGACACGGTGGCCGCAAGGGCTGCTTGGCGGCCGGCGGAGACCCAGGACCAGAAGATCCTTGTGAAGAACGATTGGGAATCCCGGTCGGCGGCGCGGGCGGCCTGGCCGATGGCGCGAACCGCTGTTGCTGCCGCGGCGAGATTCGCCTGACGCGCCGAGGCGAAGAACTCTTCGCCCAGGCTTTCGCGGGCGGATTCGACGCCCTGCTCGAGTTCGTCCACCGCGTTGCGCAGGCCGAATACGCGCTGGGCCTCGGCATCCAGTTCTGTGGCCTTCTCAAGAAGCACCTTGTACCGGGCCATGCTGCCGTCGAATGCCGTCTTGTCGGCGCCGGTGGCCTGGGCAGCCAGAAGCGCCGACATGTATTCGGACAGCTTGTCGAGGTGTTCGTTTGCGCCCAGCCGGAGAAGGACGGGCCGTGGACCCAGCGCATTGATGCGCGTGGTCACAACATCGACGGCCTTGTTGTTCTTGCTCGCAAAGAGCACCCGCTTCTGGCGCCAGGCGGCGTTTGCCAGGATTGCGGCGACAACCTGGCTCTTGCCGGTTCCGGGTGGGCCGGTGATCACGGTCAAACGGTTGGTCATCGCCTGGCGCACCGCCTGCCGCTGTTCGCTGTTCAGCCCGATGACTTCGATCAGGGGCTGGTCGTCGAGCGCCGCATCTGCTGCGTCCGCACCGCCGACCCAGGCGCCAAGGGCGGTAGCGCCGTACTCGGCAGAGGTCTTCTTCTGCAGCGAGTCGAGTTCGTTCTCGAGGCCCTTCGTATATGGTGAACGCTCGGATCGCACCAGGATGGCGCGGTTATAGATGCCTTGGGCATTCATGGCCGACAGTGGTGCGCCCGTGCTGAGCGCTGCGGCCGCGGGATCTTCGCGCCAATCCCACTCGGGGCGGATCTCGCGCAGGCGCGCCAGGAGGTCCTCCAAGTCCGGTTGTTCGTCGCCGGTCCGGTCCAGGCCCAATTCGGCCGCGAGGTTGATGCCCTCCTCGAGCTTGGTGGCAGGGGACCCGTTCATCAGGTGGGCCAGGGCGCCGAAATTGAACTGCGGAAGGTCGACGGCGGGCGCCGTACCCGCCTGGCCGATGCCCTGCGCGGCCATCGGGAACAGCAGGATTGGCTCCACCATGTATCCTTCCCAGCCCGAGCGCCCACGAACGAAGCGCAGGCGGGTGGGATAGCCGATCGACAACGCATGCCCGCCTCTGTTGGCCTGCGCGCCCAGGACAAGCCGGTTGCACTCTTCCGTTGCCAGCGGGTTGGAATCAGCCGGCGCCAACTGCGGAAGCGCTCGCAGTTCGCAGTAGTTGAGCGCGTTTTGCGATGAACTGGCGAAGACGCTGACCTCGCCGAGATCGTCAAGGCTCAGGCAGTCGAGGTAGTATCGCGACAAATTGCCCAAGGGCGTTTGTTGAGCGACCGGTGCAGCGACCGGGCCGGCATCGGGGGCACCATTGACCAGGTACCACTGGTAGCTCGCCGTAATGCGAACCCGGCCACGCAAGGATCCGTACAAGGCCGAATTGACGGCTGTCCGTTCCACCCCTAGGCGGGATGCGATCTGGCCGGCCTTCAGGCCCGGAGAGGCCCTGAGGGTGTCGAGGATGCGATTCTCGAGTCCTGGCATTCCCTACCTCGGTTCAGCGATGAGGCCATGCGTGGCATAGGGTGTAGTCATCGGCAGTGCGGCCGTCGGGCTTGATGCTGCTGCGGACAGCAATAACGCCCCGGGGAACGATGGGAAACGATGGGCCATCCAGAGATATGTCCCGGAACCGGCCATGCCTGCTGGCAGACATCCCGCAGCGCAATGTGGTACCATCCGCGTGTCACTCGCCTTTCTGGCGCGGCTTCATGAGCAGGCAATAGCAGGAGGATCCGAGAATGTCACGCCACTCCCTGCCGGCCATCGGGCTGCTGGTCCTCGTGCTATCCGTGGCTGCCCCCAGCGTCACTATCGCCGCCCCCAGCGATCTGGCCCTCCTCGCCGCCCCCCACGAAGTCGCCCACATCACCTTCTCCACCGGCCTCACCGGCCGCGTCACCTACGACCCCATCCTGGACGTCAGCCGCGCCACCTTCAGCGACGGCACCTGGAGCCGCACCACCCACAACATGTTCGCTTCAAACACGACCTACAGCGACGGCCGCACGTCGCGGTCGACGTACCTGGAAATCGTCAACCGCATCAACACGACCTTCAGCGACGGGTCGTCGGCCACCACTACCTTCAACGACCTGACCAACACCGTCCAGACGACGTTTAGCAACGGCGACCAGGCCACGATCCACTACATCGAGACGCCGACCTACGTGCCCGGGCCGGTGAGCGGGCTGTTCCTGATGCCCGGCCGCTCGAACATCGTCGTCGCGCCCGAAAACCCGGCGGTCCTCGAGATCAAGCGCCTGCGCGCTATGACGCCCGAGCAACGTCGCGCCGGCGGTTGGGTGCGCTCGGGCGACTGAGCCGCGCGCTCAGGGCCGGCTGCGAATCCAGCCGCCGCTTGCCTGCACCTTGCCGGCGTTCGCGAAGCTCGGCCGGGCCGAGGCAATCGCACGCACGGCGGGAGCGGTCGGCGCGCGGCGCACGACCGGCGCGCGCCGCAGGGACAGGTCGATGCCCCCCCCAACGGAAACGTACATCTGTGTGGTGATTTCTGCGGCGTTGGTCTGGTCTGCCATGCTGTTGTAGCGCTCGACCTCGCCGTTGAAGACCTGCCGGGCCGCTTCGTAGCGTTCCACCTTGGCATTGTAGGCGTCGATCGATGGTTGGCTGTACTGGTCGACATGCGTGCGGTCGATATCGTCGGACATCTTCTTCAGGGCACGCTCCTGGCGATCGAGCTCGGCCTTGATGGCGGTCAGGCGCTGGTTCGCCTCGTGCTCCGCAGCCGGCGTATAGGCCGAGCGCGGCAGCTGGTCGAAGCACGCGCCGCCGAACTCCAGCAACTCGTCTTCGGTAATCGTCGACTTGCACTGCGACAGCTTCGTGGAAAAGTCGAACACCCGTGTGCGGGGAAGGAACGCCGGGTCTCGTTCGTCGAGTCCCGCCTCGGGCCCGCTGTAGCAGTTGACGGCCAGGATCTTCCCCGTGGCGCGCTCGGTGCGCCACGGCGGCAGCTCCACCGAGAGCAGGGAGGCGAGGTCGACGCGCGCGTCGGCCTTCGTTTCGCGCAACCATGTCATGAGGGCCAGCAGACGCCCGACGTTGTCCAGCTCGGCGTATGTCGGCACGGCGCGGCCGTAGGCCTCATATCGGCTGTTCAGGTCGTCGATCGATTCGCGTTGGCCCCGGGAGATGCGCCGCGGGCCGTCCTGTCGTTCGATGTCGGCCAGGAAGCGGGGTGATTCCACGGCGCCGATGCTGCCATCGGTCACCACGCGCAGCGAGTCTGGATAGAACCAGAAGCGGTAGGACGAACGGCCGACTGCTTCGGTTGTCAGGTCCTTGACCGAGCCGGGTGAGAAACCGGCGACCTGCGCGCGGATCGTCCCGCTGAGATCGCGGCCGTTGAACGGGTCAAGACCGGTGGAGATCGTCTTGAAGTAGCGGTCTGCATCGAGCGTCACCTGGCCGATCTTCGTATCGGCCAGCAGGCCGCCGAAATTCACCTTCGCGAAGCGGTTGTCCTCATTCTGGTCCAGGCTGATGTAGGGTTCGTTGTCGCCGCACCAGAATACGGCCCGGTAGGCGACCGCCAGGTCGGCCAGCGTCATGTTCGAGCCGGCGAGCGTGCCGGTCTCGCCCTCGCGCCCGTACAGGTACAACTTCGCAGCTTCATCGACCTCGATTGCGGCCGGCATGGTGCCGGTGCGCATGAAGTCGTCCAGCGCGGCCAGGTTCAGCGGCGCCAAGCCGGGAAGCGCGGCGTCGATCAGGCCCGGATCGACCTTGTGCGCGCGGCCGCCCACGCGCAGCGACAATCCCGCATAATCGTTGTCGTAGGCGTAGACCTCGATCGTGGCGCAGCGGGAACGGCCGGAATCGCGCAGGAACCGCACCGGGTAGCGCAGGAGTGGCCAGGCCGCCTCGAACGCCATACCCGCATCCGCACCCGGAACGAACAGCCGCACTCCCTCGGCGTCGTAGCAGACGCGATAGCGGCCCTCGTCCAACAGGTCGCGCCAGGCGGGACGGGCACTCGGATCGTTTCTGTCGGCGGCGCTAAGCTCGGCTTGCAGGTCGCGCCACGTCCGCGGGGCGCCCGGGTCCAGGGCGGCCCCCGCAAGCAAGCCGGACATCGGGGCCAAGTACGGCTGCACCAGCGCGCGCAGGCCTTCATCGGCCTGGTTGCGCTTGAGGTCGGTCACGACATCGGCGACGGTGGCGCCGGAATGGGTAATCGTGCGCATCACGGGCGCCGCTTGCGAGGTGTAGTCCAGAACGAGCCCGGAACCACCGCCGCAGCCGACCAGACAGGACGCCACCGTCAGGGCGCAGGCGAGGGCCAGACGGCGAAATTGGGAGCGTGTGTGCCGTGGGTGTTGGGGATCGATGGACATCATGATCACGGCTCCCGCATGTAGGGCCCGGCGAACAGCAACGAATGCCGAGGAGGCTAGCACACCGAAAGCGCGGTGGCGACACGGCCGGCACGCCTGCTCGCGGTTGTTTTGCTGCGATGCGCTGTGGTTTGATCTTTTGTGTGTTTTTTGATGCGCGTTTGCGTTCCGTCTGGTGGAACCACCCGGAAAATTAGCGGACCTCCAAGGT
The DNA here is from genome assembly GCA_903859215.1 of uncultured bacterium. Classification (GTDB taxonomy): domain Bacteria; phylum Krumholzibacteriota; class Krumholzibacteriia; order LZORAL124-64-63; family LZORAL124-64-63; genus CAINDZ01. The sequence goes on along the minus strand of CAIOLW010000080.1, from coordinate 5,701 downwards.
CAGGTTAGAATCCCGTAACCCCTTGCTATTGCTTTCGAATCGCTAACATGATAAGGTCGTAACAATCTTCTTCTGTGTTGTGCCGGTATTTCATGATGCCCCAGGGAGGCCCGACCGTGTTGAGGTCAACGTCGCCCGCGCAGAGATGCGCCGTTGGACTCCTGTTGCTCGCTGTCATGGCTGCAGCAACTGTGGCCCAGTCCGCGCCTGCAGCCCACTCCTCGCTTGTCGTCCTGCTGGATGCCTCCGGCAGCATGCGCAAGACCGATCCCTCACGTTTGCGTGTCGAAGCCTTCGAGCTGCTGCTCGCCCTGTCGAAAGACGGGGATCGCATGGCGTTGTGCGAGTTCGGCGAGGGTGTGCGCGACCTGAGCGGCGGATTCGTTGACGTCGGTCCGGCTACGCGCGCCGCGCTCGCTTCCGACGCGGCGCGCTGTGGCGACAGCGACCGCATCACGGATGTGCTGGCGGCGCTACGTCACGCCGACGACCTCGTCTCGCGATTGACCGCCGAGGAGCGCGCCGCGTACCCGCCTGTCGTGCTGTTCCTGACCGACGGCTGCGACCAGGTTCCGGGTAGCGATCCCACGCGCAACGACCAGATCGACGCCGCCGCGCGTGCCATCGCCCAGGCGGGTGCACGCATCTACGGCCTGGGCCTGTCACGCGAGGCCGACCGCAACCTCTTCCGACGGCTCGAGATCGCCACAGGTGGCGAGACGTTCTACGCCGCTTCATCCACCGACCTGCTCGAGGGTTTCTTCTCTGTCTCGCGCGCGTTGGCGGGGCGCTGGCTCGTGAGCGAGCAGCAGACCAGTGGCGGCCAAGTCTCGGCGACGGCGCCCAACTGGGCCAAGGGCGTCACGGTGGCGTGGTTCGCATCTTCGGGCGCGGCGTCCGGCGAGCTGACCGTCAACGGCGCCGGGCCGGTGGTGCGCCGTCCCTTGTACCAGGTCGTCTCGCTGGAGGGCGCGCAGGGCGGAGACCTGGCCATCCGCGTGCCGACGGGCGCCGGCAAGCTGATCGTCGATGCCCGCGGCGAGCTGCTGCTGCAGGCCGTCATGCCCGCCTCGGTGGTCGGCAACCTGCCGTTCGCCTGCAGCGGACAAGTGATGAGCGCGCCAGGCACGACGCTCGGCCAGCCCATGTTCCTCGAAAGGGCGACAAGCCGGCTGCGGCTGGCGCATGGCGGCGCCGCCTCGGCCGATGCCGTCCTCTACGACGACGGGGCGCACGACGACAAGGCGATGCGCGACGGCCTGTTCGGCGCCAACGCCCTCGATGCGCAGGCCGGCGCCGCGACGTGGGAGCTTTCGGTGCGTGCGCCGTTCTCCCCGGTGTTGGCGACCACGGGCAAGGTCGAGGTCGTGGCAGAGCCGGTGCGCGTCGCGCCCAAGGGCGCTCTGGGCGCGATGGTCGATGCGATGCTCGGACGTGGTGCGACCCTGACACTCGAGAGTGTGGTCGATGTGCCCCTGGGCGTGAGCCTGGCCGAGGGCGGTTCCGGGCCCGCCGCGCCGGCCAGCGCGTTGGCGCCGCGGGCGAAGATCACCGTCACCACGAAGGCCAAGCCGCAATTCCTCGGCAGTCGCAACGTGCCGCTGGCACTCCATGTCGACGGGCTGGTGCAGCCGGTGTGGACGGGAACGGTGGCGATTCCCGGGCAGGCGACGGTGTATCTCGTGGTCTTGGCGCTGGTGTTTGTCGCGTACATGAGCACGGTGTTGCCGCGGGGGTCGAATGTCCGGTTCCGGATCAGCACCAGCTATCGTCCCGACTTCGAATCCACGCCGATCGTAGAGCTTGTCGGTTTCGATGCTGAGGGCTTCCCGCAATACCAAGAGATCCAGGCGCCGTTTGCGCAACTCGTGCAGGTGGTGCCGGTTTCGGGCATCTGGCGCAAGGGTGCCTACCTGCTGGTGGCCGAGGGCCACAAGCCGGAGTTTGCCCGACGTCGCGCCAAGAAGACGTCGCGAGGCTACCTGATCAGGAACGGTAGTTCCTGGAAGGTGCGCATCGGTTCATCGCAGGCTGAATACACTTTCTATGCGAAGCGTTGAAGGAGAGACGAAGATGCTGACTATTCCCACATTCGTCATCGGCCTCGGTGGTGTCGGCAATGCGGTCGTGCGGTTGCTGCGTGAGCGGTTCCTGACCACGGAAACCGGTGGCGTGCCCGACTCTGTCTTCCTGCGATCGATCGACACGGCCTCGGAGACCAACCAGGCAACGAGCGCGGCCTACATGCCGACCAACATGTACACGAAGCTGGGCGATTTCAACGCCGGCGGCGTGGTCTCGCACTTGGAAAACCACCCATTGGTGGCGCGTTGGTGGAAGTACCCGAAGACTTGTTTCTCACTCGGCTACATCGATCAGGGGGCCGGGGCCCAGCGCCCGGTCGGCCGGTTGGTGTTCTTCCAGCAGTTCCAGAAGATCCACGACGCCCTGCAGTCCGATTTCCGTTCAGCCATCAGCGTCGACATGCTCAGCAAGATGGCGCGCAAGGGCCTCGACGAAGATGTCGCACGCACTCCCCGCGTGTTTATCGTCGGCTCGCTGGCGGGCGGCACGTGCTCGGGGATGTTCATCGATACCGCGATCCTCGCGCGGGAACTCCTGATCCGCAGCGGCTACACATCGGCGGGCATCCGCATCACCGGCATGTTCGCCATGCCGTCGGTGGTCCACCTGGCTTCGCGCGACGCGGAGACCGTCTCCGGCAGGCAGCGGCGGATCAACGCATTCGCGGCGCTCAAGGAAATGGACTTCATCATCTCCCGCAGGGACCAGCTCGTGGTCCAGTACCCGGAGCCCATCGGCGCCGTGCGCACCAGCGACGCCCTTTTCAACATGGTCACGCTGCTCACCGACACCAAGCATGGCGGCAGTGCCTTCAGCAACCAGGGCGATGTCCTGGTGCGGGCCGCCCATGCGCTGTACGCGCAGATCGCCCGCGGCACGCGGGAAAACCTCACCACCGTCATGGACAACGTAAAGGATTTCCTGGACCCGTCGCAGCAGCACACGCTCGACGGCAAGCCGGCGACCTATTGCACATTCGGTGTGGAATGGCTCGAGATCCCGCGCCACCACCTGCTGAAGACCTGGTGCAGCGAAATCGCCGCCGGAGTCGGCAAGGCGGTCGGGGACTTCGAGTGGACCGATCAGGGTCGTGTCGCGCTCGATGCCGTGATCAAGAAGAACCTGCCCGAGGATTTCAAGGCCTACTCCACGGCCTTCAGGCTGCGCGAGGCCCAGGTGGATGACCTGGCCATGATGCCCGAGCTTTCAGGTTTCTCTCAGTTGATGTCCGACATCGGAACCGCAGAGAAGCCTGCGGAACTGTCGCGCGCCCTCGAGCGGTTCGACATGGAGGCTTCAGGACTTGCACAGGCGGCAGTCCGGGCGTGTGGCCGCCTGCCCGAGCCGGCCGCCGAGCAGGAGTGGCTGAATGTCCTCGTCCAGGAGCTGGTGGCATCGCCTGCGTTCCGCATCGGCGGCGCCAAGCGCGTGATGCGGCACCTGTCCGAGAGGCTTGAAATGCTGGGCAAGGCTGCGCCGGCCCCGGCAACGTCCCGCGCGGACGTTGTCCGCGACTGCACGACCGGTATCATGAAGAACAAGGTTGAAAGCACGGCGGCCATGAACTGGGCGCGCGCCCGGGTGGCCCAGGTGGTGTTCGAGCAGCTTCGGGCGGCCTTCGGGGACCAGGCGGCGCGCTTCTCGAACCAATGCGTGCTCCGCGCCGAACGGCTGGCGCACCTCCAGGACCTCGTGCGCCAGGAGGCCAACAGCCTCGAGCCCGCGCGCCTGACGGGCGGCATGGACACGCCCGAGGACATGTGGCTGATCGAGCCCGAGGCGATCAACCAGGCGGTCAAGGCCAACCTTGAAGACGTCAAGGCGGAGGTGTCCCAGGCGGTGGCAGAGTCCCTGGCGCGCTTCGCTGCTGAGAACTTCCGCGGTGTCGTCGCCGCCCCGAGTGACGAGTCCACGCGCGCCTTGATCCGGGACCTGACTGTTGATGCAATCGAGCGAGTCGCCGTGCGTAAGACCAAGCGTCCGGCCGATACGGCTGAGCGCCTGCAGCGCCGGATGAAGGCCTGCAGCCCGCTCGTCCACATGTCCGACGATGATAACGAGTTCATCAGCGTCATGGGCATGCGGCGGCGGCCTGTGCGCATCAAGATGGTCGTCACGGGCATGGAGCAGCAGGAGCGCGCGGCGCTCAACGCGTGGGCGACCAAGGAAAAGGAAAACGCCGGAAACGAGAATGCCTTCCAGGTGATCGGCAGCGATGACCCGCTGCGTGATGACGTGCTTAATGTCGAGATCGGCTGGCCGCTGTGCTTGATGCGGGAAGTGAAGACCTGCGCGCGGGTCTACGAGTCCGAGCGCAGCGAGGACCCGAACAAGCCGGCCTGCACCATCACGATGAAGGAGCTGGCCGGGATCGATGCGCACGACTTCATGCCGCGCGACACAGACCGGGTCCAGGACATGCTGGCCGTCTCCTGGGCGCTCGACGCGATGAAGGTCGACGTGTACGACAAGTCCGTCCAGTTCGACGCGCAGGTGTTCGGGGCGACCGAGCCGGTGCGCATGTCGTCGGACGAGGCCGACGACTATTCACGCCTGCTGCGCAAGGCTGTCGAACGGTTTCGCCGCGACGGGCTCGTGGCGAAATTCGAGGCCCATTTCGCGAGTTCGCAGGCCGGTGGCCGGTCGGCGTTCCGCGAGCGCCTGCTGGCCGCGGTGGCCACGAAGCGCGCCAATATCGAGAAGCTCCGGGAGCGGTCCGAGTTCGCGGGCCTGCTCAATGATCTGGCGGCATACTGCGATCGCGTCGAGAAGGTCGCGAGGGACATCGTCGACCTGTGATGCCGATCGAACTGTATCCGGGAATCGTCTGGACGCGGGACGAGTACGCGCAGCTTGCTGTGGCGCGGTGGTACCGGTGTCTCGACGACAAGGCCAGGGAGTTCGTACAGGTCGCGCAGACCTGGGAGGAGATCCGCGATACCCTTCGCACGTTTGTGCGAAAGGAATTCGAGGCGAGGCTCGTCGAGATCGGCGTGCAGCCGAGCCTGGCCGGCGTCGTCGTCAATGTCGTGGTCGTCGCCAGTGGGATGGGGCCCAACGCCTACAGGTGCGCCGACGAGGACGCGGCGCGCCTGAATACCCTGGAACATGAAGTCAACGGTTTCAAGCGTCACCTGGTGCTTCTGGCGCAACACGATGGCCTGCGCAACGACGACCGCCGGGTCGAGGCTCCTGTATCCTTCGCCGTACCCTGGCTGGTCTCTTCCAAGGTGAGCGACGGGCGTACCGGCGACGACGAGGACATTGCCGAACGTCTGGGGCTCGTACTTGACGTCTTGACCTTGACCTCACCTTCGGTGGTCGGCGGTGACCCTGCCGCCCTTCATGATTTCCGCACTCCCGACCTGGCTAAATCGTACCTGCGTATGGCCGGCAAGTCGCGCGTCGACTACGCAGATGTCATGCGGACGATCGCTGGAGGGTGTGGGGCCTTTGTCATGGCGCAGTGTCGTTCGACAACGAACGTGGCGCCGAACCAGGCACGCGAGTTCCTGCACGGGGCGGATGCGCACGTAGGCGCGCTGATACGCGGCGACATCGGCGTCGAGGAACTGCTCTCGAGAACCATCGGTGCGGAAGGCCTGGGCTCCTGGAG
>CAIOLW010000079.1 GCA_903859215.1 uncultured bacterium | reverse complement strand
GGCGTGCGCATCATCAACTGCGCGCGCGGCGGCATCATGGTCGAGGCCGACGTCAAGGCCGCCCTCGACAGCGGCCACATCGCGGGCCTGGCCTGCGACGTGTACGTGACCGAACCCGCGACCGAGCACATGTTCTTCGGCATGGAGAACGTCGTGGCGACGCCGCACATCGCCGCCTCCACGAAGGACGCGCAGGTGACGGTGGCGCGGCAGGCGGCCGAGCAGATCGCCGACTACCTGCTGAGTGGCGTGCGCAAGCATGCCGTCAACGGCGACAAGGTGGCCTGACGATGACCATGGACCCGCAGAAGCTGCCGCTGTTCACGCCCATCCGCGGCATCCGCCCCGCGCCCGGCAAGGCGCAGGACGTCATCGCCCCGCCGTACGACGTGCTCGATTCGGATGAGGCGCGCGCGCTGGCGGCGAACAAGCCGCTCAGCTTCCTGCACGTCTCCAAGGCCGAGATCGACCTGCCCGCGGGCACCGACGTGCACGCGCCGGCGGTGTACGAGAAGGCCGCGGAGAACTTCCGGAAGATGCTGGACGACGGGATTCTGGTACAGGACGGCACGCCCTGCTTCTACGTGTACCGCCTGCAGATGGGCGACCACGTGCAGACGGGCCTGGTCGTGGGCGCCAGCGTGGACGCGTACGACGCCGGGCGCATCCGCCGGCACGAGTTCACGCGCCCGGTGAAGGAAGACGACCGCGTCAACCAGATCCGCTACGTTCGCGCACAAACCGGTCCCGGCCTGATCGCCTACAAGCAGATCGCGGCGGCCGACGCCGTCATCTCGCGCGTGGCTGCCGGCACACCGGAGTTCTCGGCCGTCGGCCAGGGCGGCGTCATCCACACGCTGTGGGTGGTCAGCAACCAGGCCGACATCGACGCGCTGGTGGCGGCCTTCGACACGGCCGAGACGGTGTACATCGCCGACGGCCATCACCGCAGCGCGGCGGCCAGCCGGGTCAAGAAGCTGATGGTGGAAGAGCGCGGCGCCGCCCATACCGGCACCGAGCCCTACAACACGTACCTCGCGGTGGCGTACCCGGTGAACGAGATGAAGATCTGGGACTACAACCGCGTCGTGAAGGACCTGAACGGGCTGTCGCCCGAGGCGTTCCTGGCGAAGGTCGGCGAGTCGTTCAGCGTGACCAAGGTGTCCGGCCAGGCAAAGCCCGCGGCGCGGCGCGAGTTCGGCCTCTACCTGGGCGGCCAGTGGTACCTCTTGAAGCCGACGGTGGCCACGCCGACGCGCGACGAGGACCCCGTCGGCACGCTGGACGTCAGCGTGCTGTCGGACCTTGTGCTCGACCGCATCCTGGGGATCAAGGACCTGCGCAAGAGCGACCGCGTGGACTTCGTGGGCGGCATCCGCGGGCTGGGCGGGCTGGAGAAGCGCGTCGACTCGGGCGAGATGGCGGCCGGCTTCGCGCTGTTCGCGACCTCGCTGGAAGACCTGACCGCGGTCGCGGACACGAACCAGGTGATGCCGCCGAAGTCGACGTGGTTCGAGCCGAAGCTGGCGGACGGGGTGGTTTCGAACCCGCTGTTGTAGCCGGTGCACCGGCCGTGAAGAACGCCGGGGCGCTGCCGCAGGGCGGCGCCCCTGTCGTTTCCGCGCCCGCGGCAACCGTGCCGTGCTATGATCTGTTGTCCGGAATCCCACTCGGAAGTGACACCATGCGCTACCTGTTCATCTTCGCCCTCGTTGTCATCGTGGCCCTGCCGTGCCTGGCTGCCGTCGCGCCGCCGGCCCTTCCCGCGATCGATGTCATCGTCCGCTTCCACGATGGCGTGTCCAGGGGCGAACGCGCCGCCTGGGTCCGCGAACGCGGGGGCACGGTGCTGCACGAGTTCACGGCCGGCGATGCCATCGTGGTGCGCCTGCCGGCCGTCACAGCGTCGAGCGCCGAGGCACTGCGCGGCGATCCGCGCGTCGCCCATGTCGAGTCCGACGCCGTCGGCATCCCCGACCTCGTGCCGAACGACCCGCTCTACCCCTCGCAGTTGCAGTTCCGCGACCCGCTCCAACTGGATCTCGACATCCAGGCGGAGCGGGCGTGGGACCTGCATCACGACGCGTCCACCGTGACGGTCGCGGTCATCGACGACGGGTTCCTGCTGTCGCACCCCGACCTGGCCGGCCGCTTCGTGCCCGGCTACGACTGCGGCAACAACGACACCGATCCGTCGCCCGACAACGACGGCAACAACTACGCGCACGGCACCGGCGTGACCGGGCTTCTGGCTGCCGTCGGCAACAACGGGCTCGGCGGTTCTGGCGTGTGCTGGGATGTGCGCATCATGCCGCTGAAGCACCACAACGATTACTCATCCGGCTATTCATCCCTGCTGGCCACGATCGCGGCCGTCGACCGGGCCGTGGCCGCGGGCGTCGACATCATCGTGTGCAGCTTCCACTACCTGGGCGCCGGGGTCGACGCCTCGCCCGCGAGCCAGTTCTACCGCTCGTTCCGCGCGGCCAGCGACGCCGGCATCATCGTCGTCGCCTCGGCCGGCAACGACGGCAAGGACCTGGACGACCCGGCCAATGCGCGTTACCCCGCCTGCTTCGATTTCCCGAACGTCGTGACGGTGGCGATGACGGGTGACCACGGGGTCGTAGCCTCGCAGTTGTCAAGTTACGGCAAACTGACCGTCGAGATGTCGGCCCCCGGGGTCTCGCTCCTGTCGACCTGGGTCGATTCGAACCATCAGGCGAGCTACGCGACGATCAGCGGCACCTCATCCGCGGCACCGCTGGTGGCCGGGGGCATCGCGCTGCTCAAGGCGGCCCATCCGGAACTGGAATATCCGACAGGCGTGCTGGCGCGGCTCTACGAGCGCTCCGAGGTGCCGCCCGGCAACGAGACCTACGTCATCGGCGGCCGGCGCCTGAACCTCTACCGCATCCTGGCCGACGTCGACTCGGTCGCGCCGGCCCCCGTCGGCGGGCTTTCGCTCGTGTCGGCAACGCCGACGTCGATGACCGTGGGCTGGACGGAAACCGGTGATGACGGAACCGTCGGGATGCTCGACCATTTCCTGATGGGATTCGCAACCCCCGGTTGGCCCTACACGGACATCGGCGGACTGCCCGCGACGACCGGGCCGGGCTCACCGCATGTGTTCACCGTCGGCGGCCTGCCGTACGGATCGCAGGTGGCCGTTTCGGTCACGGCGGTGGACGAGTACCGCAACCGTGCGACGGCGACCGTCGCATGCAGCCTGCCGTGTCCCGTGCTTACCATTTCAGGCACCAGCGCACTGCTCATGGCGCGGACCGGGGCCGTGCGCGACAGCACGGTCGTCATTCGCAACATCGGGACGGCCGCGACGCGGCTGACGCCCAGCCGCGAGTCCGGCGGCGACTGGCTGCAGTTCGACGCCACGCCGTTCGCCCTCGCCCCCGGCGACAGCTTCGTGTTCACCTACAACTGCCGCGCGTCCGGCCTGTGTAACGGCCTGTACGCGGGACAGGTCAGGTTCACCTGCGATACGCCGATCGCCTATCCGGTCTCGCTGGTGGTCTTCGATGCGCCCGAGGGCCGGATGACCCCGGCCGCGCTCGACCTCGGACTGCTGGCCGGCGACGTGACGGCGCACGCGCCGCTGTCGCTGGCCAACCTCGGCTGCGCACCGCTCCACTGGGCGGCGGCGGTCCCGTCAGGCGGTCCCCACACGATTGCACCGGACGCGGGCACGCTGGCGCCAGGGACGTCCGTGGCGTTGGACGTCGGCGTCGTGGCCGCCGGGGCCATGCCGCTGAACGTCGTCATCACCACGGACGATCCGTTCGACGGCGCGTTCATTGTGCCGGTGACGTGGCAGCCGGGATCGCCGGCGATGACGCCGGGCGACCGTGATGGCGCGTTGTGGCGCGCCCGACCCAACCCGTTCAACCCCCGCACGACGATCAGCTACGCGCTGCCGCGGGCCGGCGACGCCGGGCTGCTGGTCTTCGATGTGAGGGGAGCCCTGGTCCGCGCGCTGCCTCTCGGCAAGACCGGGCCGGGCGCCGGCGCCGTGACCTGGGACGGTTGCGACGACGCCGGGCGGGGCGTCCCGAGCGGCGCCTACTTCTGCAGATTGGTGCTGGACGGCGTGGATGTCTACCCGGCGCTCAGGCTACAACTCGTGCGCTAGTATCCGTCCATCGCTTCCGGGAACGTCGCTCAGCGCACCAGCGTCAGGCGCCGCACCTCGTCGACGGCGCCGCACTTCAGTTGATACAGATAGACACCTGACCCGACGGCGCGACCGGCATCGTCGTCGCCCAGCCACTCCACCGAGTGCGCGCCGGCGGCCATGTCTTCGGCCGCCAGGGTCCGCACGCGCCGGCCCGCCGCATCGAACACGACCAGGCTCACGCGGCCGGCGGCCGGCAGGGTGAACGCGATGCTGGTCTTCGGGTTGAACGGGTTCGGCACATTCTGCTGCAACACGCTCGTCGCGGCCGTGGCGACATCGCCGACGGATGTCGTGGCCGGGATCGTCATGCCGTAGACGCCACGACCGTGGGTGGCGGC
>CAIOLW010000078.1 GCA_903859215.1 uncultured bacterium | reverse complement strand
TCATGACGCCTCCCTGCGCAGGACACGCCGATACATCAGCGCGAACCCCGCCACGACCACCGCGCCCAGCAGCAGGCACAGCGTCGCCACGCCCAGGCCCAACCGCCCCGGCAGGTACGGCGCGGGCGGCAGGTGGTCGGCCAGGGACTCACCGACCCGGAAAGTGACCTCGGCATCGGGCGAGCGCGTGACCCCGTATGCCATCAACGCGTAGGCCAGGCAGGCCGCCCAGAAGAATCGTGACCCTTTGCTCACCGACAGCCCCATCCAAGAGGATCCCGCGCCCCGGGCCGGGCCAATCCCGGCCGGGGCAGCAGCATAGCACGGGTGTTCGTCCCCGGCCCGGGGCAATCACGGCTGCCGATAGCGCTCAGGCGCGGCGTTCCGGCTCTCGACAATCGCCTCGCAAGGCCGCATAATGGCCGACCATCGACCCCGCACAAGAACCGGGAAGAGGCGCCCCCGCGAATGACGTTCGTCCGGAAGACCCGGCGCATCGGCTTGGCCACCGCGGCCCTGGCCTGCCTGCTGGCGGGGCTGGCGGGGACGGGCTGCCGTGCGTTCAATCCCGAGCCGGCCGTCGTCAACAAGCCTCCCGAGACGTACATCACCGGCGCGCCCACCGTGGACGGCGGCGGCTACTACCGCTTTCACGTCTACTGGTACGGGCGCGACCTCGACGGGCGCGTGGAACGCTTCGTCTGGGCGCTGACCAGCGGCACCGTGCAGGACCCGAACACGAACGACGACGAAGAGGACATGCGCTTCAACCCGGCGCTGAGGGCCGGCACGCTGGACATCGGCCACTGGACGACGCGCACGGACTCGATCTTCTCCTTCGCGATCAACAACGGCGAGGATCCTTCGGCCGAGTTGACGCTGCACATGGTCGCCCTCGACGACCGCGGCGCCTTCGACCGGACCCCGGCGCGCCTGCACTTCTTCGCCAACAGCCTGGGCAACCCGGGCCTGCGGTTCTTCCGCGTCGACGGCGGCGATACGGTCGCGATGACCCCGGGCGTCGCCGACACGGTGGGCTTCGGCCACCCCTACCGCCTGGTGTGGCGCAGCCGTTCGCCCAACGTGCGCGGCTACAGCGCCGCGGCGCTGGCGACGATCGACACGCTGGCGCCGGACGACGACGGCATGCTGGGCTACAAGTGGCGGGTCGAAGGCGCGCTGGGCGGCTACTGCAACCCCTCGCAGGAGGACTGCTGGCACCCGCGGCGGTTCAACGAGGCCACCAACGACAGCTTCTCGTTCTTCGGACCCGACAGTTCTCTGTATTTCGCCAACGACGGCACCGGCGCCAACGTCTTCGGGCAGCGACTGCCGAGCGGCCTGGTGTCCCTGCAGGTCGACGCCGTCGACATCGCCGGCGTCGAGGTTGCGGAGGCCCGGCGCAGCATCGGCTTCGTCGTGAACTACGACCCGCAGACGCTGTTGCTGGACGGCGAGGGCGACTGGGCCCACCCGACGGATCCCGAGACCTACCCGTACTACATCCGGATGAACGACCCGGCGCAGACGCACCACCCGTTCCATTCCGGCGACCGCATCCCCGATCGCACGTACGTCGTCGTCAAGGCGCTGGCCCGCGACGACCCGCGCGACCTGCGCCTGAACCCGGCCTACCGCATCGCGCTGACGGGCTACCTGCGGGGCGTGCGCCAGAACTACTCGGGCGGCATCTTCAACTTCGCGTCGGAGAACAGCGCCATCGACACGCAACCGGCCTGGGACGCCGGCCCGGGCGGCTGGTACGGCGACACGCTGGGCTTCCTGACAGCGCCGGCCACGCGCTTCACCGTGGGCATGGTGTCGATCGACGAACTGGACCGCCGCGACGGGACGCCGGCCGAGCTGTCGTTCGACGTGGGCTTCCCGCCCTGCCTGCAGTGCATCGAACTGGTGGCCAAGCCGGGCACCCAGTCATCGGCCTTCGACCGCGACGTGCCCTGCGTCACGGACCCAGGCGACCTGGCCTCGCATCCCTGCCTGGCCGGGACCACTGACCTGCGCCTGACCTACGCCGGCACGGGCCCGGGCGAACTGCAGTACTATCGCACGGGCACGGTGCTGGTGAACAAGGGCACGGGCTTCCTGCGTTATGCCGATTCGCCGACCACCGCCGACCTGGCGATCAACTACTCGATGCCCGCGCGCCTCTACAAGATGGGCGTCCTGCTGCACGCCGAGGACGATTCACGGGAAGCGTGGGCCGAGCCCGTGCGGCGCATCGGCGCCTGGCGCTACGAGGTGGCCAACGCCTGCGACGTCTACAACGCCATCCTCGACGGCGGCGGCACCGACGACATCCGCCTGACCACGTGGGGACCGCCCAACGCGCAGGCCATCAACACCTCGACCGGCGTGTGGAAACTCGAGGTCGACGTGGCCGTGCCCACGATCCTGGTGCAGCAGGGCCCCGAGGTGTTCCGCGCCTACGTGACCACGGCGATGGCCTTCGGCGACCCCACCATCACCGGGATGATCTACGCGGCGGTCACGCAGCAGTTCGGCGACGGTTGGGTGGATGCCGTCGCGGTGGACCAGACGATCTGCGGCCTGAACCCCGACCGCCCGGCGCGCTACAACTTCTTCCGCAACGTCAGGCCGGCCGTGGGCGTGCCGCTCGGCCTTTCGTGGCGCGATTGCGGGCTCGACGGCTACGTGGGCGGCCAGATCAAGGACAAGCTGCCACTGTCGCTGGGCGCGATGCCCAGCCTCGAGGGCCGGCCCGTGCGCAAGAACTTCCGGCTGACGCTGGTGACGCCGACAGGGGAGATCTCCTGCTCGCGGCCGTAGGCGGCGAAGCGCCCCGCCCGGGCCATAATCTGCTTGCAAACAGGTCGGATTTAGTCCAGGATAATGACGGTCCTCACGGCGCTGCCCGCCAGCGACCTGCGCGCCCGCTTCCTTCCATCCCCGGGGTTCCGCTCATGTCGCGAATGTGGATCGTGTCGTTGCTGGCTGCCGGCGCGATTGTCTCTGCGTCCGCCCAGGCCGCCCCCGTGCCGGGCTTGTTCAACACCGGGGTCGACAACAGCGGCGTGACGCTGGCTGCAGGCGCCGTCGATCCGCACTACACACTGATCGTGAGCCCGGACCCGGCCTATCCCGGGCCGAACGCCGTCGTCGCGTTCCCGATCGCCAACGGCTTCTGGCTCGCCAACAACGCCACTTCCCAGTGGATCGCGCCCGCGATGCCCCAGGGCTACCCCTCCGGCGGCACGCCGCACCCCGATGGCATCTACACGTACCGGCTGTCGTTCGACCTCACGGGATTCGACCTGGCCACCGTCAACGTGACCGGCGGCTGCGCAATGGACAACACCGGCACGATCAGCCTCAACGGCGTTTCGATCGGCACCAACGTCGGTTCCTACAACCCCCTGACGTCGTTCTCGATCAACCAGGGATTCGTGGCGGGCGTCAATCACCTCGACTTCCTGGTCACGAACTACGCCGCGGGCGGAAGCAATCCCACCGGCGTGCGTGTGCAGGGGCTCAGCGGGACCGGCGTCACGAACGCCTCGGGGGTGCCCGGTGCCGGCGATGCGAGCGCGTTGAAGCTGCTGCCCTGCCAGCCCAACCCGTTCAACCCGCAGACGACGATCCGTTTCGACCTGCCGGAGGCCGGGAACACCCGCCTGGCCGTCTTCGACCTGGCCGGGCGCCTGGTGACGGTACTGGCCGATGCCTCGATGACCCAGGGCGCCCACAACATCACCTGGGACGGACGGGACGCCGGGGGCCGGAAGGTCGGTTCGGGCAACTACCTGGCGCGCCTTGAGTTCGGCGGCTTTGTCCGGTCGGTCAGGATGGCGCTGGTCCAGTGAGCTGAGCCGTCGGTGACGCTGGCGGGTCGTTGCGCTGGCGCAAGTGCTGTCGTCACCTGTCGGCGAATCCCCGGCTTATCCCGGCGAGTCCATACAGGAAGCCGCGTGCTCCGCAATTCCATTAATCATCTATTTTTCAACATCTTAGCCAATTTCGAAAATTTCCTTGCCGGTGACCCATCACCCGCCGATATTACCTACCGGTAGTTACTACCGTCCGGTAGGTATTATTCAACGGAGGCCGGGATGGAACAGCAAAACGAACCCGCGGTCCGCGAGCGCCTGTTGGAGGCGGCCGTCGGGTTGTTCGTGCGCAAGGGCTACCACGCCACGTCGGTGCGCGAGATCGTCGAGGCCGCCGGCGTCACGAAACCGGTCCTCTACTACTGGTTCCACAGCAAGGAAGGCGTCTTCCACGCGCTGATGGAGATGGCGGTCGAGGCGCACAGCGAAGTCGTGGCGCGGGTGCTCGCGCATCCCGGCACAGCCGCCGAGCGGATCCTCCTTCTGGGCGAGCAGGTGCTCGACCTGATCCGCGTCAACGCGGACGTCGTGCGGCTGTTCGACGCCGTCTACTACGGGCCCCGCGAGGGCGCCCCCCAGGTTGATTTCGATGCCCTCCACGGCGAGTTCCGGCGCGTGCTGTTCGGACTCATCGACGAGGGCGTGCGCAACGGCGAGTTCCGCGACGACGAACTCGAGGCCATGCAGAGCGCGCTGCTCGGCGCGTTCCTGGTCTGCAACGTCGCGGTCCTGGCGCCGGGCGCGGATGAACAGGGCAGCTGCGGCTGC
>CAIOLW010000077.1 GCA_903859215.1 uncultured bacterium | reverse complement strand
TTGACCCAGATGTTCACGTCATTCCGGTTCATGGCCCGCAACACGAGCGTCGAGTTGAAGATCAGGCCCAGCTTGAGCAGCGTGTTGACGCGGAAGATCGACACGGCGCCGGCGTAGGTATCGGTGAACATGAACAGGATCAGCGGTTTCGACACGATCAGCAGGATGATGACGAACGGCAGCGCCACGGCATACGAACTCGTCAGCACGCGCCGCCACAGCTGCCGGATCCCCTCCCAGTCCTTCTTCTGCTCCAGCAGGGCGAACTGGCTGAGCGCCACGAGGGCCACCGACTGGGTGAACATCTGGATGACCGGCAGTTCCGTGCAACCGGCCGAGTAGATCGCGTAGGCCTCGGTGCCGTAGGACCGGCTCACGAAGAACTCGTGGAGGCGCGTCAACGGCGTCAGGAGCGTCCCCGCGGCGCCGAGCAGGAATCCGTAGCGGACCTGTTCGCGGATCCCGAAGAAGTAGCGCTTGGCGCGGAAGCCATGGAGGCCCCAGTGGATGTAGGCGAGCATCGCCACCAGCTGGATCGCCCGCGCGATGACCAGGCCGACCAGGATCGCGTCGAGCCGCTTCGTCAGCAGCGCCGCCGCCAGGCTGACGACCGTCACCAGCGACTGCCCCGTCACCTCGAAGATCGCGGCCGCCTTCACGTTCTGGCGCGAGGTGAGATAGGCGTCGCAGGCGATGCCGAGGATGAGAAGGATGACGTACGCAGCGAGCTTCCAGAACGCGTCGTGCAGAATCGCGATGTTCAGCCACTTGGCCAGCGGGGTCACGGTCAGCCCGATCGCCGTGAACGCCACGCCGAAGACGACGATGTTCATCAGCAGGCTGTTGACGAAATAGGCGCCGGCATTCTCCCGGTCCCGCGGGATGAAGTAGTACAGCGCCTGGTTCAGGCCGAACTGGAACAACCCGCCGATGTACATCTCGAGCAGGAAGAACTGGCGGTAGGCGCCGAAGTCCGCGACGGTCAGGGCCCGCACCAGGAAGTACGGCAGGATGAGCCGGATGCCGTAGCCCGCGATCTTGGACATGAAGATGTACATCGACTGGTTGAGCACGGACAGACTCTTTCCCGGCAACGCCGTCCTACGAGCGGTAGACCGTCTCGAGGTTGGAGACCACATCTTCAAAGTCGTATCGGGACAGGACCAGTTCCCGTGCCGCGGCGCCGAGGGCGCAGCGCCCGGGAGCATCGTCCATCAGTGTCCCCAGGGCCCCGGCCAGGCCCTCGATATCGCCCGGGGTCGCCAACCGGGCCTGGCGCCCGTCGGTGACGACGTCGGTCACGCCATCGATCGCGAATGCCACGACCGGCAGGCCACGGCCCATCGCCTCGAGCAGGACCAGGGGCAGCCCTTCGTACGACGACGGCAGGCAGAAGACGTCTGCCGCCGCCAGCAATCCCGGCACGTCGTCGACCAGCCCCGGCAACCGGATCCGGTCCTGCAGGTCCGAGGCGCCGACGAGCGCGACGAGCTCCGCCTTCAGTTCGCCGTCGCCGGCAATGATGCAGCGCCAGTCGCCACGCCCCCGGTCCAGTCGGCCCAGGGCCGCGACCAGGGCGGCGAAGTTCTTCTGGCCGGTCAACCGGCCGACGCCGACGACCAGGGTCTGGCCTTCGGCGATCCCCCACCGGGCGCGGGCCGCGGCGCGCTCCACGCCCGTCGCCGGGGCCGCCACGCGCACTCCGTTGCGCACGACCCGGATCGCCTGCCCGCCACCGGGCGGCAGGCCCAGTTCGGTCGCCAGCGACGACTTCACCTGCTCGCTCACGGCGATCACGGCGCTGCAGCGCCCCAGCATCTGGCGATACGCGGCCCGGCGCAGCCGGCGCTTCACCCGGCCGGCGTTGTCGCCGTAGTCGAACTCCCGGTTGTTGTGCACCGTCGGGTACACCCGGCACACGCCGCGCCACGCCATGGCCAGGCCGAGGAAATTCGCCTTCGGCAGGTGCGTCTGCAGCACCTCGATGCGCCGCGCGCGCAGCCAGGTCTCCAGCCGCCGGCAGGTTTCGGCGAAATACAGGAGCCGGTAGGCCTGCCCGCCGTCACGCCGCGGCCGGTCGAGCGTGTGGAACACCACATCCGGCGCCACGCGCGCGCGGAATGGCCCCGCCTCGCTCGCGACGACCAGGTGCGACTCGTGGCCGCGCCCGGCCAGGGCGCCGGCGATGTCGACGGCCAGCGCCTCGGCGCCGCCCGCGTCGAGCCGTTCGACGAGCTGGGCGACCCTCAGGACTTTGCGCCCTGCGGTCACGAGCCCGTGCCGGAATCCAGCCGCGTGACCTGGTAATACGTGATCTTGCCCTCGGCGCGCAGGCGGTTGGCGAGCCGGACCGCGTCGTCGTGCGTCCCGTAGGGACCCAGGTAGACGCGGTACCAGACGACGTCATTGACCGTCTGCTCGCGCACGGTGGCCGGCATGCCGTCAGCCGTGAACTTCGCGGCCATGACGCCCGCGGCGTCGGTGGTGCGGAAAGAACAGATATGGATGACGAAACGGTCCGCGACGGCCGTGCCACTTGCCGGGACAGTGTCCACTGCCGAAGGGACCGCGGCGGCAGCGGGAACAGCTGCTGCGGTAGCCGCCTGCGGCCGCGGCGGCGCCGGCAGCGCCGGCTCTTCAGGGGTCGAAGTCGGGGTGGCGCTCGCGGGCGGGTCGTCCCGGCGTACCGTCGCCACGGCGGTGCTGTCGCGCCGCGCCCCGCTCGAGTCCACGGCCGCGTCTGGCGTCGCGTCAGCGATGACGGCGACGTCGGCCGTCACCGCGCCGGATGGGGTCGCCCCGGACGGGGCCTTCGGCCACAGCGGCCCGAGCCGGCCCGTGGCCGTCAAGGCAACGAGGACCGCCAGCACAGCGATCGCCGCGGCCAGCTGGATGCGGTGGCCGTTGCGCGCGCCCTCGGCGCCCGCCTCGTCGCCCGGCGTCTCCCCCGACCCGACGGTGGTTTCCTGCGGCTCCACGCGGCGGACCGCCATGGCCGGTCGCGGCGCTTCCGTCACGGGGCTCGCCGGCGCCGATCCGCGTTCGGCATGCGCATCGGCGGCCGCGTCGGACGCCGGCCCGCCTTCGACGTCCTTCCCCTCCACCTTGCGCCGGCCGGCGACATAGGCCGACAACAGCGCATCGCCGCACAGCGTGTTGACGAGACGCGGCACGCCGCCACTGGCCGCAAAGATGCGGTCGAGCGCCGCGGCCGAGAACGTCCCGGGCAAGCCGCCGGCGATCCGCATCCGGTGGTCGACATACTCTTCCAGTTCGCGCCGCGAAAGGGGCGACAACCGGCAGTGGACACGGATGCGCTGCTTGAGCTGCGCCAGGTCGGGCCTGTCGACCGTCGCCGCCAGTTCGGGCTGGCCCACCAGGATGATCTGGACCGGCTGGTCTTCGCCCTGGCCCAGGTTGGTCAGCAGGCGGATCTCCTCGAGCACGCCGCTCGCGAGGTTCTGCGCCTCGTCGATGATGATGATGATGCGCCGGCCCTGCCTGCCCTCGTCGATCATGAACTGCTTGAACGCGATCAGGAGGTCGGATTTGTCGGCGCCGCGGTCAATCGGCGCTCCCAGGTCATCCAGGATCAGCTTCAGGAGCTCGCGGCCGTCCACGGTGGTATTGGTCACCAGCGCCGAGACGTAGCCGTCGCCCAGGCTGGACAGGAAGGACTGGATGGCCATGGTCTTTCCCGTACCGATGGCGCCGGTGATCATCACCAGCGCCTCGCGGCTCTCCAGGCCATAGAGCAGGTGGGCCATGCCCTCTTCGAACGCGCCGGACTTGTAGAGGAAGTCCAGGCGCGGCGAGATCCCGAAAGGGCTGACCGACAGGTTGAAATGCTCCAGGTACATGGTCTCGTTCCACTTCCGGCGCCGTCGTCCGCTCCGCGGCGCCATCACAACCAGCATCACAGACCGGCAGGCACCTCGCCCGCACCGGCGCCCCCGCGGGTCGCCTCGCCCCGGTAGCCGTCGATGATGGCGGCGCTGAGCATGAACAGGGTCCCGGTCACCGAGAAGAAACGGTAGTCGAAGGCCAGGCCGCCGACCAGATAACCCACCAGGATGCCGGCCAGCACCGGCATCAGGAGGGCCGCGAACTCATCGTCCTCGCTCCGTCGTGGGTACTTTCGGATAAATGCGCGCCAAATCAACACATAAATCCCCAACTGCATGGCTGTGCCCACCAGGCCCGTCTCGGCCAGGGGCCCCAGGTAGATATCATGGATCGCGTTGTGCCGGAACTGCACGAACCGGATGACCGGCATCCCCGGGATCTCCACCGGTTCGATGTAGCGTTCACGCACGTTGCGGTACTGGAAGAAGCCGCAGCCGAAGACCGGCGCGTCGCGCCACACCCGGAACACCGTGACCGCGGTCGCCAGGCGCGAGCCGATGGTGTTCTCGTTCTCCACGCGCTCCTTCATGAACTTGTCCTGGGCCAGGCCGAGCACGCCCACGGCGACGATGACGCCGATGATGACGGCCGGCAGCAGGAAGCGCATGTAGACCTTGCGGTTGAGGACCGCCGTGGCGCCCAGCGCCGCGATGCCCGCCAGCCAGGACCCGCGCGTGTAGGTGAAATACAGCCCGGCCAGCCCGACGATGAGGCTGACGACGAGAAGGACCCGCGCCGCGTTGCTGCGCACGGTGGCCATGAAGTACAGGTGGATCGGCAGCATCATGCCGATGACGGTGCCGAAGAGCGGCGCCTGCAGGAACGGCCCCTGCGAGCGGCCGCGGAACTCACCTTCGATGCCGATGATGTACTTCGGCCAGATGAGGAAGTTGAGGTGGTACTTCTCGGCAACCGCCGTGATGTTGTAGTAGATGCTCAGCACCAGCAGGATCCACAGTGTAGTGCGGATTAGCCGGCCCGTAACGATGTTCTTCGTCATGAAGAAGACCGTGTACGGGATCAGGATGCACACGGTCCACGTGCTGAAGAACTCCATGTCCTGGATGATGACCTGGGTCAGCAGGTACAGCGCGTGTATTAGCAGCAGGATATCGATCTTCAGGGGCCGCACCAGGGGACGCCGTTCAGCGACGATCTTGATCAGGAATACGACCGAGAGCCAGATCATCGCCATGCGGTCCAGATAGAGGTCGGGCAGGATCGGCGTCCTGATCGACCACAGGAACCGGAAACCGCACACCGACAGGATCCACAGGAAGTACGGGAACGGCAGGTAGCGGAATGAGACGATCGTGAGCAGCACGCCGAGCAGCACCCCGACCAGGACCGCGGCGTACTGCTCGCCGCCCAGGCGCTGGACGAGCAGCTTGCTGCCCACCAGAACGGCGCCCGCGAGCAGGACGTAGGCGGCGACGGCGACCCAGGCCGGCGTAGCGCGGGACCCGCCCGCGCCGGCCAGGGAGCGCTTGGCGGCAGGCACGTCAGTCCTTCCGCGAGACGCTGGCGAACACCGGCAACTTCAGGTTGTCCTCGACGTCCCGCGGCGCGTAGATGCGGTGGTCAAGCGTCTCCTGCACGAACGCGCCGACCAGGCCGAGGGCGATGCCGAACACCACGACCATGACGAGGTAGACGAGCGTCTTGCTCCCGGCCATGGCCGTCATGATCTGCGGCTCGGTCAGGGCGACGACGCGGCTGACACGGTCATCCGCCATCTCGCTCATGCGGACTTCGCCCCACTTGCCCTGCAGGTCGTCGAGCAGGTCGCGCAGCGACTTGATGTCGCTGTCCAGCATCGAGACCTTCTGGTAGACATCGGGCAGGTTGTGGTTGCCGCTCTTGATCTCGGCCAGCTGCGCCGACAGCGTCGTTTCGCGCTGGCGCGACGACTGGAGCGCCAGGTGCACGCTCTCGGTGTACGCCAGTTCCTCTTCCCGCAGGCGCTTGAGCGAGGCGTCCAGGATCGACCGCTGCTGGCGCGCCGGCAGGCTGTCATCCGTGTGGACCGAAAGGATCGAGTTCAGGGAATCCTCGTGCTTGCCCACCAGGTCGCGCCAGCCGACCAGGGTCGAGGACCGGCTCTCGTCCGGGCCGCACGGGAACTCGCGCGGGTCCTTCTGCAGGTACCCGAGCAGGGTGGCGTATTCCTTCTCGAGCTGCTGGCGGTCCACCTGGACCTTGCGCAGGTCCTGCTCCGCCTGCGCCGCGGCGCCCGTCTGGTAGCGCATCTCGTCCTCGAGCGACACGTAGCCCGTGCTCCCGAGGACCTCGCCGCGCACGGCGAGCAACGAGTCGATGCGCGTGCGCACGGCATTGATCTGCTCGGTGTAGTAGCCGATCGCGCCCAGGTTGCGGCGCCCGAAATTCTCGTACTGCATGAAGGCGCTGCGCACCGCGCCGACCGCCATCATCGCCACGCGCGGGTTCTCTGCCGTCTGGCGGAACTCCAGGATGTTGGACTCGCCCACGACGTTGACTTCGAGCCCGTTCATCAGGTAGTCGCGGAAATCGGCGCCGGCCTCGAGCTTGGCCAGCTTGGGATCCAGCTTGCGGATCGCCGGCAGGGAATCGGCCAGGGTCACGGCGGCGTGCTCGGCCACCGACACGCTCATGCCGATGTTCAGCAGCGTGCTCAGTTCGCGGTCGTAGTCGACGGACCGGCCGTTGGTGTTCCAGCGGGGCTGGTCCACGTTCTGCAGTTCCACCAGCACGCGCGCCCCGGCGGTGTAGGTGCCGGTGCGCCCGAGCAGGCTGCCGCCGCCCACCAGGATGATCGGGACGGCAATGGCCAGGATGATCCACCGGCGCCGGAACAGGACGAACGCGATGTCACGCGGGCTGAGCCCACGCGACCCCACCACCACCGGGAGATTCGTCTGCAGCTGGTTTGGCGCCATGATGGCTAGTACCTCGTCGTGATGCCGTGGGAGATGTTGTAGACGTCGTAGAGAATGCGCGAGCCGTAGCTTATCCCGGCCAGCACATTCTTCGCGAAGTACCCGAAATTGCCCACGGGGGACTTGGGGACGTAGATGATGTCGAACGGTTCGACCGTCACCGCGGCCGAAGCGGCGAACTGCGCCGTCCCGAAGTTGTCGAGGTTCACTTCCTGGAACTGGTAGCCGTCCTTGGTCACGCGCACGACGAGGGTGCCGCTCTTGTAGGCGTCCTCGCCGAAGCCGCTGGCCAGCGCGATGGCGCTCATGACGTCCATGCCTTCGTACGGCAGCACGTACGTGCCGGGATCGCGGACTTCGCCCATGACGTAGATGCGGCGGCCCCGCGTCTCCTGGATCATCACCGACAGCGCGGGCTCGCGGTACTCGCGGGAGTAGGCGACCGTCAGGACCGAATCCGCCTCGGCCATGGTCAACCCGGCAAGCTTGACCGGGGGAATGCCGACCAGGCTGACCGTGCCGTCGCTCAACACGTGCACGAAGTCCTGGTTCAGGTTCCGCTCGTAGGCGAAATAGACCTTCAGCATGTCGTCTTCCTGGATCCGGTAGGATCGGACGGCCTGCTTCTCGAGCACGATCTTCTGTTCCGGCGTGAACGGGATGAACTCGGAACGCGGCGCGTAGGACGGCGTGCCGGCACAACCGGCCAGGACGGCCAGCAGGAGCAGGCACGCGAGACGACCGGCGTCCTTCGGGCTCAGGACCGCGCAGGATCGCCGAAAATTACAGCCTGTCATAGATCACCTTGGGCAGGTCGTACGACCGCCGGTTGATCACCGCTCCCAACACGTTCACGGACTTCGCGCGCAATGCTTCGAGGCCGTGATTGATGATCTCGCGCTTGAGGCCGCGCTGTTCGATCACCAGCGTCAGGCCATCGGCCGCCGCCGCCATGAGGGCCGTGTCGGTGGTGCTGAGCACGGGCGGCAGGTCGATAAACGTGAAGTCGAAACGATCCGCGAGCCGGCGGAACAGGTCCGGGCACCGCTGGTCCGCGAACAGGCCCCTGACGGCCGTCAGGTTCAGGCCGCCCGGGACAAGAAGCGGGTTGGATGTCAGCTTGAGGTCTTCGACGCGCTCGGGATACTGCAGCAGCGTGGCCAGGCTCGGGCCATCCTGGTGCACAAGGTGTTTCTGGGGCGACTGGAAGTTGGCGTCGATCCACAGGACCTTCTGCTGGTAGACCGTGGCCATCATCATGGCGGCGTTGTAGGAGACGTAACTGGCGCCCTCGCCCGAGGCCGTCGAGGCGAACGCAATCACCGCTCCACGCGCTTCGGCCCGCAGGTCGAGCAGCCGATTCGCCAATTGGCTGAACTCGTCCCGCTGGTCCTCGTCCGGCACGGGGTACAGTGCCACGCCGCCGATCCGGCCGATTTCCATCGCCAGGTCGGGTTCGCCGCCCGCCCTTTTCCGGTACGCTTCGTAAATCTTCGACATGCCCTCGACTCCGGCTTGTTGCTTCGGTACCCGGTCTGCCTGAAGAGCAGACCACACTCCAGCCGCCGCGATGGGTGCCCGACGGGCCCCAGAAACCAGTCGTTCACACGTTCAATATCGCGCGCAACCCGTGCTACTTTAACAATTTTGCCGGATGGACCCCTGCGGCCACGCTCAGGCGGGCGAGCCGTTTGAAGGTAGGACTTTTCAAGAGACTGTCAATATCAATGGGACCGGCTGCACCCGGGCGGTGGGGCCGTCCGGGGATGCGCGGCGGGAACCGCCTGAGCCGGTTCCCGCTGCCGTCCGTTCGTTATGCTACGGAAACAGGTCCTATTTGGCCACCTTTTTCACTTCCTGAATAACGAAATCAATCTCATCATCCGTCAAATCAGCATGCATCGGCAGGCTGACCAGCTTGTCGGCGATCCCGCAGGATACCGGGAACTGCTCGGCGCCGTAGCCCAGGTGCGCGTAGGCCGGGGTGACCGGCAGGGGCACCGGGTAGTGGATGCCGCAGCCGATGCCGTTGTCGTTCAGGTGCTTCATGACCTCGTCGCGGTTGTTCACCTGGATGACGTACAGGTGCCACACGTGGCGCACGCCGTCCATGGTCTGCGGGACCACGCAGCAGTCCTTCAGGCCGGCGCCATAGCGCGCGGCGACCGCGTTGCGGCGCGCGGACCACTTCTCGAGGTGCTTCAGCTTCACGGACAGCACCGCGCCCTGGATGCCGTCGAGGCGGCTGTTGATGCCCTCGAAATCGTGCCTGTATTTCACGTTCGAGCCGTGGTCGCCCAGCTTGCGGACGGCCGTGGCCAGTTCGTCGTTGTTCGTCGCGACCGCGCCGCCGTCACCGTAGGCGCCGAGGTTCTTGCCGGGGTAGAAGCTGAAGCAGGCGACGTCGCCGAAGGTGCCGCACTTCTTCCCCTTGTAGGTGGCGCCGTGGGACTGCGCGCAGTCCTCGATCAGCAGCAGCCCGTGCTCCTTGGCGATCGCCATGATCGGGTCCATGTCGGCCGGCTGGCCGTACAGGTGCACCGCGGCGATGGCGCGCGTGCGCGGCGTGATGGCCGCGGCGATCTTCGACGGGTCGATGTTGTACGTCTTCGGGTCGCAGTCGACGAACACGGGCGTGGCGCCGGCCCAGCCGATGCCCTCGGACGTGGCGATGAACGTGTTCGCCGGGCAGATCACTTCGTCGCCCGCGCCGATGCCCAGGCAGTGGAAGGCCATGCACAGGGCGTCGGTGCCATTGCCCACGCCGACGACGTTCTTGACGCCGAGGTACTCGGCGAAGTCCTTCTCGAACGACTTCGAATTGACGAAAGCACAACTTTCGAGAATCCCTGCGATCGCGGCATCCATCTCGGGCTTGATCGACAGGTACTGGGCTCTCAGATCCACGAAGTTGACTTTCATGACCCGGCTCCTTGGTAAGGCTGAATCGACCGGCGGCCGGCGGGACCGGCGCGCACAGTGGGCGTAGGGCAAAGCTAGTTTCGGCTGTACTCATCGTCAAAGCGCTGGAAAGGTTAAATGCTTTTCAACATGACGGATCCGGAACGTTTCCGGTCGGCATTTCAGCCCGGCGGGACCCTTGCCGGAGCGGCCTGCGGTGTGCCATCGCCGCCGGCGTCCCCGTGTGCTACAATCATCGGCGACCGACCCCCGGCCCCAGCCGAAAGTGACAGCGCGCCAACATGATCAGGCCCACCGTCCTGTCGATATCCCCGTCCCTGAACCTGCTGCGCCAGCCGCCCCGGCGGCCGGCGCGCGTGCGCGCTTTGGGCCTGGCGACGATCCGGGGCCTGGCGATGGCCCTGGCCCTGGCCGTCCTGGCTGCGGCCGGCGCTGCTTGGGCCGGCGTGGACCAGCCGCGCGTCCTCTACACCGACCCCGACACCCGCCCGGCCGGGCCCGCGCCCCTGCAGGCCCTGGCGGCCATCGACTGCTCCGGCGCCGAGACCCTGACCCTGGCCGCCGAAACGGCCGAGATCACGCGCAACGGCGACACGACCACGGGCGCCTGGCTCGTCTCCACCTACGACTGCCGGCTGTGGAACGAGTGGGGTCCGGAGATCGTGTACCGCCTCGAGGTGACCGCCGACCTCCAGTTGTGGGCCGGCCTGTCCGGCCTGGGCACCAACGACCTCGACCTGTTCCTGCTCGGCTCGTGCGATGCCAACACGTGCATCGCCGGCGCGAACACCGAGATGCAGGTGCTGCTGCCGGCCGGCGTTTACTGGCTGGTCGTCGACGGCTACGGCACCACGAATCCCGCCGCGGGCCCGTACACGCTGACGCTGCAGACGCGCGCGCCCGGCGTGCCGCCGCAGGTCTGCGAAGCCGGCGGCGCCGTCGCGGTCGAATGCGCGGGCGCCGCGATCCCGCTCGACGGCAACCTGGCCGGGGCCCCCGACCTGGTGCGGTCGTTCGCCTGCAGCCCGACGCTGGTCACCGGCGGCGAGGCCTGGTACGCGATCACGCTGCCCGGCCTGCACGAGGTGACGATCAAGGCGTCGCCGGCCTCGTACGCCACGTCGCTGGACCTGGCCCTGTGGCTGTTCGACGGCTGCGGCGCCACGGCCGCCTGCCTGGACTACGCAGACCTGAAGTCGGGCGGCCAGCAGGAGACCCTGGC
>CAIOLW010000076.1 GCA_903859215.1 uncultured bacterium | reverse complement strand
GAGCAGGCCGAGCAGCGTCATGGCGGCCAGGCCGACGTCGCTGACGATCTTGCCCTGCGCGCCGATGGTCAGCGGCGAGAGGATCGTCGTGCTGGCCATCATGACGAAGCCGAAGACGGCGACCAGGTAGAAGACGCGGTCACGGACTGTCTCCAGGAACGTGCCCCGGGCCAGGGCGATGACGTGGTTGCGCTTCATGCGGCGCCGCCGCGTTCGTGCGTCGCCATGAACAGGTCCTCGAGCCCGGAGCGCTGCGACTCCACCGCCAGCACGGGCAGTCCGGCGCGGTCGCAGGCGTCGAGCAGTTCCCGCAACTGGCGCGGGTTGGCGGCGGTCAGGTCCGTCACGACGCCGGCGCCGACCGGGTCGAGGGCGGCCAGCGCCCAGGCGGGCACCGCCGCGGCCTGCACGACGGCGGCCGGTGCGCCGGCACGGACGCGGTACGAACACGCGTCGGCCGTCGAGCCGAGGCGCTGGTGCAGCACCATGCGGCCGTCGCGCAGGATGCCGACCGCGTCGGCCAGCTGCTCGACGTCCGGGACGATGTGACTCGACAGGAGGATGGTGCGGCCCTGCTTCTTGAGGTCGAGCAGCAGCGAGCGCACCTCGCGACGGCCGATCGGGTCGAGGCCCGACATCGGTTCGTCGAGGATGAGCAGTTCCGGGTCGCCGAGCAGCGCCTGCGCCAGGCCCAGGCGCTGCAGCATGCCCTTGGAGTACTTGTTCAGGCGACGTCCGGCGTCCGGCAGCATGTCGACCTGCCGCAGCACCTGGTCGATGCGGGCGGTGCGCTCGCGGCGGTCGACGTCCAGCAGGTCGGCGTAAAACTCGAGCAGTTCGCGGCCGGTCAGGTAGTCGAAGAAGTACGGGCGCTCGGGCAGGTAGCCGACGCGGGCCCGCGAGGCGCGGTCGCGGTGGTCGCGGCCCAGCAGCTTCACTTCGCCGCGCTCGGGGCGCATCAGGTCGAGCAGGCAGCTGATGGTGGTCGTCTTGCCGGCGCCGTTGTGACCGAGGAGCGCGAAGACCTCGCCGCGCGCGACCGTGAACGAGATGCCCTCGATGCCGCGGGTCTCCCGGCGCGCGAAGCCCGACCGGAAGGTCTTGGTCAGGTCCACCACGCTCAGGGCCGGCCCGGCGGCGGTTTCGGCCGTTGGCGGCGCGGCGATGACCCTCGGGCGGACAGGCGCGGGCGTCATGTTTTCTACCAGTACCTGTCGGGACATCGCCCACCTCCGGCGTCACATGACCGCCAGGGGGCCCATTGCGCCCCCGGCGGTCGGTTGTTGGGGTTCCACGGCGGAGTGATTGCAATGGCGGTGCCACCCGCCGGGAACGGTCAATGCCCGTTGTTGACCGTGAAGCACGGGCCGCTGCGCCCGGCGGCCGTGATCACGTATCCGGTGGGCGCCCCGCCCTGCACGACCAGCTCGATGCCGATCTGCCCGGGCGCGGCGGCCGCGGCGCCGTACTGCGGCTCGCTGCGGTTGCCGGTGAAGACGTTGGCGAGCATGCCGCTGCCCGGCAGGAGCGGCGTGATATCCGCGGCGGCGACCGAGTAGATGCCCTCGTGGGCGACGGCGTAGTCCTCGACCGCCAGCTGCAGCGTGTGGGCGTTGTTCTTGGTGCCGGCTTCCCTGGCGTGGTCCTGCATGTTCATGTAGTTGGGGATCGCAATGGCGGCCAGGATGCCGATCACTACGACGACGATCATGAGCTCGATCAGGGTGAATCCTTCGCGCGTTCTCATGGTGCCATCCTCATCTCCCCCGGGGCGTTTTGTCCGGTTGCAACGGGATTCAGGGCGACTCCGCGGGCGTCCTTCCCCGCAGCGTCACCAGCCGGCGGGGCCGCGCCGGCCCCGGTCCCCACGCCTCGATCACGTAGTCCCCGCCTGCCTGCGTGTGCCAGGTCACGTCACCACTGGCCGCGCGGAACAGGGTCGGGTCGCCGTTGAACGGATTGCGGGGCGCCTGCCCGTCGGGCAGGTAGGGCAGCAACTCGCGCACGTCACGCGGGTAGCGGCCCAGGTTCGCGGCGGCGTAGGACTCGGCGGCCAGTTGCAGCGTGGCCGCGTTGTTCTTCGTCACCGCTTCGGCTGTCTGCATCCGCACCTGCTCGCGGGCCGGGCCCATGACCACGTACAGGATGCTGAGCACCAGGCTGGCCGATCCGACAGCCAGGGCCAGGTCCGGGAGCGCCGACCTGCCCAGGCGCCACCGGCGCGGGTCGAGCGCGGCCGCGTTGAACTTCGGGACGGTCGGACGCGGGAACTTCGCCAGGATCGGCCCAATTGCCGGCAGTTTCAGCGCCGGCAGTTTCAAGCCCGGCAGCTTCAATCCTGACATCTTGCGGCCTGCGGCGCCGGCCGCCGTCGCCTGCGATGGGGTCGTGTCCTGCGTGTCGTCCATGACCATCCCCACGCCGGCCGGGCGAAGAAGGGACGGAGCCGCTCGCACGACCCCGTCCCACTCGCCAGAACCGGCAGTCGTGCCTACGAGCCGCTGACCAGGGTCAGGACGTTCGCGGTCTTGCCGAAGCCGGTGATCGTGTAGCCGACGTTCACACCGGCCTGGACGATGGCCTGCACGCCGACCTCGCCCGCCTGACCCGCGGCAGCCGCGAACTGGGGCTCGGAGGCGACGCCGGTGAACGCGTTGTCCAGCAGGAGGCCGTTCGGCAGCAGGGGCTGCAGGTCGGCCTGGGCGTCCGAGTAGATGCCGTCGTGCTGGACCGAATAGTCCTCGGCGGCCAGCTGCACGGTGTGCGCCGCACCCTTGACCTTGGCTTCCTTCGCGCGATCCTGCATGCTGATGAAGTTGGGGATCGCGATGGCGGCCAGGATACCGATGATGACCACAACGATCATCAGCTCGATCAGCGTGAAGCCTTTACGATTCGTCATTTCCTGTCTCCTTGGAACGGGGCCCTGAAGGCCCGCGTGCGCTCGCCGGTCAAGGCCGGCGCTCCTGTGGCTGCGAATGGCATCTGCCCTTTGCAACGGCCGTGCCATCGGGCGGCGGACGTCGCGCATCTTGTAACTGCCAATCCCAGACCGTTTTATCCGTTTCCTGTGGGAGCCGCGGCGGCTCCCGCCCTGCATCGACCATGCACTTTGCCCCCCCGGGCGGGATCTCAGTGCCGATTTGCCCGCGATTCCCGCTCCTCAGGAACCCACCGTTTCCAGTTCGGGCACACCGGGCGCGTTGACCGGTCCGTCCTGCTCGCGCAGTTGGGCATCGATCGCGGCGAGGAGTTCCTCCCCGGCGGTGCCGGCCAGGTCGTCGGCCAGCGCTTGCACATCATCATCGTCCTGGACGCCGTACTTCTTTAGCTTTCGATACAACGTCGAAGCATTGATTCCGAGGACGTCCGCCGTCTGCTTGCGGGCCCGGCCGGTCGCATCCAGGATCGCCAGGATGTGGGCCTTCTCCAGCTCCTCGAGCGTCCACGGTCCACCCACGGCCAGGTTGCCGCCGGCGGCCTGCCCGCCCTGCGCGTCGGCGACGAAGGTCGGCAGGTCGCGAATGGTGATGCGCGTGCCCTCGCGGATGATGCTCGCCCGCTCGATCACGTTCTCGAGCTCGCGCACGTTGCCAGGCCAGTCGTAGGCCTGCAGGGCGCGCAGCGCGGCGTCGTCGAGGATCGAGGCCAGCGGCCCCACGTATTCGCCCGGGCAGCAGCGCTTGAGGAAGTGGTCGACCAGCAGCGGGATGTCGTCGACGCGGTCACGCAGGGACGGCAGGTTCAGCGGGATCACGTTCAGCCGGTAGTAGAGGTCGGTGCGGAAGTTGCCGCGCGCGACCTCGTCCTCGAGATCGCGGTTGGTTGCCGCGATCACGCGCACGTTCACCTTCACCGGGCAGCTGCTGCCCACGGGATAGATCTCGCGCTCCTGCAGCATGCGCAGCAGCTTGACCTGGATGGCGTGCGGCGTCTCGCCGATCTCGTCGAGGAAGATCGTGCCGTTCTCGGCCTGGCGGCAGAAGCCGTCGTGGTCGCGGTCGGCGCCGGTGAACGAGCCCTTCACGTGGCCGAACAGCTGGCTCTCGAGCAGCGTCTCGGGGATGGCGCCGCAGTTGATGGCGACGAACGTCTCGTTGGCGCGGTCCGAGCGCTGGTGGATCGACTGCGCGATGAGTTCCTTGCCCGTGCCGCTCTCGCCGTTGATCAGGATGGTCGCCGTCGTCGAGGCGATCTTGTCGACCATCTTGAAGACCGACCGCATGCGCGGACTCTGCCCGATGATCGACTTCGTCGTCTTCTTCTTCGACAACTCGCGGCGCAGTTCCTGCGCCTCCGTCTTGGCCTGGCGCAGCGCGAGCGCATTGCGCACGACGATCTTGATCTCGTCGTTCTTGCAGTGCTTCTGCAGGTAGCTGAAGGCGCCGAGGTTCACCGCGTCGATCGCCGACTGTTCGCTGGCGTACGCGGTCATGATCACCACGGGCGTCGTGGGGTCGATGGCCTTGATGCCCTTCAGAAGCTGGATGCCGTCCATCTTCGGCATCTGGATGTCGGTCATCACCAGGTCGGCCGGTTCCTCCTCGATGGCCTTGAGGGCTTGGGCTCCCGAGTTGGCCGTGCGCACGGTGTAGCCTTCCTTGCGCAGGAGGATCGACAGGTACTGGCACATGGAGTCTTCATCATCAACGACAAGGATGCGGCCCAAAGGCATGGGGAATCTCCTCGGTGTGGCAACCTGTCTGCCGGGCGAAATGCAGCGTGTGGACGATATCGACCGCATTCCGCCTTTCTTTATGATCTATTCCATGCATTTTTCACTTTAGGAACTCTTCCCGGAAGATGTCTGAGGCAGGGCGCGTTTCTAGACGGTGACCAGGACGGTCTCGCGGGCGGGTTGGGCGGCCACGGGCTCCGGGAGGGCCGTTCCTTCGGCAGGCAGTTCGACGCGCGGCCAGCGGACGCGGAAGATGGCGCCGCCGCCGGGGGCATCCTCGGCGCGCACGGTGCCGCCGTGGGCGGTCGCGATGCGCGCGACCACCGACAGGCCCAGGCCGGTGCCGCCTTCCTTGGTCGTCTTGAACGGCTGGAAGAGGTCGTCGCGGATGTCGGCCTCGATGCCCGGGCCGTCATCGGTGACGACCAGCTCGAACGTCCCGCCGTCGCCCACCAGGTGGATCGCCACGCGCAAGCGTCCGTGGTAGCGCATCGCCTCGCAGGCGTTGATCGCCAGGTTGAGCGCCAGCTGCGTCAGCTGCGCCGGGTCGGCCACCAGCTCGAGGTCGGCGGGCGTGACGTCGGCGGTGACGCGCACGTCGCCGCGCGCCGCGGCCACGTGCTGGCGCAGCAACAGCAGCGTCTCGTCCCTGAAGGCGGCGGCCGGGAAACGCCGCCGCGCCACCGGGCGCATGCGCGAGTACGCCAGGAAATCGCTGATGATCGAGTTCACCCGCGCGCTCTCCTTGAGCACGAGGTCGAACAGCTGCCGCTGGTACCCCTCCAGTTCGAGCTCGCCGGAGAGCATCTCGACCGAGCCGCGGATCGAGGCCAGCGGGTTGCGGATCTCGTGCGCGATGCTGGCGGCGAGCTCGCCGACGGCGGCCAGTCGATCGGTCTCGCGGCGCCGCGCTGTCAGCTCCTTCTCGCGGGTCAGGTCGGTGAAGACCACGACGGCGCCGGTGATCTCGCCCCTGGCGCCGGTCACGTGGCTGACGTTCAGGCCGATCGGCACGAGCACGCCCTGCTGGCGCAACGTGGTCTCGCCGCGACTGACCGGGGCGCTGCCGGCCGCGACCGGGAGCACGACGGCAGCGAGTGCCTCGAGCCCCTCCTCGACAAGCGTCTGCAGCGGCGCGCCCAGCAGCTGGGTTTCCTCCAGGCACAGGATGCGGCAGCAGGCGGGGTTGGCCCGCGTCACGATCCCGCGCGTGTCGACGGTGAGCAGGCCGCTGTGCAGGCAATCCAGGATGTCGCGCACCTCGCGTCGCGCCTGCTCCACCTGTCTCTGGGTCCGCGCATGCTCGCGGCGGCGCCGCTCCAGCTTCGCCGAGAGATCGCCGCTGACCAGGCCGACCACGACGAACAGCGCCATGTGCAATGCGGTGACCAGAACCGGCCAGCCGGCGAGGTAATCGAGCGGCGGATGCTCGCGCGTGGCGAGCCAGCCGAGCGCCAGCCCGAAGTGCGCGCCGCCCACGAGCGCTGCGGCGGCCCCGGCAACGACCAGCGACCAGCGGCGGTCCAGGTACAACGATGCGCACATGAT
Organism: uncultured bacterium; assembly: GCA_903859215.1. GTDB lineage: Bacteria > Krumholzibacteriota > Krumholzibacteriia > LZORAL124-64-63 > LZORAL124-64-63 > CAINDZ01. Next base: position 484 of record CAIOLW010000076.1, on the reverse strand, counting down.
CGGCACGCAGAACGCGAGCGGCAGCGCCGAATAGGGACCGCCGGTGAACTGGACGAGCAGGCCGACGGCGATGGTGTCGGCCGCGATCTGCGCGACCAGCTGCGGCCGCTGCGGCGCGCCGGCCATCGACGCCGCCCAGCTGACCGCCAGCGACGTGCCGAGCAGGCCGAGCGACGCGAGCACGCCCGGGCGCCAGACCTCGGCCACGCCCACCAACCCCGCCACCGCGGTGACGACCGCCAGCGCGGCTGCCATGAGCAGGCGCCACCGCAAGAGGCGGGAGGCCGGGTCCCCCCGGTCTCCCTCGCCGTCCGGCGGCCCGGCCTTCACGCTCTGCACGACCGCGGCCAAGGTCAGTTTCCTCCCCCGACCACGCTCGACATCTTGAACATGGGCAGGTACATCGCCACGAGCATGCCGCCGACCATCGTGCCCATCAGCACGATCATGATCGGCTCGATGGCCGCCGTCAGCGCCTCGACCG
>CAIOLW010000075.1 GCA_903859215.1 uncultured bacterium | reverse complement strand
GAGTTCCACGAACGAGAGTTCCACGAACGAGAGTTCCACGGACGACACCTCGTTCACCCCCGAAGAGCGCTACCGCCGCCACCTGCAGCTGCCCGAGGTCGGCGCGGCGGGTCAGGCGCGCCTGCGCGGCGCCTGCGCGCTGGTCGTGGGCGCGGGCGGGCTCGGCTGCGCTGCCCTGCCGTACCTGGTGGCCGCGGGCCTGCGTCAGGTGATCGTCTGCGACGGCGACCGCATCGAGCCGTCGAATCTGCCGCGCCAGGTGCTCTACGGCGACGATGACGTGGGGCGCGCGAAGGCGGACGTCGCGGCCGAGCGACTGGCCGGTCTCAACCGCGACTGCGCGGTGACGCCGGTGGCGATGCCCCTGACGCCGGCCAACGCCGACGCGCTGGTCGGCCGCGCTTCGGTCGTGCTGGATGCGACCGACGACTTCGCCGCCCGCTACCTGCTGCACGACGCCTGTCGCCGCAACCGCCGGCCGCTGGTGACCGCGGCCGTGCACCACGACCACGGGCAGCTGGCCGTGCTGCGCTTCGACCGCCCGTCGCCCGGCCCGTGCTGGCGCTGCCTGTGGCCGACGCCTCCGGCGGAGGCCTGCGAGGGCGGTTGCCGCGACCAGGGCATCCTCGGCCCGGTGCCCGGCGTGCTGGGCGCGCTGCAGGCCGACCAGGCGCTGCGCGTGCTGCTGGAGGCGTCGCCGCTGGAGCCGGGCACGCTCGTCCACTTCGACCTGGCGACGCTCGCGACCTGGCACTCGACGTGGGATGTCTCGCCGACCTGCCCGCTGTGCGGCACGGCGCCGGCAGCCGCGGGGCCGCCGATCGCGCCGCTGAACGACGCCGAACAGCTGCGGTGGGAGGATCTGCCCGCGCCCGAGGCGTTCCTGTGGATCGACGCGCGCACCGACGCCGACCAGGCCGCCGACCCGCGTCCGTCGGCGCTGGGCGGGCTGTTCACCTGCTCGTGGCGGCAGTTCGGCGCGGCCGGCCCGCCGCCGGGCCGCCACTGCCTCGTCTTCTGTGGCCACGGGGTTCGTTCGCTCGAGTTGGTGCGCCATTGGCGCGGCGTCGGCTGCACGCACGTCACCAGCCTGCAGGGCGGGCTCGCCGCTCAGCGCATGCGCCGCACCTGAGCGCGGCGGAAGCAGCCCTTCTCGTGGTCGTTCACCAGGCCGGCAGCCTGCATGAAGGCATAGCAGATCGTGCTGCCGACGAACGTGAACCCGCGCTTCTTGAGGTCGCGGCTGAGTTCATCGGACTCGGTCGTGCGCGTCGGCAGGCCGGAACTGCCGCGCCGCTCGGACTGCAGCGGTTCGCCGCCGACGAACGGCCACACGTACGCGTCGAAGCTCCCGAACTCACGTTGCACTTCGAGGAACGCGCGCGCATTCGTGACCGCTGCGGCGACCTTCAGGCGATTGCGCACGATGCCCGCGTCCCGCAGCAGCGCCGCCTGCCGGTGCGCGTCGTACAGCGCGACCTTCGCCGGGTCGAACCCGTCGTAGACCTCGCGGTAGCGCTCGCGCTTGCGCAGGATCGTCGACCAGCTCAGGCCGGCCTGAGCGCCCTCGAGGATGAGCAGTTCGAACCAGCGCCGGTCCTCGTGCACCGGGACGCCCCATTCCCTGTCGTGGTAGGCGACGTCCGCCGGGGACCCGCCCTGCACCCAGCCGCATCGATTCACGACGATTCTCCCTGCCGGTGTTTTGTGGAATGGTTGCATGATATACGAGCCCGCTGCAAGCCGCCAATTTGCTATCTAATTGATTGTTTGGCAACATTTTAAAAGGTCGTTAATGTTTATTGAACATTTGTCTGGACGGCCGCCGCAGAGGGAGATATAATCATAATGCAAAAAAGATTCGGGCGGCTGGTCGAGACTGTGGTAGTCTGTAGACAAGGTCGCAGCCGCTGAGCCCCGCGACAATCAGGAGGTCGTCCCATGCGTGCCGTCCTGTCCATCCTCGTCCTGGTTCTCCTTGCCACCGTCGCCTTCGCCAGTGACAAGCCGCCCGTCGATCCGACCGCTCCCGTTGTCCCGCAGACCCGTTTGAAGACGCAGGGCAACGCCATGCTGCAGCTGTCTCCGATGTACGTCGAGATCCGCGATTCGCTCGCGGTGGCCGACCTGCACCAGAAGCAGTTGCTGGCCGACCTGACGGCGGCGGTCGACGAAGCGAACGCCGATTTGATCGTGCGCCAGCTGGAGGCCTTGCCGCTCGAGACCCTGCTGACCATCCTGAGGATCCAGCTGCGCTACGCGCACGACCAGGATCGCCAGGACCTGGAACGGCAGATCGAGCTGCGGATGCTCGAGCTGACGGCCAGCGGCCGGATCTGAACGCGGTCGCGCGTCGGCGCAGGCGCGGAAACCAAAACCATCGCCCGGCGTAGACATGCCGACGCGCGACGGGCTATGCCCTCGCGCGCCGGCCGTGGCGCGCCCGCGGCCGCGAACCCCGCAATGACGCCACCGGAGAATCCATGAGCACCGCCGAGACCGGAACCACGGGCGATCGCAGGCACCTGATCCTGGTGATCAGGCCGGTCCTGAAGATCGCCGGCGGCACCATCCACCTGGCGTGGTGGGACGGCGTCGCGGCCGAGGAGCCCTGCGGGGCCCTGCCGGTGGACGGCGAGCCGGACCACGACTGGCCCGGCCTGGGCGCCGAGGTCGAGCGCGCGCTGAAGGCGGGCTGCCGTCGCTTCGTCCTGGATCTCGACCGCGTGCCGTGGATGAATTCGCGCGGGCTCGGGCGCCTCGTCGCGCTCTGGAAGTCGCTCGACGGGGCCGGGGCCAGGCTCGTGGTCGTCTGCGCGACCGAACGCATCGCGAACATCCTGCGCATCTCCCAACTCGATGAGATCCTGCGGCCGTATCCCTCGCTCGGGGATGCCTTCCGGGAGTTTTCCCGGGCGCCCTGACCTG
>CAIOLW010000074.1 GCA_903859215.1 uncultured bacterium | reverse complement strand
GTACATGCGGCTGGTCTTGCCGTGCACGGGCTTCGCGGCGCGGATGACGCGGCCGCCCGCCGCCTCGACGATGCACTGGTGGCCCAGGCACACGCCCAGGATCGGCGCGCGGCCGGTGAAGGCCGTGATCATCGCCATGCTGACGCCGGCGTCGCGCGGGCCGCCCGGCCCGGGTGACACGACGAGCCCGGCCGGCTTCAGCGCCAGCGCCTCGTCGACGGTGATCGCGTCGTTGCGCCTGACCGTTACCTCGACGCCCTGGCTGCCGATGGCCTGCACCAGGTTCCAGGTGAACGAGTCGTAGTTGTCGATCAAGAGGATCATCTCAGCGTCCCTCCCCGGCCAGTTTCACGGCGCGGGCCAGCGCGCTCATCTTGTCGAGGGTCTCCTGGTACTCGCGCCCGGGGTCCGAGTCGGCGACGATGCCGGCGCCGGCCTGCACGACGAACCGTTCGCCCTGCCGCAGCAGCGTGCGGATGGCGATGCACATGTCCATGTCGCCCGACTGCCCGAAGTAGCCGACGGCCCCGGCGTACGTGCCGCGGCGTCGGCCTTCCAGGTCGCTGATGATCTGCATCGCGCGGATCTTCGGCGCCCCCGACACGGTGCCGGCGGGGAACGTCGCGCGCAGCGCGTCGAACATGTCCAGGCCCGGCAACATCTCGCCCGACACGCGCGACACCAGGTGCATCACGTGGCTGTAGCGCTCGACGGCCATGAATTCGTCCACCTGCACCGAACCCATCTTGCAGACGCGGCCCAGGTCGTTGCGGCCCAGGTCCACCAGCATGACGTGCTCGGCGCGCTCCTTCTGGTCGGCCAGGAGGTCGGCGGCCAGCGCGTTGTCGGCCGCCAGCGAGTCGCCGCGCGGCCGCGTGCCGGCGATGGGGTTGACCTGCAGCTTCCCTTCGTGCAGCCGCACCAGCATTTCGGGCGAAGACCCGATCAACTGGTGGTCGCCGAAGTCCAGGTAGAACAGGTATGGGCTGGGGTTGAGGATGCGCAGCGCCCGGTAGACCGCGAACGGGGGCACCGTCGTTGTGCCTTCCAGGCGCTGGCTGAGCACGATCTGGAACGCGTCGCCGGCCAGGATGTGTTCCTGGGCGCGGGTGACGCGGGCCATGAAGTCGTCGCGCGTGACGTCGGCGCGCAGGCCCGCGGCCGGGTCGCTGCGGTCTTCGGCGCCGTTGCCCCGGCTGTCGCCGGCCGGTCCCTGCCGCCGCGCCGAGGCGGGCAGGGGCGCCGCCAGCTGTTCAAGCAGTTGGTCGATGCGGGCGTGCGCGCGCTCGCGCGCGGCGTCGCCGGGCCCCTCGGGCACCGAAAGGATCTCGATCTCGCTGCGCGCATGGTCGAACACGACCATCGTGCGCGGCACCAGGAAATGGAATCCCGGCAGCCCGTCGCCATCGCCGTCCGGCAACGGGATGTCGTCGAAGAAGCGGACCAGGTCGTAGCCCAGGTAACCGACGGCGCCGCCCAGGGGCGGGGGCAGCGGCCGGTCCGGGCTGGCCGACAGCGGCGCGCGGGCCAGCTCGGCGCGTACGGCGCCCATCGGGTCGGCGGGGTCGATGGGCGACGTCGTGGTCTCGGTCCGGCCTTCGTGGCGGCGCGTGGTCGTCACCATGTCGCCGTCCAGGGTCAACTCGGCGCCCGGGTCCAGACCGATGAACGAGTAGCGCCCCATCTGCAGCCCGCGCTCGACGCTCTCGAGCAGGAACGCGGCCCCGCGTCCTTCGAGCTTCAGGAACACGGACACCGGCGTCTCGAGGTCGGCAGGGATCACCGCGCGCACGGGTTCGAGGCGCGCGGGGGCGCCGGGATCGTTGGTCGGGCTGCGATCGGGCTCGGTCATGGTCTCTCCTGTGCGGGCCGCCGGCAGCAGGCCCTGGTAAACGAAAAACCCGGCATCCTCGGGATGTCGGGCGCGGATCGGCAATTCGGGTCGGGGCTCAATCCAATTCAGGCAGCTCCCGCGCGCAAACGCCAGCATCCGGGCCCGTGGCCCGCCAACGCCACCAACGCCAATTGCCGCTGGCCACACCGGTGGCGCGGTTGACGTGGAGGTTGCTGTCGTCGCGGATCTGCATCGGTCGTCCCGGGTCAAGGTTCGCACGTTCTTGCTGAACAGGATCAATCATACCGCGATTCGCGGGTGGTGTCAATCGGGTCGCGTGCCGCCGGGCCGGGGCGGCAAGGGGCCGCGCAGTGCGCGGCCCCGCCGAACGCGAAAGCCGGTGCCCCGATGCGCTACTTGACCAGCGAGGCCTTGGTCGACTGCTCCACGCCGTCAGCCGACAGCCGCACCAGGTAGACACCGCTGGCCGCCGGCTGCCCGCCGCCGTCGCGGCCGTCCCAGAGCACTTCCTGCGGCCCGGCCGCGCACGGCCCATCCACCAGCGTGCGCACCAGGCGGCCCGACAGGTCGTAGACGCGGACCAGCGTCTTCGCCGCGTGCGCCAGTTCGAAGTGCACCGTGGTCGACGGGTTGAACGGGTTCGGCTGCACACCCGCCAGGCGCGTGGCCGGCGGCAGGTCGCCCGTGCCGCTGAAGGGCACGACGGCCGTGCCCTCGATCGCGAACTGGTCGAACCAGTAGCCGTCGTATTGCTGGCTCGTGTCCGAACGCAGCAGGAACTGGAAGCGGACGTTTGCCTGGCCCAGCCACGGGCCCAGGTCGACGGACTCCGTCACCCAAGCCGCCTGCGTCCCCTCGTACCAGGGCTGCCCCGAGGTCTGCACGCCGATGCCGCTGCCCGGCTGGGTGCGCGACGTGGCGACGGGTGTCCAGGCGCCGCCGCCGACCGAGACCTGCAGCTGCACGCCGTCGTAGTTCGCCTCGAGCGTCCACTTGGCCTGCCAGCTGACCGTGCCCGAGACCAGGCCCGACAGGTCGGCGCCGGCGCTCATCGTGCAGTACTTGGTCGTGCTGGCGGCGTAGTTGCCGGTCGGGCTGTCGGTCATCGCCCAGGCAGTGCTGCCGGCGCCGGGAGCGCCCAGCGCCCAGGTCCCGGTCCAGCCGGTCGTCGCGCCGCCGTCGAAGTTCGTCGCGAACGCGGTCACGGCCACAGCATGGGGCAGGTACACGGTCGGCACGCCGACCACGGCGGCATCCAGGGTCACCGTCTTCTGCACCGGTGCGTACCCGGGCGCGCTGAACACCAGGCGGTACGAGCCGTAGTCGAGCGAGGGCACCGTGAACGCCCCGCCGGCATCACTCGTCACGGTCGTCGCCAGCGTGTTCGCGGGCTGCGTGAAGGCCTGCACCTGTGCGGCGAGCGGCGAGCCGCCGACCGCCAGCGTCGTGCCGGTGAGGTCCCCGCGCGGCTTGGGAGCCAGTTGCACGTTCAGCAGGGTTGGCGTGCCCCAGGTCGTCGTCACGCTGTTGATCGTCTGGGGATAGTAGCCCGCGGCGCTGAACGTCAGCGCATAGGTGCCCGAGGCCAGCAGCTTGTAGTAGTCGCCGTGCACCGGGTCGGTGCTGACGGTCTTGGTGACGCCGGTGACCGTCACCGTGGCGGCGACCGGCAGCCCGGTGACGGCGTCGGTGACGACGCCGTTGACGCCGTAGCGCGCCGACTTCACGAAGTGCATCAGGCTCTCGCGGTTGTCGTTCCAGAAGCCGGTCAGCGTGCTGGTCGCCGGCCACTTGGTGGTCGAGACCTCGATGGTCTCGTCGATGCAGCCGGTCTGGTCGTAGCTCCAGTCCTGCAGCGTCCCGAGGGCCACGTACCAGGCGTAGCCGTTGGTGATGCCCTGCGTGAAGCCGCCGTTGTACATCGGCACGTTGTAGGTCGAGTACTCGAGGCTCAGCTTGCGCAGCGCCGCGTCGTCGGGCGCCAGCGTGGGGGTGTAGTCCCACAGGTAGTTCACGACCAGCGTGCCGCCGTGGTAGTTCTCGCTGAGCGTGAAGTGGTGGGCGTTGGCGTACGCCATGAACGCCAGGTTCTCGGTCTCGGTGACCGGGTCCGTGCCGGCCGGCAACGGGAAGTTCCGGTTCAGGTCGACGGTGTTGGCGTTGTAGCGCTGCACCAGGAAGGTGCCGTCCGGGTTGTAGCTGGGTGTGATGTGGATCTCGTAGTTGTCGACCAGGTTGGTCACGTCCTCGTGCCCGGCCACGCCGTAGTTGGTCAGCAGGTAGTTGGCGAAGTCCAGCAGCAGGACCATGCCGGTCACTTCGTCGCCGTGCATGCTCGAACTCAGGCGCACCTCGGGCTCGGCCTCGGTGTTGTTCACGTCATCGCTGATGACCAGGCCCCACAGCGCGCGGCCCTGCACGCTGGTGCCGTACTGGAACGTGCGCGCGCGCGTCGGGCTGGCGGCGGCGAAGTCGGCCAGGATCTGCCCGACCTGGGCGTGCGTCGGGTAGATGGTCAGCGGGAAGGTGAACGCCTTGTCGGCAGTCGTCCCCGCCTCGCTGGCGGCCCACACCTTCTCGACGGCCTCGCGGCCCTCGCGGTCCACATCCCGCAGCGCCTGTGTCTTCCAGCCGGCCGCCTCGAGGGCCGCCTGCTCCGCGTCCGTCACGCGCACCTCGAGGGCCACGCCCCCGGCCTGCCCATCCGGTCCGCTGCGCGACGGCTTGACGTTCTCGCGCGAGAAATCGGCGATGGGCACCGTGGCCAGCAGCCGGTCGAGTTCCGCGCGGTCGCGCAGGTCCACGCGCACAGGGTGGTTGGCCCACACGGCCGGCTGCCACTGCGGCAGGGCCCGCGCCGCGGCCAGGTCCGCCGGGGTGATGGGCCCGCTCTCGCCGGCCGGGGCGAGCCCCGGGCAGGCGGCCAAGGCGAAGACAGACAACAGGATAGACAGCGACTGGCGCCAGGCGTGGCGGCGATGGCAGGTCGGCACGGGCAACTCCCGGGATGAGAAGGGGGCCCAAGGCCGGGCCGAGGGCGGGCGCGCCTGCGGCTGGGCCGGGAACGGCATCTTCCATGATACCCCATTCGGGGATCAAAATGTAAGCAAATGACAAGCCGCGCGCCGGTTGCGCGGTGGCGGGGGTGGGCGGGCGCACCGATCCTGAGGACGATGCGCAACCGACCCGAACCCCCGCGGCGCCCCCTGCCGCCCACCGGAAAGGCCCCGATGTACATCGCCATGAACCGCTTCCGCGTCGCCCCCGCCTTCGCCGACGCCTTCGTCACGATGTGGCGCGAGCGCGACTCGAAGCTGAACGAGGTGCCGGGCTTCCGGCAGTTCAACCTCCTGCGCGGCGCCCCGGGCGAGGACTGCACCACCTTCGTCTCGCACTCGACGTGGGATTCGCGCGAGGCCTTCACGGCCTGGACCGAGTCGGAGTCGTTCCGGCAGGCCCACGCCCGCGCGAAGGCGCCCGAGGGCATGTACCTCGGGCCTCCGCAGTTCGAGGGCTACGACGTGGCGATCTAGCTGCGTCGTGGCGAACCCGGCCACAGACCGCGTCGTTGCGCGGCCGGCGGCCCTCTGGCATCATCACGCGGCGGCGCCGGGTTCACCGGCGCCGCCGTGCCCATGCTCGCGAGGACGGGAGAACCATGTCCAGCACCTTCGGCCGCCTGTTCCGCGTCACGACGTTCGGCGAGTCGCACGGCCCCGGAGTCGGCGCGGTCGTCGACGGCTGCCCGTCCCTGCTGGCGCTCACGGCCGCCGACATCCAGCGCGAGCTGGACCGCCGCCGCCCCGGCCAGGGCGCGCTGGCCACGCCGCGCCAGGAGGCCGACCAGGTCGAGATCCTCTCGGGCGTCGAGGACGGCCGCACGCTCGGCACGCCCATCGCGCTCCTGGTGCGCAACCGCGACCAGCGTCCCGGCGACTACGCCGAACTCGCGGAGGCCCCGCGGCCCTCGCACGCCGACTACACGGTGCAGCAGAAGTACGGCCTGCGCTCGGCCTCGGGCGGCGGCCGCGCCAGCGCGCGCGAGACCGTCGGCCGGGTCGCGGGCGGCGCCATCGCCGCGCACTGGCTGCAGGCGGCCTGCGGTGTCGAAGTCGTCGCCTGGGTCGAGCAGGTCGGCGGCCTGGGGCCGGCGCGCGTGGACCCCGCCACGATCACGCGCGCGCAGGTCGACGCGCACCCGACGCGCTGCCCCGACCCGCAGCTGGCCGACGCCCTGGCGCAGGCGATCACCGCCGCGCAGGCCGACGGCGATTCGGTGGGCGGCGTCATCGCGTGCGCCTGCCGCGGCCTGCCTGCCGGCTGGGGCGAGCCCGTGTTCGACAAGCTGGAGGCGCTGCTCGCGCACGCGATGCTGTCGTTGCCGGCCACCAAGGGCTTCGAGATCGGCTCCGGCTTCACCGGCGCGGCCCTGCGCGGCTCCGAGCACAACGACGCCTTCGTTGCGCGTGACGGCGGCCTCGGCACCGCCACCAACCGCAGCGGCGGCGTGCAGGGCGGCATCAGCAACGGCGAGCCCGTCCTCTTCCGCGTGGCCTTCAAGCCGCCGGCCACGATCGCCCGCGCCCAGCGCACGGCCGGCTACGACGGCGCCCTGCGTGACCTGGCCGCCGGCGGCCGCCACGACCCGTGCGTGGTGCCGCGCGCGGTTCCCATCGTCGAGGCGATGGCCGCCCTGGTGCTGGCCGACCTCGCCCTCATCCAGCGCGCGCGCGGCTGACCGCGCGCGACCGGGCAAGCGAAAGGGCGCGCCGCCGGTTGGCAGCGCGCCCTATGACTTTCCCGTGCGGCGCCTGTCGCCGCTCAGCTCAGCCCTGCGATTCCGGCGTCACGGCGCCGCCGCTGCGCACAGGCTCGACCGGCAACTCGACCGTCCGGTCGCTCGCCCGCCGGTTGTGCTTGCGCGGCCCGCCGCTCTGGCGGCGGTACACGCGCGCCAGTTCGGCCGTCAGGTCTTCCATCGTCAGGCCGCGCCGGATGTGCCCGCCGTAGACCAGGCTGATCGCGCGCGTCTCCTCGGACACCACCAGCACGATCGCGTCGGACAGCTCGCTGATGCCGATGGCCGCGCGGTGCCGCGTGCCCAGCACATAGCCCAGTTCCTCGCGCTCGGCGATCGGCAGGATGACCGCGGCGGCGGCGATCTTGTTGTTGCTGATGATGACGGCGCCGTCGTGCAGCGGGCCCGGCACCGTGAAGATGGCCTCGAGCGTGGCGGCGGTGATCTCGGCGTCCAGCGGCACGCCCTTCTGCACCCAGTCGCTCAGGCGCACCTCGCGCTCGACCACGATCAGCGCGCCCAACCCGCGCTTGGACATGCGCGTGACGGCCTTCAGCAGTTCCTGTTCGGCGGGGATCTCGCGCACGCCCTTGCGCCCGAGCCCGCTGCCCAGCCCCAGCGTGGTCAGCGCCGAGCGCAGCTCAGGCTGGAAGATGATGATGAACGCGACCACCCACACCGTCTGCAGCGTGCCGATGATGCGCCCGACCACGATCATGCCCAGCGTCTCGGCCACGAACGACAGCACCAGCAGCAGGCCCAGCCCGACGAACATCTGGATCACCCGCGTGTCCTTGATGAACACGATCAGGCGATAGAGCAGGTAGGCCACGATGAGGATATCGAGGACGTCGATGATGATGCTGCCGGAGACCTTTTCCCACATATGCCCAACCTAGCACCGGTTCGCG
>CAIOLW010000073.1 GCA_903859215.1 uncultured bacterium | reverse complement strand
GGCAGATTGCCCCCGAACCAGCCCCGCCAATCGCCCCCTCCAAAGCAGAAAGCCCGTTGCCCGCACGACCCGGCGCTTCCCCGGCGCGGCGCGTCTTCCCGTCCTGTTTCCTAAGGTAAAGACTTACAGTAGCTTGCCGGGCTGCCCGCCGGGAGGGCTGCTTAACTCGTTTGCTGGCACCGGCCTTGCGAGGGCGTACCTGACCGCCCGTGTCTTGCGATGCCTTATCATGCCCATCGTCAGGAGCAGCCATGAACGGACACCACGGCTTTCCAGGGGCGCGCGCGATTTTTCGCGTCGGCTCCTCGGTCGTCCTGCCGGTTCTGTTGGCCGTCGGCCTGAAGACCGTTCTGATGCCGGACGCGCCCGCGCCACACGCGCACGCGCTCTACGGGTTCATGGCGGCTCCCGACGATTCGCTGCCGTACGCGCCGGGCCGCCTGCTCGTCCAGATCCGCGATACCGCCATCGAGAAGTCGCTGCTGGGCGTGTCGATGAACAAGGGCGCCCGCGTGCCGTTCTCGCAGACGGGGCTCACCGGCGTCGACGCGCTGGCGCAGGAGGCCGGCGTCACCAGCATCAGCCGGCCGTACGAGGCGACGCTCAACGTGAACAAGGCCGCCGATTCTGGCGTCGACCGCTGGTTCATGTTCGACTTCGGGAACGCGGACAACCTGCCCGACCTGGCCGACCAGTTCGCCGCCCTGCCCGAGGTGCAGGCCGTTTCGCTGGACTGGGTCGCGACGCCGGCGGCGACGCCGACCGATCCGTACTACGCGACCAACTGGGGGCTCAACAACACGGCGCAGTTGCCCGGCTTCGACTGGGTCAGCACGTACACGCATTCGGGCGCCGGTGTCGGCACCGCCGGCATGGACGCCAACCTGCCCGAGGCGTGGGACGGCGCGCAGGGCTACGGTTCGGCCGGCGTCGTCATCGCCATCATCGACAGCGGCGTGGACGCCGACCACACCGACCTGCGCCAGGTCACCGGCTACGACTTTGGCGACAACGACGCGAACCCCGACGACAACTCCGGCAGCCCGGGCCACGGCACCTGCTGCGCGGGCATCGCGGCGGCGATGAACAACGGCGCCGGTACGGTGGGCGCGGCGCCCGGTTGCAGCATCATGCCGCTGAAGGTGGCCAACACCGCCGGCACGATGTACTTCAGCGCAATCCAGAGCGCGCTCTACTACGCCGCCGACCACGGCGCCGAGGTGGTCAGCATGAGCTTCGGCGCGGCCATCCTGACCGACGCCGCAACCGAGACGGCGCTGCAGTACGCCTACAACGCGGGCTGCGTGCTGCTGGCGGCGACCGGCAACGACAACAAGACCTCGATCAGCTACCCGGCCGCCAGCCCGTACGTGATCGGCGTCGGCGCGGCCTCTCCGGGCGGCGACCGCAAGCGCAGTTCCAGCGTGGCGGCGCAGTTGAACGCGGGCGTCACCGCAGACGCGCGCGGCGTCACCTGCGACGGCGAGCGCTGGTGGGGCTCCAGCTACGGTTCGGTGACGAAGGACGCGGCCGCGGCGGTCGACCTGATCGGCCCGACCATCCTGCCCGCGTGCGACATCATGGGCAGCGGCGGCTACCGACCGGGCGACGTCGAGCCCTATTTCAACGGCACCAGCTGCGCCACGCCGTTCGTGGCCGGCGTCGCGGCGCTGGTCCGCTCGGCCAACCCGTCCTACACGCCGGCTCAGGTGCGCGCGGCGCTCACGACCACGGCGCGCGATGTGGTCAATGCCGAATCGGCTGCAGGCTGGGACCGCTACGCGGGCTACGGCTTCGTCAATGCGCAGGCGGCCGTCGCCGGCGCGACCCCGGTGGCGCCGACCGCGGCGTTCTCGGGCACGCCGGTCAGCGGCTACGCGCCGCTGGCGGTCAGCTTCACCAACGCCTCGACCGGCTCGCCTACCTCGTGGAGCTGGACCTTCGGCGACGGGGGCACTTCGACGCTGCAGAACCCGAGCCACACCTACACGGACGCCGGCACCTACAACGTGGCCCTGACCGCGACCAACGCAGCGGGGTCCAACACGGTGACGCAGACCTCGTACATCACGGTCGGCACCCTGGTCGCGCCCGTGGCCGATTTCTCGGCCACGCCCGTCACCGGCTCGGCGCCGCTGGCCGTCACCTTCACCGACCTGTCGACCAATGCGCCCTCGAGCTGGGCCTGGACGTTCGGCGACGGCGGCACCGCCGTCACGCGGAACCCGAGCCATGCCTACGCGACAGCAGGCACCTACAGCGTTGCGCTGACGGTGACCAACGCCGCCGGCACGAACACGCTGACGCGCACCGGCTACGTGACGGTGACGGTGCCGACGGGCACCTGGGTGACGATCACCGCCGACGCCTTCGAAGCCGGCATGGGCTCGTACGTCGACGGCGGCACGGACATGCTGCGCTATACGGCCACGGCGTTGGCGCGACAGGGCAAGGCGGCCGCCAACATCCAGGACGACACCGGCGTGCAGGCCTCGTTCTATCACAAGGCCGGCTACAACGTGACCCGGTACGCCGACCTGAAGGTCGAGTTCTACTACAAGGCCGTGGGCATGGAGGCCGGCGAGGACTTCTTCGTCGAGTACTTCAACGGCACGGCCTGGGTGCGCGCGGCGACGTACGTGGCCGGCACGACGTTCAACAACGGCGCCTACTGTCGCGGCCTCGTGAGCATCCCGCGCGCCAGCTTCGCCTACCCGACGAATGCGAAACTCCGGTTCCGTTGCGACGCGAGCGACGATTCGGACGACATCTACATCGACCAGATCACGTTCAGCGGCCTGCTGCTGACGAGCACGGGCGCCGAACCGGGCCCGGGCGAATCGGTGGTCCCGGCCGCGGCCGCGGTGCTCCGGCAGAACCGGCCGAACCCGTTCAATCCCATCACCGAGTTCGCGTTCACGCTGGCGCGGGACAGCGCCGTCCGGCTGACCATCTACAACCTGCGCGGCCAGGAGGTGACCCGCCTGGTCGAGGGCAGCCTGGCGGCCGGCGACCACGTCGTGACCTGGGACGCGACGGGCCAGCCGAGCGGCGTGTACTTCTACCGGCTGGAAGGGCCGGGGATCAACGAGTCGCGGAAGATGACGCTTCTCAAATAGTCTTTCGCCGTGTGTGAAGAACGGGGCCGCCGGGTCGAACAGGCCCGGCGGCCGTGTCTTTGCAGCAACTTTCCGCTTCCCGCGGCGGCCACCGCCGGCCCCGCCGCGGGCCAGCCGACCGAACCGAAACTGATCCCCGCCTCGATGGCCAAGCCCGTCTACCCCGAACAGGAGCGCAAGGACGGCGTGGAGGGCATCGTCATCCTGGCCGTCGACATCTCGGCCGCCGGCGCCGTGGCGGGCGCGAAGGTCGAAAAGCCGGTCGAGGGCCATCCCGCCTTCAACGCCGCCGCGCTCGCGGCCGTGCAGCAGTGGCGCTTCGAGCCGGCCCGGCTCGACGGCAAGCCGGTCGACATCAGCATCAGGATCCCCGTGAAGTTCGCGCTGAAGTAGCGGCGACTTGCGCCGGCGCAAGTCGGTTGCCGGAGCCCCGGAAACGGAAGCGGCCGGCTGCCCTCGGGGCGGCCGGCCGTTTCGCGTCGGACAACGCGCGGGCCATCGCCTACGGCATCACGCCCTGCACCTGCTGCAGCGTCACCTCGGCCACCAGCCTATCACGCCGCGCGCCGGCCAGGTTGGTTTCGGCCTGCAGCAGGCCGACCTGCGCGTCCTCGACGTCCAGGAAGGTCGTCACGCCCAGGCCGTAGCCGTCCTCGGCCATCTTCAGCAGGCGCTGGGCCTGTTCCGCGGTGCCGGCCAGCGCCGCCTCGATGCCGCGCGCCTCTTCCACCGCACCCAGCGCCGTGCGCACCTCGAGGGCCACCCGATCGCGCAGCCGCGCCTCGTCGATCGCCAGCGTGTGCAGGTCGCTGCGCGCCTGCGCAACCTGCCCGCGCGTGCGCAGGCCGTCGAAGATGGGGAACGAGAACGCCAGCGCCGCGCTCCAGTACGGCCCCTCCGCGTTCAGGCCGTCGATGTTGTAGGACCGCTTGCCGGCCGTCGCGTGCAGGTCCAGGCGCGGCTTGTCGCCCGCATTGTAGATCTTCACCAGGTCCTTGCGGATGGCGCGATCGTGCATGAGCGAGGCCAGGTCGGGCCGGTGCGCCAGCGCCGTCGCCAGCGCCGTCGCGTAGTCCGGGAAGGTGGCCGTCGTGTCGCCCGAGTCAAGCCGGCCCACGGCGTCGACGGGTCGATCAGCCGCCAGCACGAACTGCAGGCGGTCGCGCGCCGTGCGCACGGCGTTGGCGGCCCGGATCGCCTGCGGCTTCACGTTCTGCAGCGCCACGCGGGCGGCCAGCACGTCGTAGTCGGTCGCGGTGCCCTCGTCGAAGCGGCGCTGCGCCTCGTCGGCGTGCTTGTGCTTCAGCCCCAGGTCGCGCGCCGCCAGGTCGGCCAGCTCGCGGGCCAGCAGCAGGTCGCCGTAGGCCCGCGTCGCCTCGACGACGGCCGCCTGCCGCGCCTGCTCGACCTGGTCGCCGGCGCCGGCGATGCCTTCCTTCGCGGCGTGGACGGCGCAGCCGACCTGCCCCCACGTGAAGAGCGCCTGCGACAGCGACGCCTCGCCGAACTTCACATCCTGCTGCGGCGGGAACAGCCCGCCGAACAGCGCCGTCTGGCTCTCGTCGTGCTGGCGTGACAGCCCGGCCGACAGCTTGATGTCCGGCATCGCGCCGGACCGCTCCTGCACGTACTTGCCGTGCACCCAGTCCTGGTAGGCGCGCGCCGTCTGCACGTTGCGGTGCTGCTCGGCGGCCATGTGCGTCGCCTCGGCCAGGGTCAGGCGCAGGGTGTCCACAGGGGCAGTCGTCGGCTGGGCGTGGGCCGTCGCCGGCGCGAAAACCGCCAGCACCGCCACGATCGCCATCATCGTCGCGACCACGCCCGGGTTCGCGGCCGTGATGAGCGCCCCCTGCGACCGCTTGCGCCGCGAAGCCAAGTCGTCCAGCAGCGAATACACCACCGGCACCACGATCAGGGTCAGCATCGTCGAGGTGATGAGGCCGCCGATCACCGCGCGGCCCATCGGCGCCCGCATCTCGGCGCCCGCACCGATGGCCAGGGCCGTCGGCAGCATGCCGAAGATCATCGCCAGCGTCGTCATCATGATCGGGCGCAACCGGGTGCGTCCGGCCTCGATCAGCGCCTCGCGCCGTTCCAGTCCGCGCTCCCTGAGTGTCTTCGTGTAGTCGATCAGCAGGATGGCGTTCTTCGTCACCAGCCCCATCAGCATGATCAGGCCGATCAGCGAGATGATGCTGAGCGCATCGCCGGTCAGCGCCAGCATGGCGGCCATGCCGACCACCGCCAGCGGCAGCGAGAGCATGATCGACAGCGGGTCGATGAACGATTCGAACTGCGCGGCCAGGATCAGGTACACCATGATGATGGC
>CAIOLW010000072.1 GCA_903859215.1 uncultured bacterium | reverse complement strand
TGGTCGAATGGAGGCGCTGAGATGAAGCGGAACGCATGGTGGTCCCTGGCGGCGGCAGTGGCGGCAGCCGTGGCCCTCGCGCCGGCGACGGCGTCGGCCAACCGGCCGCTGATCGACCTGGAGACGGGAACGTCCCTGGTCAGCAACATGAAGGCGCACCGGGTCGGCGACCTGGTGACGATCCTCATCACCGAAGAGGCGACCGCCACCTCGTCGGCGAAGACCAAGGCCGACAACAAGAGCGAGCACACCGCCGGCCCCGGCCTCGGCGCGCTCGACTTCATCAAGACCTTCGGCCTGTCGTCGGAGAACAAGTTCCAGGGCAACGGCGACACGCAGCGCGCCGGCAACCTCCAGGCGCAGATCACCGCGCGCATCACCGAAGTGCTGCACAACGGCGACTTCCGCCTTGCGGGTTCGCGCATGGTCAACATCAACGGCGAGAAGCAGATGATCGAGATCACCGGCATCTGTCGCGCGCGCGACATCGGCTCGGACAACTCGATCATGAGCACGTACATCTCGGACGCCCAGATCGCCTACAACGGCTCGGGCCTGGTCACGGACGCCGCCCAGCCCGGGGTCGTCACGCGCATCCTGAACTGGCTCTTCTAGGAGGACGGCATGACACGGAGGCGCGACATCATCGCGACGAGCGGGTTCCCGGTGGCGGCCATGGCGCTGCTGGCGGCGCTGGCGCTGGCGCTGCCGGCGGCGGCGCTGGAGGCGGACGAATCCCGCATCAAGGACCTGGCCTTCCTCGAGGGCACGAGCCCCGAGCCGCTGGTGGGCTACGGCCTGGTCATCGGCCTGAACGGCACGGGCGACAGCCCCACGGCCGGCGGCACCAGCACTTCGCTGGCGACGCTGCTCGAGCGGCTGGACGTCACCGTCAACCCGAAGGACCTCAAGGCCAAGAACGTCGCCGAGGTGATGGTCACCGCCGACCTGGACCCGAACGGGAACAGCGGCGGCCGCATCGACGTGAAGGTCAGCTCCATGAACGACGCCGGCAGCCTCGAGGGCGGCACGCTGGTGATGACGCCGCTCAAGTCGATGGACGGCACCGTGCGCGTCGTGGCGCAGGGGAGCGTCTCGCTGGGCGGCTTCAATGTGACCGCCGGCGCCGGCAACAGCGTCCGGAAGAACCACGCGCAGGCGGGTATCATCAGCAACGGCGGCACGGTCCGCGTCCCCATCGGGGGCAGCTTTCAGCAGGGCGGCAAGCTGGCCTGGCTGCTGCATTCGCCCGACTTCCAGACGGCTTCGTCCGTGGCCGCCTCCATCAACAAGGCCTTCGGCGACGGCGTCGCCCTGGCGCGCGACTCGCAGCGCGTCGAGGTGACGATCCCCGCCGCACTGGGCGCCGACCCCGTGACGTTCGTGGCCGCGATGGGGCTGCTGGCGGCCGCCAGCGATGCGCCTGCACGTGTGGTCCTGAACGAGCGCACTGGCACGATCATCGTCGGCAAGAACGTGAAGCTGAAGGAAGCGGCCGTCGCGCACGGCACGCTGAAGGTCATCGTCAGCACAAGCTATGACGTATCGCAGCCGCAACCGCTGAGCCAGGGCGGCAAGACCGTCGTGACGCCGAACGTGCAGACCGACACTGCCGAGCACGATGCCCGCGTCCTGCGCGTGCCGGACACCAGCACGGTGGCGGACGTGGTGGCGGTGCTGAACGAGATCGGCGCCACCCCGCGCGACATCATCGCTATCCTGGAAGCCCTCAAACAGGCCGGTTCGCTGCAGGCGGACCTGGTGATCATGTAGGCAGCCATGGAAGTCACAGGCAACGGGCAGGTCCAGTCGGTGGTCGATCGCGCGCAACTCGCGGGCGACGAGGCGAAGGTACGCTCGCTCCAGCAGAAGCGCTCGCCGCACACGCGCGAGGACCTGGCCCGCACCGCCCGCGAATTCGAGGGCGTGTTCCTGAACATGATGCTCGGTGCGATGCGCCAGACCGTCCCCGAGAGCGACCTGATGGGCGGCAGCGCGACCCGGATGTACCAGCAGATGCACGACGCCGAGATGGCGAAGGTGCTGTCCGGTACCGGTGAAGGGTTCGGCATCGCGAAACTGCTGGAATCGCAGTTCGCCTCCCAGTTCGCCACCGACGATCCTGCCGCGGCCCTCGGCGACGACGGTGGCGGCGAAGCCGGAGTCGGCGCGGCTTCCGGTGAGGGGGATCTCCTGGGCGCAGCCAGGCCTGGGCACGGCCTTCCCGCCTCGCTGGCCCTGTCACGCTACCGGCAGAACGCGACCCACGCCGCAGACATCGGAGCGCCGCGACCGGTCACGGCCCGGGATGTGATGCCCACGCCGCTGGCCCTGCCAGCTGCCGGCCCCGCGGCGCCGTTGCTGGACAACGTGCCGGCCGCAACCGCGCCGACAGCCACAACGGCGGACCACACGGACGAGCGGTTGCCCAGGCGCGAGGCGGCGCCAGCCGCCGCGCCCCCAGTTGCTGCCGACGCTGCCCGCCCCCTGCGCGTAGGCCTGGTCCCCACCGACCGCGGGCTCGCCGCCGCCGGCCTCGCGCCGGCCGAAGCCGATACCGTGCGCCGGTTCGGCGACCACATCGAGAAATCGGCCGCTGATGCCGGCCTGGACCCGCGCCTGGTGCTGGCGGTCGTGATGGAGGAGTCGGGGGGCAACCCGTCGGCGCGGTCGGCGGTGGGCGCCCGCGGCCTGATGCAGCTGATGCCGGGCACGGCGCGCCAGCTCGGCGTCCACAACGCCCTGGACCCGGCGGCGAACCTGGCCGGCGGCTCCCGCTACCTCTCCGAGCAGCTTGACCGTTTCGACGGCCGGCTGGACCTGGCGCTGGCCGCCTACAACGCCGGGCCGGGCGCCGTGGCGCGCGCCGGGGGACGGGTGCCGGGCTTCGGCGAGACGCGCGCGTACGTCCAGAGGGTCATGCAACGCTACGAGCGCCTGCAGCGTGGCACGGATCTGGATACAGGGCAGGAGTAAGCGTTTCAGCCCAAACCCATTCACTGAGGATGCGGGACGATGCACAACGAGCCGAATCTGCTGCAACCGGAAGAAGTTAGCCTCCTGGCCGAACTTCTGGCCGAGGAATTGACGCACTACCGGCGCCTGCTGCGCCTGGCCTGGCGGCAGAATTCCTACATGAAGCGGCAAGATGTCGACCGGTTGGCCGCCAACGCCGGAGACTGGGGGCGGTGGATCCCCGCCTCGGATCGCGCCCGCCTGGCCCGCGAACGGCTCGTGGCGTCGCTGGGCAGCCGGATGGGCGTGGCGATTCCTCCCGGTCGCGTCGGCGACCTGCTCGACTACGCGCATCCGTCGCGGCGCCAGCTGGTCTCGGACCTGCTCGCGCAGATCCGGACGACGGCCGGCACGCTGGCCCGCCAGAATGCGCTGAACCGGCAGCTGGCCGAGTTCTGCGTCGACCTGGCGCACGAGGAAGCGGAGATCTTCAAACGTTGCGTGCTGCAGGATCCCGCGGGCTGTTACCGCGGTGACGCCAAGCAGCACGACCTCGGCCCGGGCGGCGTCATCGTCCGGCAAGCCTGAGAGGAACCCGCATGCCCGGCTTGAACTCGATCATGGACACCAGCCTGTCGGCCCTGTTCGCCGCGCAGGCCGGCCTGGCCACGACCGGTCACAACATCGCGAACGCGAACACCCGCGGCTACAGCCGTCAGGAAGTCCAGTTCGCCGCCCGTCGCCCCGACATGACCGCGTACGGCGCGATCGGGCGCGGCGTGGAAGTGGAAGGCATCCGCCGCATCCAGGACGAGTTCGTCCTGAACAACCTGCGCGCCCAGACGGCCCGCGGCGAATCGTACGGCGCCATCAATTCCTCGCTCAGCGAAGTGGAGTCGATCCTCGGTTCGGTCGACAACGACCATCTGGGCAACGCCTTGTCGTCATTCTTCAAGTCGTGGAACGCGCTCTCGCAGGCCTCGATCAACCCGACGATGAAGCAGAATGTCGTCGCCAGCGCCAAGAGCCTGGTGGCCGACCTGCATTCCATCGACGAAAGCCTGACGGCGCTCGAGTCCAACATCGACAACAGCATCCAGCTTGAGATGGGCAACCTGAATCGCCTGCTCACGCAGGTTGCGGACATGAACGGCCAGATCATGGCCACCGAAACGAGCGGCGAGCCGGCCAACGACCTGCGCGACCAGCGGGACCTGTTGATCACGCAGATCTCGGCCATCGCCGAGGTTTCGGTCCACGAGCGCGAGGACGGCTCCAAGGACATCATCCTGGCGGGGCGCACAATGGTCGCCCGCGACAGCGCGACGCTCTTCCAGAGCAGCTACGAGAGCACGGGCAGCGGCTACAGCATGAGCGTGGTCACCCAGGGCAACAAGCAGGCCGTGACGCTCTCGCAGGGCAAGCTGGAGGGGCTGCTGACCAGCCGCGACGTGCAGGTCTCCAACGTGCGCAAGCAGCTCGACGGCCTGGCCGCGAAGATCGTCAGCGAGGTCAACGCCCTGCACACGCAGGGGCGCACCTCCGACGGCAGCGGACTGCTGTTCTTCACGGGTACCAGCATGCATACGATCGACGTCAACCAGGCCCTCAAGGACAACCCGGCTCTCGTGGCCGCGGGGCGCACGACGGCCGCCGGCGACAACGAGATCGCCCTGGCCATCGCCAACCTGGGCAACGTCAGCAGCAGCGGCACCGGGGGCACGACGGTTTCGGACCAGTACCGCTCCCTGTTGACGGAGCTGGCCAGCAACCGGAGCACCTACGAGTTCATGGTGGCCAACCAGCAGAACGTGGTGGCCGCGCTGGACTCGAAGCTGGCCTCCGTGTCCGGCGTCAGCCTGGACGAAGAGGGCGCCTCGATGGTGCGGTACCAGAACAGCTACAACGCGGCAGCGAAGATCATCGGCACCGTCCAGCAGATGTACGACACACTGCTGAACATGATCGGCTGAAGGAGGGGGCGACGCGATGAGTATGCGCATCACCGACAGCTACATGGCGTCGATCCTGCTCGGCGACCTCAATCGCAGCCTGGGCAACATGCTGGACCAGCAGCGGATGGCCGGCAGCATGCGCCGCCTGAACTCCTATGCCGACGACCCGCGCGCCGTCGGCACCGTCAACCGGTACAATTCGCTCCTCGCCAACAACGAGGACTACCTGTCCAACGTCTCCAAGAGCCGCGTGATCGTCGACGCGACGGACGTCGCCCTCCAGAGCATCAGCGACGTGCTGTCGCAGGTGCGCGAACTGGCCCTGCGCGAGTCGTCGGCGCTGGCGTCCAACAGCACCGCGGTCGTCGAGGTCCAGGCCCTGATGGACCGGCTCATGGACGTCCTGAACACCGACGTCGAGGGCAACTACATCTTCTCCGGAAGGCAGGTCTTCACGCCGCCGTTCGTGCGCAGCGGCGATTCGGTCCTCTACCAGGGCGATGAAGGGGAGATCATGTCGCGGACCGGACCGTCCTCGACAACCGCCGTGAACATGCCCGGCAGCGTCTTCATGGGCAGCAGCGCCGCGACCCTCGGCGGGCGCGTGGACGTTGCGCCGGCCGTGACCGGGGCTTCGCTGCTGTCCGACCTGAACCTCGGCGGCGGCTGGGAAGCCGGCTCCATCTCGATCACGAACGGAACCGGCGCCACGTGGGAGGTCGACCTCTCGGGCGCCTTGACCGTGACGGATGTCATCAACACGATCAGCGCGACCACCGGCGGCGCCGTGACGGCGGCCGTCGGCACCGACGCGAAGGGACTCGTCCTGTCCGGCACAGGCCCCATGGTGGTTACCGAAGTTGCCGGCGGCGGGACGGCGGCGTCCCTCGGCATCAACGGGACGACGCCCGGCGGCACCCTGACCGGTCGCGACGTGCGGGCCGCAGCTACCGACACGACGCTGCTGGCCAACGTGCCGACCCTGGCCGGCAAGCTGCCGCTCGGGGCCATGACGATCACGTGGCGGGGCACCGCGTATCCGGTGGACCTCAGCGCGGCCACGACGCTGGGCGGCGTGCGCACCGCCATCGCCGCCGCCGTGCCCGGCATGGAACTCCAGATCCGCGACTCGGCGCTGGTCGTCGTGGGTGGCAGCACGGACCGGTTCACGATCGCCAATGCCGATGCGACGAACACGGCGTCCGCGCTCGGCCTGACGGGTGAGGGCGGGCCGACGCGCCTGTTCGGGATGCTCGAGGACCTGAAGACCGCCCTGAATGCCAGGGACACCGACTCGATCCGCGGCGCCGCGGGCGAGCTCGCGTCGCTGGAGAGCCTCGTGCAACAGTTGATGATCAAGAACGGCGGGCGCCAGAACGACCTGGACTGGTCCGATGGCGTGCTCCGGCAGCGGGACGAGCGCCTGCGCTCGAACCTGTCGCTGGAGCAGGATGTGGACGTGGCCAAGGTCGCCTCCGACCTCAGTCGCGCCCAGTCGACGTACCAGGCGAGCCTGCTGGTGGCCAGCAAGCTCTACCAGACCAACCTGATGCAGTATTTGCGTTAGCCCGGGGGACGGCGCGCAGCGCCGCGAGCGACAAGGAGCCTCTGATGCCGAAGTTCAACACGGTGCGGTTCGGGGAACTGGACTACCAGCAGCGTGACGTCATCCACCTTCCGGACGGCCTGGTCGGCATGCCGCAGTTGCGCGACTGGCTCCTGCTGGAGATGGGGGACGACATCCCGATGAAGTGGCTGCAGTCCATCGACCGCAGCGATTTCGGCGTCCCGGTCAGCCATTCGTGGCTTTTCCACGACAGCTACGAGTTCGACGTTCCCGCCGCGGCGGCCCGCCACCTGCGGAACACCGACCCGGCGAACCTGACGGTCATGGTGATCACGACGGTCCATCCGGGCGGGGTCCTGGTCACGGGTAACCTGATGGCCCCCTTGGTGATCGACACCGAGACCCGCCGCGGGCTGCAGTTGACCCTGGACGACCAGCGCTGGAGCCTGCGGCAGGAGATCGACTACTGCAAATTTGAGCTTGCCGTAACCGGCCAGAGCCCGGAAAATGCCGGCCAGACGGTGCCGACAGCCTTGGGTGCCCTGCGGATGACCGCCGGGGCTGCCGAGACCGTCGGGGCCTGAGCCGGCCACGCCCTGTGGGGTGTGTGGCTGGAAACAGGACAGGGAGGTCCCGTGCTCATCCTCAGTCGCAAGCGCAACGAGAAGATCATGATCGGCGATGACATCGCCATCATGATCGTGGACATCCGTGGGGACCAGGTGCAGATCGGCATCGACGCGCCGCGGAGCATCCCCGTGCACCGACACGAGATCTACGAGGAAATCAAGAGCACCACGCTCGGCGCGGCGGCCTCCGAAAAGGTCGACCTCGAGGCGATGCGCCGGAAGGCGCGTCGGCTGGACGGGGAAAAGTAGCGACCCGCCCCGCAGTTCGGCACGAACGGGAAACTCCCTTTGCAGGGAGTTTCGCTGTTTCCATGGGGGCGGCTGTCCGGTTCAGGCGTGGCGGTCGACCGCGGACGGCAGCGTCTCCGCGTCGCGCCCCGCGTGGGGGCGGCTGCCCGTGGCGATGCTGAGGTCGAAAGCGGCGCCGGCGGCGGCCAG
>CAIOLW010000071.1 GCA_903859215.1 uncultured bacterium | reverse complement strand
TCAACCAATCCGGAGTGATTGGTTGATAAGTCAACCAACTGCCTCCATCAACACACCGCACACCTCCCGGCCGCCGACCGAAACGCTGGCTCCCGGCCGGATGGCCCTGTATGATCACCCGGCATCAACATCCCCACCCACCCACGCCCTGACCCGATGGGATGCCTCGACATGTTTCTTCGCCGCTTGTGCCTGGTTGCCGCCCTTGCTCTATCAGTCGTATCGCCCTGCGCCCACGCCGGCGAAGTGGGCGTGAACATCTTCGGCTTCTCGCACCACTTCAAGAATCCCTACGACGATGACCTGAGCGAGTTCAACCCGGGGCTGGGCGCGCAGTGGACGTTCGCGCGGTCGGCGCGGGCCTCGCTGGAGATCAACGGCGGCGTGTACCGGGACTCGTTCGCCCACGCCAACTACCACCTGTCGCTGGGCGGGCGGGTGCGGGCAGGTGGGCCGTTCGAGTTCGGGCTGCAGCTGATCAACGCCAAGTCGCAGTCCCTGAACGACGACCATCCGGTGGTGACGCCCTACCCGTTCGTGGCGGTGCGGACGCCGCGCGCCACGATCCACCTGACGTACATGCCCGAGCTGAAGTCGTTCAACGGGCTGCCGGCGATGGCGACGTTCGTGACGGTGTACCCGTGGGGGGACCGCGCGGCGCGGCGGGCGCGGGACCTGGACGAGACGGCTTCGACGCGCAGCTCGGCGCTGGAGTTCAACATCGATGGGCTGGGGACGCTGTCGGGGCTCGGCGGCTACTCGGGCCTCATGTGGCGGAACATGTTCGACGACCGCAACGGGCTGCGGCTGGGCGGCCGGCTGACGGGCTACATCGTGAGTTCCTCGCGCGGCGACGTGACGGACGGACCCTCGGGCACGTTCACGGCCGAGGTGCTGATGCAGTACCTGCGGCGCCAGCAGCCGCACGGCCCGCTGCGCACCTACTGGGCGACGGGACTGCAGACGATGTTCTACGGCGGCTCGCCGATCGAAGAGACGCACGTCGCCTGGCAGTCCGACTTCGGGGTCGAGTACAGCCTGACGCCGGACGTCGCCCTGCTGGTCGAATACGGCCTGGCGCTGCGGTACGAACGGGACGCGTTCAACCATCCCGACTTCCCGGACGCCCAGGAGTTCGTGCAGCTGGCGAGTTCGGGCGCCCAGCTGAAACTCGTCACGGCGTGGGGTCGGACGGGCGATGGGGTGATGGCGGCCGCGGCCGCGACAACCTTGCCGTCCGGCCCGATCGTCGAACTGGCGGGCGACCTGCACGCCTCAGCGTTCAGCGGCTACGGCATCGGCTGGCGCTGGGCCTCGAGCCCGACGCGCGGCTGGCGGCTGGTCGGCTCCCCGCTCGTCGATCGCAAGGCCAACGATGGCCATCGGCTCAACAACTACGCGCTCAACGCGCGCGCGGAGCGCATCCGCCGGCAACCCGGAACAGGCGGCCTGTCCTCGTACTGGGGCTACGGGCCGATCCTGGCGCTCCGCTACACGGAGTACCTGTACGACGCGGACTCCAGCAATGGCCGCGCCAACGATCACTACCTGGTGCTCACGGGGGGCGCGACGGCCGTCGTGGGCGTCGACTATGCCCTCGGCGCCCACGTGCAGGTGCTGGCCGAGTACAGCGCCGACCTGTCGATGGAGTGGGGCCGCAACAGCGGCGACAGCCGCTCCACGACGTGGCGGTTCGGCAATGACAAGGTGCGGTTGGGGTTGGGGACGACGTTCTAATGGGGCGTGTGAGCGGTATGTTGCTGGGCCCAGTTAGTTGACTTATCAACCAATTCGCGGCGATTGGTTGATAAGTCAACTAACTCGCCCCAGCAACATGCCGCTCACACTGGGCTTGTTGTACATACGGAAGGGGGCGCGGGATGAGTGGACTGATGACGGTCGGTGCGGTGGTGGCGATGGCGTTGTTGGCGGTGGCGGCGCCGGTGAGGGCTGACGACCAGGCGGCCGCGCCCGCGCCGAAGACGGCGCTGCTGGTGATCGACATCCAGGACTTCTACTACCCGGGCGGGCTGATGCCGTTGGTGGCGCCGGAAGCTGCGGGTGCGGCGGCGGCTGAGCTGCTGGCCGCGGCGCGCGCGCATGGCGCGATGGTGGTGCATGTGGGGCACAATGCTTCGGCCGGGCGCGGGTTCCATGCGGACGTGGCGCCGCGTGAAGGCGAAGCGGTCGTGATGAAGGATGAAGTGAACGCGTTCCTGAAGACCGACCTGCAGGAGCGGCTGCAGGCGGCGGGGATCAGGCGCGTGATCGTATGCGGTATGCAGACACACATGTGCGTCGAGGGTGCGGCGCGGGCGGCTTCCGACCTGGGGTACGAGGTGGTCGTGGCGGCCGATGCGTGCGCGACGCGCGACTTGAAGTGGCGCGATACCGTGGTGCCGGCGGCGATGGTGCAGGCGGCGACGCTGGCGACTATTGAGAGGAACTACGGGAAGGTCGTGGATACGGCGGAGGCGGTGGGGATGTTCTGAGGGACCGCCACACGGCACACGAAGTGGCGTGCGGCTGGGCGGTGCTGGCGCCGGCGCAAGTGGCCGTTCGCCAAGATAATCAGTATCGAATCAAAAGGACCACGGACCGTGGTCCTTTTGCCATGGGTCGCGGCCGCGAATATATACCCCTTCCAATGTTGACGATAAAACATAAGCGGCTTATGATATAACCATGGACGCTGCCGTACGAAGATACCTCGCCGAGATCGGCCGCCGTGGCGGTCGAAAGAGCCGTCGGCAGCTCGACGCCGGGCAGGCGCGCGCCATGGTGCGGGTGCGGGAGGCGCGGCGCGCTTATCGCCGGTTTCATGCCCGGTGTTTCTGGTCGTGCCCGCCCGACCTGGTGATCGGCCCCGCAGACGTGGCGTGGGTGGCCGAGCAGTTGATGCGGTATGGTGGCCGCGAAGCATGGGAGAAAGGAGCCGCGCTATGCCGCTGACCGAGGTCCAGGCTCATATCGGTCGACTGCTGGCGGCCCATCGCAGCGAGGACAGCTACCTCGCCGGTGGCGCGGCCATCCTGGCGGCGCCGAACACGCGCCGGTTCAGCAACGATCTGGACTACTTCCATGACAGCGCCGATCGCGTGGCGTCGGCCTTCGCGGCCGACCGCGCCTTGCTGGTCGCCGACGGGTTCGCGATCGAACTGGAGATCAGCCAGCCGGGCTACATCCGCGTCGTGGTGCGGCGCGGGCAGGGCGCCACGAAGATCGAGTGGGCGCAGGACTCGACGTGGCGGTTCCTGCCGACGGTCAGGAGCGCCGAGTTCGGCTACGTGCTGCATCCGATCGACCTGGCGACCAACAAGGTGCTGGCGCTGGCCGGCCGGGACGAGCCGCGCGACCTGCTCGACACGCTCCACCTTCACGAACACGTGCTGCCGCTCGGCGCCCTGGTGTGGGCCGCGGTGGGCAAGGACCCCGGGTTCTCGCCGCTGTCGCTTTTGGAAATGCTGAAGCGGCGCGGACGCCTGCAGCCTGCCGACCTGGCGCGCCTCGACCTGGCGGGGCCGATGGATCTGCAGGCGATCAAGTCGTCGTGGCTGGCGGCGCTGGATGAAGCCGAGGCGTTCGTTCGCCGTCGACCGCCGGCCGAGGCGGGATGCCTCTACTGGTCGGCGGCGTCAGGACAGTTCGTGTGCGAGGCCGCCGATGCGGCGCCGCACTTCGGGCGGCCGGGGGGCGTGTTGCCGCGGGTGGTTGGGGAGTGACGTCATTCGGTCGGAGCCGCCCCGCGCGCCAGCAATTGCTCCACCAGTTCGCGCATGCGCAGCGTCTGGTCGTAGGCCGCGATACCCTGGATGACGGCGATGGGCCGCCCGCGGTGCGTGACGACGACCGGCTCGG
>CAIOLW010000070.1 GCA_903859215.1 uncultured bacterium | reverse complement strand
GTCGTCTCGCGCGGCCGCGATCTGGGCATTTTCGTCAACATCGACATGGAGAACAGCCCGTACACCGACGCGACGCTGCGCGCGTTCCGCAAGCTGCGTGAAGAGGGATTCACGAACGTCGGCGTCGTCATCCAGGCGATGCTGCGGCGCAGCGAGGACGATGTGCGCTCGCTGGCCGGGTACAAGCCGACCGTGCGCCTGTGCAAGGGCATCTACAAGGAGTCGCGGGCGATCGCGTTCGGCGACCGCGAAGAGGTGCGCGCCAACTACCGGAAGCTGCTGCGGATGATGGTCGACGGCGGCTTTTATCCCGCCATCGCCACCCACGACGACCCGCTGATCGACGATGCGCGCGCGCTCATCCGGGAGCGCGGCCTGAAGGGCGACCAGTACGAGTTCCAGATGCTGCTGGGCGTGCGCGAGAACGTGCGCCGCCGCATCCTGGCCGACGGGCACCACCTGCGGGTGTACGTGCCGTTCGGCGCAGACTGGTACGGGTACTCGACCCGCCGGCTCAAGGAGAATCCCGAGATGGCCGGCATGATCGCCAAGGCCGTGCTGCTGGGGAAATAGCGCGTCGCGGATCGTCCCGACGCGGCGTCTCGGTAACCGACTCGCAAATAAACAATTAAAACCAGGATCGCCCACGCCGGGACGAACTGCCCCCGGAGGCAGGAAATTCCGGGAGGGTTCAGCCACCCGTATTTGAAAAAATATCGCGAGATGTAACTCATTGTAATTACAGCAATCCTTACTGAAATATCAGGGATTTTCCTACGGATCCTTGAAACGGTCCCCCGCAATCGCCTATCCTTCGCTCTTCAAGAAACGACGGAGCGGGGTAGGACATGGAGGTCTCCCTGAACGGAGAGTTCCATGGTCTTGAACTGGGCGAGCGCTTCCCAGACGATGTTGCCGGTGGCCGCCGGCGCCGTCGTCATCGCCGCCCTGACGCGACTGGCCCGCTGGAGGCCCGAGGCCGACGCTGCGGTCATCGCCTGCGAGCCCACGCACCCGCCGGCCTACCGGCGCTGGGTCCGTGACCTCGGGCGCCTTCTGCCCGAACTGATCATCGAGACCGACTCCCGCGGCGTCATTCTCCTGGTCCACGACGGCTCCTGCGGCCCGGCGGCCTCGAACGTCGGCGCGGCGCTTGAGGGCGCCCCGATCGCGGAACTCGTCCACCCGGCCCAGCAGGCGGCCTTCCTGGAACTGCTCGACTGCGCCCGCCGTGGATTGATCCCCACCACCGGTGAGTTCGACCTGGCCCTGGCCGGACACGACGCCATGCCGGCGCGCGTCATCGCGGCGCCCATCATCGGCGACTCGATGGGCGATATCCGCGGCCTGCGTTGCGTGTTCACCGACATCAGCTCGGAGCGCCGCTCACGGGCACAGATCAACCACCACCGCACGGCCTCGGCGGCCATCACCAATATCCTGCGCACCATCTCGTCGGCGACCGAAGGCGAAATGGACGACGCCCTGGCCCGCGCCCTGGTCGCCGTGGGCGGCCTGGCGACCATCGACCGCTGTTTCGTGGCGCGCCTTCTGGAGGATCGGGCCACGTTGAGCTGGGAGTTCGCGTGGGCAGCCGAAGGCGTCGAGCCCGTGACGGCAGACCGGATGCCAGCCTCGCTGCCCTTGTTGCCGTGGCTGCAGAAGAACGTGGCGGCCGGGCGCATCGTCCACATCGAGGACGTCGCGGCGATGCCGCCGGCAGCAACGGCCGAGAAGGAGAGCCTGCTGCGCCACGAGACGCGCTCGGCGCTGTTCATTCCCATGTTCCACGACGGGTCCATTGCCGGCCTGCTGGCCTTCCACTCGGTGCGCAGCGTCGGCCACTGGACCGACGAGGACGTGGCGCTGCTGGAGACCGTCGGGCAGATCCTGGCCAACGCCTGGCAACGACGCCTGGCGGACCACGAGCGCGATGCCGCGCACCGCCAACTAGCCGACACGATCGAGTTCCTGCCCGATGCGACGTTCGTGGTGAATGCCACCGGGCGCATCGTGGCGTGGAACCGGGCGATGGAGGAGATGACCGGCACCGCCAAGGAGGCGATGGTCAACCGCACGGAGCGGGCCTATGCCGACGTGCTGTGCGGCGACGCGGTGCCGGATCTCGTCGACCTGATCCTGGCGGGCGTCGGCCGCGGCGGCCTGACGACGGCCCACGATGTCGATGTCCGCGGCGACACCCTGTGCGCCGAACGGTACCTGCCGACGCTGCGCAGCGGCGCCGGGGCCCACGTGTGGATGACGGCGGCGCCGCTGCGGGACCGGAGTGGGCGCGTCGTCGGCGCGATCGAATCGCTGCGCGACGTGACGGCACGCAAGGAGGACGAACGCGCGCTGAAGTTGAGCGAAGAGCGGGTGCGGTTGTTGAACGAGCACCTGGAGCGCCGCGTGCACGCCGCCACCGCAGAACTGCGCACCACCAACGAAGCGCTGCGCGACAGCGAGGAGCGCTATCGCCGCATCATCGACGGCCTGGGCGACCGGTTCATCTTCTATTCGCACGACACGGACCTGAACTTCTCTTTCGTCAGCGCGTCGTACCGGCGGTTGACGGGCACCGACGACCTGGAACTCGTCGGTCGCGATGTCCGCGCGTGGATGGCGTTGCCCGTCAACGAAAAAGCGCGGCAGCGGATGGAGCGGCTGCTCCGTGGAGAGCGCACCGCGCCCTACGACATCGTCGTGCCGACTCCAGGCGGGCCGATGCGCGTGGTCGAGATCCATGCCGCGCCTGTCTTGGCGGCGAACGGAACAATCGTCTCCATCGAGGGCGTGGCGCGTGATGTGACCGACGAGCGGCGCAACGCGGAACTGGTGATCGAGGCGCACGAGGCGCTGCTCGAGGCCGAAAAGATGGCCGCGCTGGGCGCGATGGTGGCCGGCGTCTCGCACGAGATGGCCACACCGGTCGGCATCGGCGTCACGGCGGCGTCGCACCTGGCCGACCTGTGCGCAGAGGGCAGCGCTACCCTGGACGACGGGCGGTTGACGCGTTCCGGGTTGGAACAGTTGCTGTCGTCCATGGGGCAGGCCGCCGGTGCCATCCAGGTGAACCTGTCCAGGGCCGCGGACCTGATCCAGAACTTCAAGCAGGTGGCGGTCGACCAATCCAGCGCTCAGGAACGCGACTTTGACCTGCGCGAGTACCTGGATGAGATCGTCCTGAGCCTGCGCCCGCGCCTGAAGACCACGGCGCACACCCTGAAGGTGGAATGCCCGGCCGGGATCGCCATGCACGGTGACCCCGGTTCGCTCTACCGCATCATCACGAACCTGGTGGTCAACTCGCTCGAGCACGGCTTCGAGACGATGATCGCCGGGAGCATCACCATCACCGTCTCGACGGATGTCTTCGGCGTGGTCATCGACTATCGCGATGACGGCTGCGGGATGTCGCGTGAGCAACGTCAGCGCCTCTATGAACCATTCTACACCACAAAGCGCAATCGCGGAGGGACCGGGCTGGGCATGCACATCGTCTGGAACAACGTCAGGCATGCTCTGGGGGGCTCCATCACCTGCGTGAGTGCGCCGGGCAAGGGCGCCCGATTCACCCTGATACTTCCGCAGCACGTGGAGGCATCCCATGTCGGGATCGATTGAACACACCCCCAGGAATGGCGATGAACTCAGGTTCGCCGCCGAAAAGGCCCCGGTCGCCGAGACCATCGGCGACAGTTGGAAGCTCCTTGTCGTCGACGACGAGGAGGACGTACACCACATCACCCGGCTGGTGCTGGGCCGGTTCCGATTCGAAGGGAAGCCGGTCTGCCTTCTGTGCGCCTACTCCGCGGCGGAGGCACGCGTGGTGCTGGCCTCGCACCCCGACATCGCCGTCATCCTGCTCGATGTCGTCATGGAGTCGGATGACGCCGGTCTGCGCCTGGTGAAGCACGTGCGCGAGGAGTTGGGCAACCGGAACGTGCGCATCATCCTGCGCACGGGACAGCCGGGGCAGGCGCCCGAGCACGATGTCGTCCTGCGCTACGACATCAACGACTACCGGGCCAAGACGGAACTGACGGCGGACAAGC
Source organism: uncultured bacterium (assembly GCA_903859215.1). GTDB lineage: Bacteria > Krumholzibacteriota > Krumholzibacteriia > LZORAL124-64-63 > LZORAL124-64-63 > CAINDZ01. Next base: position 8,082 of record CAIOLW010000070.1, on the reverse strand, counting down.
TGTGCACGTCGGTGACGAGCGCACTGCGCTCGTGGCGGGACATCCGGGCCCTCGAACAGAGCCGCCGCAGCCTGCAGCACGTGCTGGACGCCAGCGGGGCGCTTTTGCGCGGGGCGGCGCAGGGCGAATTCGCCGCCGATGTCCTGGAGCAACTGGTGGCCATCGCCAGGAGGGGCGCAGGGAAGGCGCCGCAGGGGTTTGCCGCACGGAGGCGGCAGCGGGGTTACGTGCTGGCTGCCGGCACGGGGCCCTGGGCCGACCGCGTGGGCACCGCCGTCGACGGATTGCTCGACGACGGTGTGCGCGAGATGCTCGCGCGGTCGGCCGCCGAACAGACGATGGTCTGGAACGGCGGCGTATGCTGTGGCCGGTGTCCCTCGGGGAAGTCGGGGGTCGAGGAGCTGCTCTTCGTGCTGGTGGACACCGAAGCGATGCCGTGCCTGGAACGGGACATCATGCGCGTCTACTTCGCGAACGTGACCCTGGCCTACGCGAACGCGACGCTGTCGCGCGAGATCATCGAGAGCCAGCGCGAGATGATCCGCACGCTGAGCGAACTCGTGGAAACGCGCAGCCTGGAGACCGCCAACCACGTGCTGCGCGTGGGCGAGATGGCGCGGTTGCTGGCGCTTCTCGCCGGCGTGGACGAGGAAACGGCCTCGGTCATGCGGCTGGCCGCCCCCATGCACGATGTGGGCAAGGTGGGCATTCCCGACCGCATCCTGAACAAGCCGGGGCGCCTGTCGCCCGACGAATTCGCCGTGATGAAAGGGCACTCGGCCCTGGGTCACGGCATCCTCTGCAAGTCGGACCAGCGGATCATGCGGGTGGCGGCGCGCATCGCCCTTCAGCATCACGAACGCTGGGACGGCGCCGGCTACCCGCGGGGGCTGGCGGGCGAGGAGGTTTCGCTGGAGGGGCGCATCACGGCGATCGTCGACGTCTTCGATGCGCTGAGCAGCAAGCGCGTGTACCGCGAGGCGCGGCCGCTGGACGAGGTTCTCGTGACGATGCGCGAGGGCCGGGGCACGCATTTCGACCCCGAGCTGCTCGACGTGTTCCTGGCGCATTCGGATGACTTCGTGGCGATTTCCCGCGAATATGCCGACACCGACGGCGACCGCCGCCAACTGGGCTACGCGATGGCCTGATGCGGCGATGCCGTGCCGTGAAAAACGAACAGCACGCGCCCGCAAATGGCGCGTGCTGTTCGTTTTGCACGCCACGGCATCGCTGTGTCGGGCCTACAGCTTGACCAACTCCACGCGGCGGTTGTTGGCCTTGCCTTCGGGAGAGGTGTTCACATCGATGGGCTTCGACTCGCCAAGCCCCTTCGCCTCGAGGCGCCCGCCATCCACCTTGAAGTTCTCCACCAGGTAGGCGCGCACGGAGTTCGCGCGGGCCTGGGAGAGCTTGAGGTTGTCGGCGTCGGCGCCGTCGGCGTCGGTGTGGCCCTCGATGGACAGGCGCAGCGCGGGGTCGCCCGTGAGCATGCCGCCGATGTCGGCCAGGGTCTTGATCGACTCGGCCTTGATGCGGTCGGAGCCGGAATCGAACAGGATGCCGTGGGTGACGATGCGGCCGGCTTCGTCGAGCTGCTCGCGCATGGACTTGCCGCCCTCGGCGTAGCGGAAGGTGCCGATGCGGCAGACCTGGGTGTGCTCGAAATACGGGTCGAGTTCGACGGAGATGCTGACGGGGGCAAAGCCATCGACCTTCGGCACGTTGGCCACGCGCTCCTGGTCGATGTAGCACTTGAGGGACGACTTCGTCGCCATGATGCGCATGACGTGCCTGCCCTTGGACAGCTTCGGGATGTCCTTGCTGGCGACGCCCTTGCCCATGATCTCCACGCGTGTCATGTACGAATAGGCGATGATCAGGCGGGCGGCGAATTGTCCCTGGGCATCGAGCAGGCTGAGGTGATACCAGCCGTCCTGGTCGCCGGCGGAGTAGAATTCCATCTCGACGGTGTACTTGTCGGGCAGGGGCGCCGGCGTGATCTTCGGCGCGATCTTGCCCTGGTCGGTGCAGAGGATCCAGTTGCGGCCCTCGGTCGTTGCGATCTCGAACACGCCGCGGTCGAGGTTCCAGCGCGAGGGGAACTCGCCCATCTCCTCACGCGCCAGGTCGTCGTAGAAGATGACCTTGTCGCCGGGGATGAAGTCGTACTTGGTGTAGAGGGTCATGTCCTCGGCGGCGGCGGTGCCGCCGGCCTTGGGCGCCTCGCCCGTGGCGGGCTTGTCTTCCGCGGCGCCGCCCTGCGCGGCGGGGGCTTCTTCGGCAGGCGCCTTGTCCTCTGCGGTCTTGCCCGACCTGGTGGCGTCGTCGATCGTCTTGTCGATGGCCTGGTCGGTCTTCTGGTCGACCTTCCTTTCGACCTTGCTCTTCACCTTGTCCTTCAGCTTCCCGAACTGGGCGGATGCGGGTGCGGCCGACAGCAGCGACAGGGCGATGGCCAGGGTGACGACCAGTGCGAGCGGGCTTCTGCGCATGACGTTCCTCCGCGGATCGGATCCGGTCCCGGTACGGTGGTGGCGGGCGGCTGGGTGCGCCGACGATCCCCGGGCGTCGGGCCAAGGGCAGACTAGGCGATTGGCGGCGCGCGGTCAATATCCGCGCCGCCCCCGAAGCGGGCGGTGATGGTCCCTGGTTTCAGCGAGCGAGGCGGCCCCGTGGGGAGCCGCCTCGCCTTCGTACACGCTGTCGCGGTCGGGCTAGTTGATCTTCTTCAGCTCGGTGCGGCGGTTCTGCGCCCGGCCCGCTTCGGTGTCGTTCGAGGCGATGGGCTTGTCCGGCCCGTAGCCCTTGGCGACCAGGCGGTCGGGAGCGATGCCCGCGCCGGCCAGGTAGTTCTTCACCGCTTCGGCGCGCTTCTGGGACAGGCGCGTGTTCAGCGCGCTCGAGCCCTTGTTGTCGGTGTGGCCGCCCACCTCGACGCGGATGTCCGGATACGCCTTCAGGCCGGCGACCACATGGTCGAGGCCCGTGCGGGCCTCGGGCGTCAGGTCGGCCTTGCCGGAGGCGAAGTTCACGCCTTCGAGCACCAGCGTGGCCTTCGTCTCGTCGAACAGCTTCGGGCAGCCGCTGGCGTCGACCTTGGTGCCGGTCGGCGTGCCGGGGCACTTGTCGTTGTTGTCGGTGACGCCGTCGCCGTCGCTGTCCCTGGGCAGCGGGCAGCCCTGGTTGTCGACGCTCTCGCCGCGCGGGGTGCCGGGGCACTTGTCCTTGTCGTCGGTGATGCCGTCGCCGTCGCTGTCCTTCGGCAGGGGGCAACCGTAGGCATCGACCTTGTCGCCCCGCGGCGTGCCCGGGCACTTGTCCTTGTTGTCGAGGACGCCGTCGCCGTCGCTGTCCTTGGGCAGCGTGCAGCCGGCTGCGTCGACCTTGTCGCCGAGCGGGGTGCCGGGGCACTTGTCGAGGCTGTCGATGACGCCGTCCTTGTCCGCGTCGCGCGGGCCGCCGCCGAACAGGCCGCTGAAGCCGAACTGCACGCCGTAGTCGACGTGGTTGTCCTTGTCCGTGAAGTTCGTGCTGGTGTAGTAGTCGGCGGTGCCCTCGAAGCGGAACGACAGCTTCTGGCCGGCCTTGTAGCGGAAGCCGACCAGGGCGCCGGCGCCGTCGCCGTGGGCGTCGACCTCGTCACCGTACTCGGTGTGCACGTAGCCGGCGCCAAGCAGCAGGTGCGTCTTATCGCCGTAGGGCTTGTTCCAGACCACGCGCGCGTGGAACGGGTGCACCAGCACGTCGCGGTTCAGGCCGTCGGCGAGAAGGGCGTCGGTCGACGTGCGCGACAGGTCGGCTTCCAGCGCGAGGTTCTCGCGGAAGAAGTAGCCGGCGCGAAGGCCGAACCCGCTCCAGTCATGCAGGCCGAGGGCCGGGTCCCAGAACGAGATGCGCTCGAAAAGCCCAAGTTCGCCCGTGCCTTTTTCAACCGCCTGCGCGGACGCGCTCGCAAGCGTCATGGCTGCAAGCATGACCATAAAGAAAACCCCACGACCCATCTTCATCCTGTTCCCCCCTGAATTGCCGGCTTTCCGGTGGCGAGTCCAATTCTGAATCCGAACCCACATGGTCGTCATGCGGAGTGCGGTTCCGCAAGGGGGATCTTGGAGGGATTTCCTCTCCGCACGAAACGCGCGGTCGTGCGTGTCCCGTTGCCGGGGAGGCGCGTCACGCGTTACGATCAGGCACGGCCACGACTTGCAGGAGGTGGACATTGAAGGTCCTTTGTTCGTACTGCAGCGCCGCGAAGAGCCGCGACGAAGCGCCGTTGGCCGCCGTGCAGCGTTACGACAGCGAACGCCTGCGCGCGTTGCACCAACGGGGCATGGCGGATGGGACGCCCCTGCATATCCTGTCGGGACGCTACGGACTGTTGGCGAGCGATGAACCGATCCCCTGGTATGACCACCTGCTGGGCCCGTCGGAAGTCGCGGCGATGTCGGTGGAGGTGGCGCGCAGCCTGCGCGCGCTGGGCGTGACGACGGTGGAGTACCACACCGCGCGCCTCGCCGTGGTTCCACAGGTCGGTCCGTACCTTGACGTGATGCGTGCCGCGTGTGCGGAGGCTGGTGTGGTTTTGGTCGTGGTGGAACTGGACGGAGATCCCGCGTGACAGACGAGACGCCCCCGCGGCCTTCGCGCGCCCGCGAGGCGATGCCCGCCTGGTTCTACGCGCTGGTCGTCGTGCGCCGGGGCGACCGCTTCCTGCTGGTGGAGGAAACCGACCACGGCGGCGGCTGGTACCTGCCGGCCGGTCGCGTCGAGCCCGGCGAGTCGCTGACGGACGCCGCGTTGCGCGAGGTGCGCGAGGAAGCCGGCATCGACGTGCGGCTGACCGGCGTCTACCGCTGCGAGCACACGGCCTTCGACGAAGGCGCCCGCCTGCGCGTGATCTTCGCCGCCGAGCCGGTGGACGACACGCCGCCCAAGTCCATCCCCGACGAACACACGCTGCGCGCGGACTGGTTCACGGCGGAAGAGGCGGCCCGGCTGCGGTTGCGCGCGGACGAGGTGGCGCCGCTGCTGGCGATGGCGGCCGTGACGCCGCCGTCGGCGCTGGACGTGGTGCGGTCGATGGTGCTTTGAGTTGCGCCGGCGCAAGTGGATGAGATCAAGCGGCCGCGATCACCGGCGGAACAACGCCTTCACGTTTCCCCACGAACCAGGCTCGACCGGGATCGGGTTGCCGAAGTGCAGCTCGAGGAACCGTGTCATCGCCGCGCCGTCGACCGGGAAGTCGAGCACGGCCGGCAGGGCCAGCGCCTCGGAGCCGCCCGTGCCGCCGATCAGGTAGAGGTCAAAGGACGTGGAGACCGGGGCGAGGTCCCGCACCTCGAGCCGGCAGTTGGCGCCGCCGTCGGGCGATGCGATGAGCACGTGCCAGAGCTCGACGCCGCCGGCATTATCCCCGGTGGTCGGCCGGAACTCGCTGAGCCACCGGTTGGGCAGGCCGACCGGCGGTTCGGACATCACGAAGCAGGTCTGGAACGGGAAGCCCGGCGGCGGCGGCGGCTCGGGCAGGTCGAACGCATCGACGCCCGGCAGTGCTCCCGCGCGCAGCCCGAACGTGTGCCAGTCGGACACGGACCCGTTGATCGTGACGCGGTACGCGAACGTGAACTCCTGCGCGCGCGCGGTGGCCGTCACGACCAGGGGCAGCAGGCACATGAGGGCCAGGAGCGGCATAAAGCCCGAAAGCCGACGTAAGGCATTCATCGTTGTCTATCCAGAGGCCAAGGATGTCGCTTCACAGTTGCATCGGTGATTAGACCACGTTGGGGCTGCAATGTCAAGAAGCCGCCCGCCCCCTGTGATGGGAGCGGGCGGCATTCCTACGGACGGAACGCCCGGATCCTAGCGGACCAGGCTCATCTTCAGCACCTCGCCCCGCACGTTGCCGTCAACGTACAGGCGCGCGAAGTACGAGCCGCTCGGCACGTCGCGGCCCTGCCGGTCGGCGCCGCCCCACACCTCGCGGTACGTGCCCGCCTGGCGCGACGCGCCGCCAAGCACGGCCACGAGCTCGCCGCGCACCGAGAAGATGCGCACCTCGGCCCGGCCGGCCGTCGGCAGGTCGAACGAGATGGTCGTCTGCGGATTGAACGGGTTCGGCTGCGCGTTCAGGCGATAGGCGGTCGGCACGGCGCCGTCGACGCCGGACGCGAAGTTCGGCGTGCGCACGACGAGTTGCACGGCCTGCGCTCCCATCTGGAACACGTAGTTCACCTGCTTGCGCATCGACATGACGGCGACGCGGTTCTCGGCCGGGATGTAGAGCTGGAAGTCGACTCCCTCGGGCCACAGCTTCGGGTCCCAGCTCAGCACCGCGCGGCCGCGGTTCGGCGACGTCACGACCAGCGGCCACGACATCGACTCGTCCTGCAGGTTCACCATGTCGGCGGAGAACCCGGCCCCGCCGGCCAGGTCCCACTCCGGGCGCCACACCGAAAGCGACGGTCCGCCCACCGGCGGCTGCGGCGGCTGCGGCGTGTCGAACAGGGCGTCGAAGCCGGCCGTCGCGTCGTCGCGCGCGCCGATCGTGATGATGCGGCGCTGGTCGGCGGAGTCCTGGAGCGTCAGGTCGGCGCGCCAGTCGTTGTCGGCGGGGTCGAGCAGGGACTTGCCCGTCGCCAGACGTCTTGGCAATTGGACGAAATTGCCCCAGTAGAAGTAGAGCGAAATGTCGCTCGTCAAAGCGTTGATCCAATAGGATGTCCAGGGTTGGAGATTTGACGTGCTGACGTAAGTCCCTGTCGTGGGATCGAAAGTCTGGACTGCAGCGGACACCCATCCATTCTGGACCGCGGTCAGCCAGTCATATGAGGAACCCCATCTGACGACGCGAAGCCCCTCGAACGGGCCAGGGAACCAGTTGGCGTTGCCGACGAGGTTCCAGCCTTCGGACAGCGTGACAGTAACACCATCGATGTCCCGCGTTCCCCCCATCGTCCAATCGAACGACGAGTCGGTTGCAAGCCAATATCCGGTGCCCTGCGTGGCCGTCGTCGAAGTGCTGAGATTCCGATAACCGGAACCAGGGAGGTAATCGAAGACATAGGAATGTCCGGGTGCCTGGCTCGTCAGGTTGCTGGCAATGGTGGTCCCGATCGGGGGAATCAACGGGAAGCCGACCATAGCCCAGCCTGCCGGAATTGTTCGACTTTCTGGAGACAGCGAGGGCAGGATGGGCGCCGCGCCGACGATCAAATCGTACCGATAACTGTTCGGAAGTCCGTTGTTTGAGAACGTATATGAAAGGGCCGGAAACAGGTTGAAATACTGGCCCGTCTGCTTGTCGCGCAGATAGAACATGATGTTGGAAGTATTGCTGAAGCTCTGTGAGAATGTCAGGGTGACCGATCCCGTTCGGTCGGTTTCGACCAAGAGCGGCCAAATTTGATAGTCGTTCCACGGGTCAAAGACTGCGCGCACATCGGCAGAGAAGCGCGGACCCATTGACCAATCGATGTGTTCGAAACTCGTAGCGATATAGTTACCCGGAGGAGGGGCCGGGCGAGGGATATCGGTGCCTCCGTCATAATCGTTCGTTGCCAGTGCGGCGGTCGAGGCGCGAATCTGCGTTGCCTGAAGCCCGCTGGCGTTCGCATTGACATCGACGTAGAGGCTTGGTGCGCCACCGGGAGCACCGCAGATCGTCGGGCACGAGCCATTCACGCTGGCGACTGGAATCGCAGCGCTGCAGGTCGCCACTTCACATCTGCGCAGAATGCCATCACCGGTAACCACGGGCAGGCCACCGGTCATCGAGGGGATCGTAGCCGGGCCGATCTTGAACGACATGTCGCCGGCGCCCGTCATCATGTAGCTCCAGGTCACCAGGGTGAGGCCACCGTTGGCAACCGGGTAGTTCGCTGCGGCGCCCACGGCGAAGCCGTTCGGCGCCGAGTCGACGTCCAGCGCGCCCGTGCCCGCCAGGGTCGTCGACAGGGCGAAGTTCGGAGCTGAACCGGACGCGGTAACCGTGCACTCGAAGCCGTTCGTGTTGCCGGTCGGGTTCATCAGAACCAGGTAGACGTTGAACGGCGTGTACACGGCGCCAGTCGTGCAGTTGTTGCT
>CAIOLW010000069.1 GCA_903859215.1 uncultured bacterium | reverse complement strand
TCACGTTGCTGATGGTCAGGTGCTTGACCTTGAAACTGACGGCGCTGTGCGCCGCGTCGATGTTGTACTCCGCGCCGAACGCGGGCAGCGCCGTCGCGAGCACGACCGCCAGCAGGACCGGCATCGTCTTCAGTTGCCTAGGAGCCTGCGCCGTAGAAATCGACAGGACTCTGGTGTAAACTGGGCGGTATGAGCACTTCATACCGCCCGTACCATCCTGATCAGCCGTTCCTGCTTCCTGCGGATCCGCGGGAGTGGCTGGCCGAAGATCACCTGGCTTACTTCATTTCGGACACGGTGAACGCGCTGGATCTGCGCGTGTTCTACGCTCCGTATGAGGGAGATGGCCGCCGCAAGCGGCCGTACGAGCCGGCGATGATGATCAAGATTCTTCTGTACGCCTATTCGACGGGGATCTTTTCCTCGCGCCAGATAGCCGGGAAGCTGCAGGAGGATGTGGCGTTCCGCGTGCTGTCAGCCGGCAACTTCCCGGCCCACCGGACGATTTGCGAGTTCCGGCGTCGGCATCTGGCGGACTTCGAGAAGGTGTTCGTGCAGGTGCTGCGGATCGCCGACGAAGTCGGCCTGGTGAAGCTGGGGATCGTGGCGATCGACGGTTCGAAGATCAAGGCGGACGCAAGCAAGCACAAGGCGATGAGCTACGGCCGGATGTGTGAGGCGGAGAAACAGTTGAAGCATGAGATCCGGTTGTTGACCCAGCGGGCCCAGGAAGAAGACGCGCGTGAAGACGGCCTGTACGGTCCGGACAATGCGGGCGTTGATGTACCGGCAGAGCTCCGCCGCCGCGAGTCACGGCTGGCGACGATCAAGGCGGCGAAAGAGCGCCTGGAAGCCCGGCAGCGCGAGGAAGACCGCGCAAACGGTCGCAGCGAAGACGATGACCAGAAGCCGTCGGGCAGCCCGGGGCGGCCGTTCAAGCGCAAGTTCGGCGAGCCGGCAGAGAAGGCCCAGGACAACTTCACGGATCCCGAGAGCCGGATCATGAAAACTCCGGGCGGGTTCGATCAATGCTACAACGGGCAGATCGCCGTGGATGCCGAGGCTCGACTGATCGTAGCGACGGGCGTGACGCAGTGTGCGGCGGACAGCGGTCAGTTGCAGCCGATGTTGGAATGCGTGCGGCGGAACCTGAAGCGGAACCCGCGGCACGCGTTGGTCGACGCCGGTTACAACAGTGAAGCAAACGTGCGTTTGCTGCATCGGCGAGGCATCGATGGTTATGTGGCACAGGGTCGCGGTGAAGGTGATCCGGACCGGGCGCCGGCGAGCAAGTGGTTACGTGGGATGGCGCGAAAGCTGAAGACGAAGCGCGGTGCGATAATGTACCGAAAGCGGAAGCACATCGCCGAGCCGCCGTTCGGGTGGATCAAATCAGTACTGGGGTTCCGTCAGTTCAGCGTTCGCGGGGTGGCGAAGGTGACCGGCGAATGGTCGCTGGTGTGCCTGGCGATAAACCTGCGGCGGCTGAACGGACTGATGGCGTGGGAGACGTGAGCTGCGGGGCGGCTGGCCGCCCCATGCCCGGCACCGCCTGCCGCAGAGTTGGGCTCTGAGGGCCACAATCTGGATCCTGAAGTTAGAAAAGACATCCGGCGCCAGCATCGAGTGCCACTGGCGCCGGAATGAGATCAAAAACGGCTTGGCGTTCTACGGCGCAGGCTCCTAGCGCGACAGCATCATCCCGCTGCCCGACATCGCCCCGCCGCCGCCAGTCGCGCCGCCTTTCGCAGTGTTGCCCGACGGCGCATCGGACTGGGCCACGTCCGGCACACCCTTCCAGTACC
>CAIOLW010000068.1 GCA_903859215.1 uncultured bacterium | reverse complement strand
GTCGGCGCGTCGAGCACGAACGCGATGATACGCATCGTCTCGCCGCACTTCGGGCACTTCAGAGGGAGGCATTCGTAGATGCGCGCCAGGAGCAGCGCCCAGCAGCGCGCCAGCTTGCGGCGGAAGTGTAAGCGTCCGGCCAGCCGCGTATTCCGCAACCTGATCGCCTGAGGTATTCTGCTCGGTTACGCTGGAGTTGCTGCCGCTGCCGTCCGGGCCGCCAGCCACCCGCGCGGCGTCAGCTCCGCGACTCGGCTCTGGGGATGGCTCCCCACCCGCTGCAGCACATCGGTCAGGTACTCTTGAGGATTGATTCCGTGCCGGCTGCACGTCTCGATCAGCGAGTAGATCACGGCCGCCCGCTCGCCGCCGGCCTCGTTGCCGGCGAACAGCCAGTTCTTCCGGCCTACAGCCACCTTCCGCATCGCGCGCTCGGCGCTGTTGTTGTCGATCGGCACCAGGCCGTCGCCGGCGAACACCGTCAGAGCCGGCCACCGCGCCAGGGCGTACTGCACAGCGTCGCCCAGCGGGCTCTTCGGCAACACTTCCGGTAGCAGCTCTCGCAGGTATGTCTCCAGTTCCGTGAGTGTCGGCAAGGTCTCCGCCTGGCGCAACGCCAGCACTCCGCCGGGATCAAGACCCTCCTGCTTCGCCCGCTTCTCCGTCACGTACATGGCCTGGATCTCCGCCACCGCCGCGGCGGCGTACTTCGGATCGGTCTTCAGCGCCTCGCGGAACCTGCGACGGACGTGGGCCCAACAGCCGGCGTATGTCACCCCGGGCTTTGCGAGCACCTCGTTGTAGCCGGCGTACCCATCCACCAGCAAGTAGCCCTGGTACCCGTCAAGCATCGCGTTCGGCCAACGCTGCGCCCGCGTCGTCGAGAAGTCGTAGAGCACGTCGTCCCCGAGCCCGACGTAGGCCCACAGGTAGCCGCGGTGCGAGCCGCCGCGGCCCGGGTCCAGATACTGCACCGGCGTCTCGTCCGCCTGAACCAGTGGGCCCGCGAGCACATCCTTCCGGATCTGTTCGACGATCGGCCGCAGCAGGTCCGCGCAGCGGTCCACCCAGTCGCACGTCGTGGATTTCGGCAGATCCACGCCCTCGCGCTTGTACATCACCGCCTGCCGGTGCAACGGCAGGTGGTTGGCGTACTTGTTCACCACCACATGGGCCACCACGTCAGCGCCCGCCAGGCCGCGCTCGATCACCTTGTCCGGCAGCGGCGGGCGCACGATCTGGTCCTGGCAGCAGGGGCAGGCATACTTGAACCGCACGTACTGCCGCACATAGAAGCGCGCCGGGCGCAGGCCCAGTTCTTCGCTGATCTCCTCACCTAGCAGCCGCAGATCATTGCGGCAGCTCGGGCACGTCAAGTCCGCCGGGTGGATCTCGATGCGCTCTCGCTCGAGGTTCGCTGACAGAGGGCCGCGTCCATGGTGACCCGCGACGTGCTTCTTCTTCAGCTTCGGCTGCACCTCGGCGTCCGGCGCCTCGTGTACGTACTTCGGAGGCGCCACGCGCATGGCAGCCTCATCGGCAGCTTCGACCTGAAGCACGAGCGTCAACTGGTTGGGATCGATCTTCTCGCTGCGGCGGCCGAACAGGCGGTGCTGGAAGCGGGCAAGGATGTGCTTCAGGCGGGAGTTCTCGCTGCGTGCCGAATGCAATTCGTCAAGAAGCGTGGCGTTCACCGCGCGCAGGTGTTCGTTCTCATGATGCAGATTGTGCGCGGCGTCGTTCATTCGAGCAGCATACACGATCATGCATTGTTTTCAAGCGCTGATTGCAAAGAAGTGCCATTTATCGGCCGTACCACGGGCGTTTTCGCGTGTCGCGCACATCGAGACCACCGAGCAGCACGGCCAGCTCCGTCGCCGTCATCGTCACCGACGCCTGTTTCGCATCGGGCCACGAGAACGTGCCCTTCTCCAGCCGCTTCGCCAGCAGCCAGTAGCCGCTGCTTTCCCACTGCAGGATCTTCAGGCGATCCCGGCGACCGTTGCAGAACACGAACAGGTGGCCCGAGCGCGGGTCCTGGCCGATCACCGTTCGCGTCAACGCGGCCAGCGTGTCGAACGACTTGCGCATATCCGTCGCGCCGGCCGCCAGGTGGATGCGGACGTTCTCCGGGACCGTCAGCACGCCGACAGGACCTCCAGCACGCCGCGCAGAGCAGCCGGATCGCAACCCGCAGGGATGCGCAGGCGGCGACCGTCGGGCAGGGCGAGTTCGAACCAGGCCGGCGGCGCTACGGGTGTCGGTGCGACGACACGGACGAACTTCGGTGCGCAAACCGCGGGCGTTGGGGCCGTGCGTAGCCAGCGCGCCAGCGATGCTTCGGCCAGATTATGGCGTTTGGCGAAATCACGGCGGCTCAGGCCGCTGGCGTGGAACTGGGTGACGATGCTGGCGATCTCGGTGGGGGTGCGGCGACGGAACGACATGATGAAGCCTCCGGGTTGGGGAGGGCGCATCATGCACGCGAATCAGGGGCGAGGGAATACGCGCGCGACCGGACGCTTACGCGGAAGTCAGGTTTGGGCTCGGCTTCGCCGGGCTTGGCGAGTCCCATCTGCTCGCGCGCCTGTTCGAGCAACTGCATCGTCGCGCCCGCCGGCCCGGCCGACGAAGTGACCGCCGCGCGCAGCGCCGCGTTGGGCGCCAG
>CAIOLW010000067.1 GCA_903859215.1 uncultured bacterium | reverse complement strand
CGGCACGTTCCTGGATTTCTCCACGCCGCTGCTGAGGCGAACAAGCCGCCGGGAGTGAGATCGCCGGTCGGCATCCTGCGGCGCCGGGCTGCGCCTGGGCATCGACAGAATTCGAATCAGCCATTCGGAGCCGACCGGCGGAAGAAGCCCGTGATCCCACCCCCGACGTATGCTAAACTCGCCTTCCAGTGAAATAGATCGCGCGGCGCCCAGGGCTTTCCGCCGGACTGCCACGCGGTCCCGGATGTCTGTCGATCGGGGGAGATCTTCATGAATCCAGTGAGATCCGGCATCATCTTCGCGGCCATCCTGGCCGCCTGCCTGACCGCGTGCCTGGCGCCCGACGCCGAAGCCCAGTGGGGGGACTACTGCTCGACGGCGACCACGGCGGCGCCCGTCGGCTCGTCACCGGTCCTGTACAACCTGCCCAACGGCGAAGGCGCGCCGCTGACCCGGGCCCGCACGACCGCCGGCCTCGTGGATGCGACCATCACCCTGACCCTGTTCGACTACGGCTGCATGCCGGTCGCCAACTTCGCGGCCAGCGACATGTGGCTGGAGAAGTCGGTCGCGGCGGGAACAGGGAATTTCACCAGTTGCGCCGGCGGCACCATCGCCGACGCCAACACCGACGCGGCGGGCGTGACCCGCTGGACCAACCCCCTGCGCGCCGGCGGGTGGTCGACATCGAAGACGCTGGTCGTCATCAACGGCGCCGCCCTGTCCAGCAACTCCGGTCTCGTCCTGCGTCACAACAGCGCGGACATCAACGGCGATCGCGTGGTCGACCTGGCGGACATTCCGCTGTTCGCGGCGGATTACGGCACGACCGCACTGCGTTCGGATCTCAAGTTCGACGGCGTGGTGAATATCAGCGATATTCCATTGATGACGGCGGCGATCGGGGCGGTTTGCCCGTGATGTGGCCGTGAGTTGCGCCGGCGCAATTCACGCCGTTGACCGGCCGGCCGGCGCCACGCATCCCGATCAGGACCCCCTCCGAATCAGGACGCGCGCGCCGGCCACCGTAGCGGTCACCACGAGCCCGGCATCGTTCGTCAGTCCTGCGGCGTGGGCGTCTCGTCCGTCTGCTTCTTCTCCTGCTCTACCGGCTCGCCGCCATCGGTCATCGTCGCGCCGAGCATCATGTCGGGAACGAAGACACCCATGGTGTGGCGATGCGCCACACGGCGACGCTCGGCCACGGTCGCGGCCAGCTCGCGGATGACTTCGCGGGCGAAGGCGGCGACGAAGACCAGGAACATCACCGCGCCGATGATGTGATAGCGACCGTTGAAGAGGATCTCCTCGAAGGTCATGTTGCCGGTGTCCATGTTCGCTCCTGACTCGTGCGTGATGGGCGTTGTCGAATCGTGTCCTGCAACTTCCCAACAGCAATTGCCCTGCCACACCCGCGAACCATCTCCGAAGACGCCGCGCCGCAAGCGGTTGCGCCGCCGCGTGGACGCCGGCACACTGCCTGCCCGCCGAACCCGCGCCGATTCCGTGTGGGGATTCCCTACGCTCAGTCGCGATTCCCTACACAAGTGCGCGCGCACGTTCGCAGGCCTCGCCGGCAACACGCCGCCCAATCGCCGAAACGCCTGCAAATAGGGCCGATTCAGCGACCGCGCACAGTCTGGTCCTGCTCTTGCTGTTACCCGCCTGGCTGAAGCCGTGAAGGAGGCGATCCCATGCTGTGTCCATTTCTCCGCAAGCTGAACGTGAAATACTGCGGCCTTTACGGCATGAAGATGATCCCGCTCAGCGCCGACAGCAGCGCCATCGAACGTTGCCTCAGTCGCGAGTACCTCGAGTGCCGGCTGATGCGCGACAAGGCCGCCGTCGCCGTCCAGGACCACTGCCCCAACCTCTGCGTCGAGGATGTCCACTACTGCGACCTGGCCCCGGTGCGGAAGCTGATCCCGTGCAACAAAGCCGCCACCACGCGCTGCGGCGGCGACGGCCACCGGTACTGTGACCTCTACCTGGCGCTGGCCGAGCCGCGCGTCCACGCGGCGCCCGCGGACGGCGATGACCTGATCGCCGACCCCACGCTGGCCCTGCCCGATGAACTGGCCTACGCGCCCAACCACATGTGGCTGGACGACGGCGACAGCCAGCGGGTGCACATCGGCGTCGACGCCTTCTTCTGCCACACGCTCGGCACCGTCGAGTCGGTCACCTTCCCGACCCGGCGTGACGAGGCCCGGCCCTCGGCCCTCATCCGCGTCGGCGGCATGGACCTGGAGATGGTCTTCCCGCTGGCCATGCGGGAATTCGAGACGAATGCCCGCGTCGCGGCTTCGCCCGGCACGGTCTCGCAGGATCCCTACGGGCGCGGCTGGCTGTTCGCCGGTTTGCCCGTGGTCCCCGGCGCCGTGGCCGACGACGCCAGCCCCGTCGGCGCCCACCTGCTGCTTCGCGGCGTGGCGGCTCGCCGCTGGCTGCAGCGTGAACGCGATCGGCTGGCGCAGTTCGTCCACACGTGCCTGGACGAGCGGCGCGGCCACGACCTGACGACTGGCAGCGATTTGGCGACCGATGGCGGCCACGCCGAAGGACGACTGTCCGAGGTGCTGGACCGCCGCACCCTGATCCGATTGCACCACGAGTTCTTTTCCTATCGTGACGGAGGCGCATCCGCGTGAACGACAACGACGGTGACCCGAAACCTCGCATCGAGATCATCCCCACGACGAACCCGGAGCAAGAGCGCAGCGCCCGCCGCAACGCGGCGTGGGCCCGCGTGTGGCCGCTGCTCGGCCTGTCGGCCGGCCTGCTCGCCGGCTGGGTGGCCCTGCCCTTCTTCCTGTACGGACACCAGGAACAGCCGCTGGCCTTCAACCACGCCGTGCACACGAAGGACGCCGGCATGACGTGCGATAACTGCCACGGCTTCCGGGCCGACGGCAGCTTCGCCGGCATCCCCGCGGTGAAGGCCTGCGCCGACTGCCACAGCGAGGCCCAGGGCACGTCGAAGGCCGAGCGCAGGCTGGTCGACGAATTCGTCACCCCGGGCCGCGAGATCCCCTGGCTCGTCTACGCGCGCCAGCCGGACAACGTGTACTTCTCCCACGCCCCCCACGTGCGGCGGGCCGGCATCGAATGCCGACGCTGCCACGGGGACCAGGGACTGTCGACCGGCACCCCGGTCTACCAGTTCAACCGGATCAGCACGTACAGCCGCAACATCTGGGGCCCGCGCATCAGCGGGGGCGGCCCGAATCCCTGGGATTCGATGAAGATGAGCGACTGCACCGACTGCCACCGCGAGCGCGGTGTCCGGGACCATTGCCTGATGTGCCACAAATAGGTTCGCAACGACGGAGGCCGACGCGGTGACGCTGGACCTTACGAGACGGAGTCTACTCAAGTTCATGGGTGGGGCCGTGGTGGGCTCGGTGCTCTCCCCCCTGCCCTGGAAGCTGCTCGATGATGCCGCCATCTGGACGCAGAACTGGTCATGGATCGCGCGCCCGCCGCGCGGGCCGGTCAGCCACATGTTCACGACGTGCCAGCTGTGCCCGGTCGGTTGCGGCATGCGCGCGCGCCTGATCGGCGCGTCGTTCGTGTCGGCGTGGCCCGTGGTCGGCGACCCGGCCGCCGCCGGCACGCTGTGCCCGCTCGGCCTGGCCGCGGCGCAGATGCGCTACCACCCGTCGCGCGTGCGCGGCGTGGCGCGGCGCGCCCGCGCCGCAGCCGACCCCGCGTGGCGCATCGTCGACGCCGACGCCACGACTGGTGAACTGGGCCAACGCCTGGCCGCCTGCCGCAGCCGCGGCGCCGGCGACAGCATTGCCATCGTCGACCTGCGGCCCGGCCGCGCGATGTCGCGACTGTACCGCGAGTTCCTCGCGCGCCAGGGCGGCGGCATCTACGCGACGGCCCCGGACGCATGGCAGGCCTCGGCCGCCGCGTTCGCCGGAATGGCGACCGTCGGCGCGCTGGCCCCGGCCCCGGACCCGGCGCGCGCCCGCACCGTGCTGAACTTCGGCGCGCCACTGACCGCCGGCTGGCGCGGCCGCGACATCGTCCCGCATGCGGCCGGCGGCCCGCGCCTGATCCAGGTTGATCCCGCCGCCACCATCACCGCGGCGCGCGCCGACCGCTGGCTGCCGGCCCGACCGGGCAGCGAGGCGCCGGTGGCCCTCGCACTGGCCCATGTGCTGGTCTTCGAGGCGCTGGCGGCCGACGCGCGCGTGAACGCCCTGGCCGACCTGCCGCACGAGAACGGCAGCACGCTGCGCACCGTTCTGGCCGACTTCGCGCCCGAGCGCGTCGCCGCGAACAGCGGCCTGACGCCCGCGCAGCTGCGCGACACCGCGCGCGAACTGGCGGCCGGACGCCCGGCGCTGGTCCTGGGCGTCGGCGACGCCGGCGGCGGCCCGCTGGGGAGCGAAGAGGAAGCCGCCATCTGGAACCTGAACCTGCTGCTCGGCGCGGTCGGCCCCGACGGCGCACTCGGCGTTCGCCCGGCCGACACCGCGTTGTTCGACGAGCCGGCCGGGCCGGCAGCACGTTCGCTGTCCGACATCCCCGACGGCTCGCTCGACGTGCTGCTGGTCGACGGCTCGTTCCCCGGCGTCCCGGTCTCCGCTGAACAGCTGCGGCGCAAGCTGCGCGGCCCCGACGGCCTGCTCGTCGCGCTGTCGCCATACGCCGGCGGCGCCGCGGGCACGCCCGCCGACCTGATCCTGCCCGTGTTTGCCCCCGGCGAGTGGGTCGAGGACGTGCCGGCGCCCGCGCTGGCGGCGCGCTCCTCTTATTCATGGGCGACGGCCGTGGCCGTTCCCGCCCCGTTCGCGCTGCACCCGGCCGAGTGGCTGGCGCAGCTGGAAGCGGCCTCGGGCCTCGTCGTCCCGCCCGAGGGAGGCAAGTCCGGCCACGAAGCCGAGCTCAAGCGGCGCGCCGGCGTGCTGCAGTCGCGCGGCAGCGGCCAGGTCTTCGACCCGGCCGACGGCAACACCACCGACGTCGCGGCCATGAGCGATCCCGACCTGCTGGCCGGAGCGCTGGCCCGCGGCGCCCGCTGGTCCGACAAGGCCACGCTCACGCTCGCCGACCGCGATGTGCGCCCGCTGGGCCAGGGCGGCGGCCTCGCGGCGCGCTGGCGTTCGCTGGCGGGCGGCCGCGCCGACGCCGCGAAACCCGGCGCCACCGGCTCGCTGCTGCTGATGGCCGGCGGCGGCCTGGCCCCGGCGGCCGGCGCGATCACCGCCCCGGTGCTCAACAAGCTCTACCGCGAATCCGGCCTGCAGCCGGGCTCGCGCCAGCTCGCAGTCAGCGCGACCACGGCCCGCGCGCTCGGCTTGGCCGAAGGCAAGTCGGCCCTGTTGACGACGGCGCACGGCCGTCGTCGCGTCAAGGTCCGCTTCGACAACTCGCTGCCGCCCGACGTGGCGCGAATCGCCGCGGGCCCCGACCCCGCAGACATGGGCGATCCCGCCGCGTCCGCGGACGACCGGACCGACATCCCCGACCTGTGCGGGGCCGCCGAACGCCCCGTGTGGCGCCTGGTCCGCGCGGACCTGCAGGAGGCTCATGATGGAAACGCATAGCAAGGCCACCGTCTGCTACGCGATGGTGATCGACCTCGACAAGTGCGTCGGCTGCGGCACGTGCAACGTGGCCTGCGCGATCGAGAACAACGTGTCGGTGCCGCCGCCCGAGGCCCTCGAGAACCGCGGACTGACCTGGATGCGCACGCAGCGCGTCGACAACGGCAAGGCGTGGCCCGACCACCGCACGGTCACCGTGCCCATCCCCTGCCAGCACTGCGAACACGCGCCGTGCATCCACGTCTGCCCGGTCACCGCCGTGCAGCTGGACGAGTCGACGGGCATCATCGGGCAGATCCCCACGCGCTGCATGGGCTGCCGCTACTGCATGGCGGCCTGCCCCTACCACGCGCGCTACTTCAACTGGTTCGACCCGAAGTGGCCCGAGGGCCTGCAGGACACGCTGAACCCGGACGTCGCGCCGCGCATGCGGGGGGTGGCCGAGAAATGCAACTTCTGCCATGGCCGCCTCGACCGCGCGCGCGAACTGGCCGCCGCCGAGGGCCGCCCCGCCGCCGAGCCCGTGCACTACACGCCGGCCTGCGCCGAAGCCTGCCCCCACGGCGCCATCACGTTCGGCAACCGCCTTGAAGAGGGCGGCCCCATCGCCGCGCTCGAAAAGAAACCCGAGGCCTTCCGCCTCCTGGAAGCCCTCGGCACCGCACCCAAGGTCACGTACCTGTCCCGTGAACCGTGGATCCGCCGGATCGGCCTGAGCCGTCTGGACCGGGTGCGCGGCCATGGCGACGGCCCGGAAGGAGCCTGACGACATGGACCGGCAACTCATCCAGCGCGGCCTCGATCGCACCACCCTGCCCCGCTTCCTGCTGTGGCTGCTGCCGTGGCTGCTGCTGGCGGCCTGGGGCGGCACCTCGGCCACGCAGCTGTTCCGCGACGGCCTCTACCACACGAACATGGACAACCGGTTCGCGTTCGGATTGTGGATCATCCTCGACCTGGCGATCATCGCGCTGGGCGCGGGCGCCTTCTTCCTGGGCTTCATGACCTACCTGATGCGCCGCCACGAGTTCAAGCAGGTGCTCAACACCGCGGTGATCGTCGGCTTCGTCTGCTACAGCGGGGCCATCGTGACGCTGGCGATCGACGTGGGGCAGCCCGTCCGCGCCTGGTTCGCGTTCTGGCACGCCAACGTCCACTCGATGCTGACCGAGGTGACGTTCTGCATCACCTGCTACCTGCTGGTGCTGCTGATCGAGTACATCCCCATCGTGCTGAAGAACCGCCGCCTGCGCACGGTGCCCGGCGCGACGGTGCTCGAGTTCAACCTGCACAAGCTGATGGTGGTCTTCGCCGGCGTCGGCGCCTTCCTCAGCTTCTTCCACCAGGGATCGTTGGGCGGGATGTTCGGCGTGCTGAACGGGCGCCCCTTCGCCTACCGTGAAGGCGTCGGCATCTGGCCGACCACGTTCTTCCTGTTCATCTGGTCGGCCATCTCGGCCGGGCCGTCGTTCATCATGCTGATCACGATGATCGTGCAGGGCGTCACCCGGAAGAAGCTGGTCGACGACTTCGTGCTCAGCCGCCTGGGCCGCCTGTCCGGCATCCTGCTGTCGACCTACATCATCGCCAAGGTGGCCGACACCGTGGTCTGGATCATGGTCACGCTGCCTGGCAAGGGCTTCGACGCCGCCGAGTTCTACCGCAGCGACATGTTCGGCGCCTGGGTGCTCTTCCTGGAACTGACCGTCTTCGGCCTGCTGCCGGCGACGATCCTGCTGAACCGCCGTCGCGTCGAGAAGATGCCCTGGCTCATCGCCGGCGGCTTCCTGACGTGCTTCGGCGTCGCCTTCAACCGCTTCGTCTTCACGCTGCAGACGCTGTCGGTGCCGACGATGTCGTTCGACCGCTTCATGATCTACTGGCCCTCGCAGCAGGAGTGGGGCGTGCTGGCCGGCGTCGTCGCCTACGGCGTCATCCTCTATTCGCTGTCGTTCCGTTACCTGAACCTGTTCCCGCGCGAGCGGGAGCTCCAAACCACCACCGGGAGTAACTGAGTCATGCTGCCCACAGCCTACGAGTTCCACTGGGATACGGGACACATCGTGTTCCTGGGTATCTTCTACACCGTCCTGGCGGTGGTGCTGAGCACCGTCGTTGTCGCCTCGCTGCGAGCGCGGCGTGACATGAACAAGCGTCGCGAATCCGACATCGCCTGGCACGAGTCGTTCGCCGAGATGTCGACCGAGCGCCGGACCTGCCGCCACGAGTTCGACGGCACGTTCGACGCCAAGGTCTGCGGCCACGAGTTCGCCTGCGGCAACTGCGAACAGCACCGCGCCCTGGCCGCCGCCGGCGGCGGAGACGAAACTACCCGCGAGGCCACCTTGGCGGCGGCGCCCGCCGCGCCCGCGACCCCGCCCGACAGCCGCCTCTACCACCGCGGCCACACCTGGGTCGAGGCCCGTACCGACGGCACGTACGACGTCGGCGTCGACGACCTGCTCCGCTCCTGCATCGGCAACCCCGACCGCGTGACGGTGCCGGGCGTCGGCACGCGCCTGATGGCCGGCACGGCCGTGGCCGACCTGCAGCGCGGCCATGTCCACGCCCATATCACGACGCCCATCGCCGGCACGGTCGTCGCCGTCGGCGACTACGAGGGCGGCCGCCTCTACCGCCTGCGCCCGAACGACGGCAAGGCCAGGCTCGACCAGCTGCTGCGCGCCACCGAAGCACGCGTCTGGATGCTGCGCGAGCTCGAGCTGCTGCAGGCGCGCCTGACCCGCCCGGGCGAGGCCCTGGCGCTGGCCGACGGCGGCGAGCTGGTCGACGACCTCATGGGCGCCTACCCGGACGCGGACTGGGACGCCATCCTGGCCGACCTCTGCCTCGAGCCGTAGGGGCCGCGCAAGGCAATCGAGAGGGCCCGGCGTCACTGCGACACCGGGCCCTTCTTCGTGTGCTTCCTCATGCACCTGCCGCGCGGCGCGCCGGCCCTATCGCGGGATGTTGTGCCGCCGCACCATGGCGTACAGCGTCGAGCGATCCACACCCAGGATCTCCGAGGCCAGCTTGATGTTGCCGCCCGTGCGGTCGAGCACCGACTCGACGGCGTGCTTCTCGATCTCGGCCAGCGACATCCCGTCCGGAGCGTTCCATTTCGCCCCGCCCCGGGGCGATTGCGCCAGGAAGTCGAAGTCGGCCACGTCCAGCGTCGCGCTGCGCGCCGTCACGATGGCCCGCTCGACGGTGTTCTCCAGCTCGCGGACGTTGCCCGGCCAGTCGTGGTCCATCAGCAGCTTCAACGCCGGCTTGGAGACATCGCGCACCTGCTTGCCGGCCTCGAGCGCCAGCCGCTCGATGAAGTGGTTGACCAGCAGCGGGATGTCCTCGCGCCGCTCGCAGAGGCTCGGCAGCCTGATGTTGATGACGTTCAGGCGGTAGAAGAGGTCCTCGCGGAAGTCGCCCCTCTCGACGGCCTCCTGCAGGTTGCGGTTCGTGGCGGCGATGATGCGCGCCTCCATCGGGATCTCCTCGGTGCCGCCCAGGCGGAAGAACCGGCGCTCCTGCAGCACCCGCAAAAGGTCCATCTGCAGCTTCGGTGAGATGTCGCCGATCTCGTCCAGGAAGATCGAGCCGCCGCCGGCCACTTCGAACTTGCCGCGCTTGCGCGCGACGGCGCCGGTAAACGCGCCTTTCTCGTGCCCGAACAGCTCGGACTCCAGCAGCGTCTCGGCCAGCGCCGCGCAGGAAACCCCCACGAACGGCCGCGACGCGCGCCCGCCCGCCTCGTGCAGCGCCCGGGCCACCAGTTCCTTGCCCGTGCCGCTGGCGCCCTGGATCAGCACCGTGCTGCGCTGGCTGGCCACTTCCTTCACCAGCTCGAAGATGGCGTGCATCGCCGCGTTCTTGCTGATGATGTCCTGGAACGAGTAGTGCCGGGTCAGCTTCTGCCTGAGGTACTGGTTCTCGCGCTGCAGGTTCTTGACCTCGATCGTCCTCTTGACGAAAAGCGAGATCTCCTCCGGGTTGCACGGCTTGACCATGTACTCCTGCGCGCCCTCCTTCAGGGCGTTGATCGCGGTGTCCACGGTCGCATAGGCGGTGATGATGACCACCGTCGCCTCGGGTTGCAGCTTCCGGATCTCGATCATCGTCTCGATGCCGCCGATGCCCGGCGGCATCTTCAGGTCCAGGAAGTAGATGTCGTAGGGGGCGGCGCGCGCCATCTCGACCGCCTCGCGGCCGGACGCCGCGCCGTCGACGACATAGCCGTCCTCCCGCAACCAGGCCGCCAGCGACTCGCGCATGGCCACCTCGTCGTCCACCACCAGGATCCTCCACGTGCTGTTCATCTGTGCTCCCCTTTGTGCCGCTTTCCGCGGCGGCCGCCTACCAGCCCAGCGCCTCGAGGCGCCCGGCCAGGTTCCGCGCGCACCCGCCACACAGCGAGTCGCGCTTGATGTCGATGTTCGTCACGTTGATCGAGAGCGCCATGGCGCACTGCCGGTCCTGGCAGTGCACCAGGCCGAAGGTGTGCCCCAGTTCGTGCACGATCTCCTTGTGCGCGCGCTCAAGCATGAGGTCGCGCCTTCCCGTCATCCCGTAGAACTCCTGCTTCAGGCGCGCCAGCGAGAGCAGGGCCGTCGGTCCCTCCACCTGCGCCTGCCCGAAGATGAAGGTCAGCATCGGGATGAAGATGTCCTTGTCCGTCACCACCAGTAGCCGGTCGACGTCTGCCGGCCGCACGAGCAGCGCCGCCTTCAGGAGCGCCGTCGCTTCGTACTGCGACCGGTGCGCGTCGTACCCGTCGGCCGGCATCGCCAGGTCCGGCAGCCGCCGCGTCGCGCACCCGTAGTGCCGTGTCACGAAGGCTTCCAGCGCGTCCATGTCCGCGCCCGCAACCCCTTCGACCGGCAACAGCCCGATCAGCATGGCCGGGCATCGCCGCCGCCCACCGGCAGCGTCACGATGAACGTCGTCCCCTGTCCCACGGCGGTGTCCACGTCGATCTGTCCGTTGTGGGCGTTGATGATCCCGTACACCACCGCCAGACCCAGGCCCGTGCCCTGCCCCTCCTTCTTCGTGCTGAAGAAGGGATCGTAGATGCGCGCCAGGTGCTCCGGCGCAATGCCGGCGCCGGTGTCGGCCACCTCCATCACGATCGTGCCCGCGGCCTGGTCGTGCCGGGTGCGGATCGTGACGCTGCCCTGCGCCATGGCCTCCGCGCCGTTGAGCACCAGGTTGATGATGATCTGCTGCATCTGCGAGGCATCGCAGCTCAGCGGCGGCAATCCCTCGGCCAGTTCCAGCACCGGCGTCACCGCGCCCAGTTCCAGGCGATGGTTGATGACCGACAGCGTCCGCCGGACGATCTCGTTCAGGTCGTGCGGAGCTTGCGACGGATCCGAGCGCCGCGCGAAGACCAGCAGGTCGCGCACGATGCGCGCGCACCGCTCGGTTTCGGTCACGACGTGGCCCAGGTAGGTGCGGAAGTCGCCCATGCGCGCGGGCGGCACCTCGTTGTCCACGGTCAGCCGCTGCATCAGCTTGCCGAAATTGATGACGCCGGCCAGCGGGTTGTTGATCTCGTGCGCCACACTCGCCGCCAACTGCCCCAGCGAGGCCAGCCGGTCGCTCTGGATCAGCTTCCGCTCCGCCTCGCGCAGGCGCTGCGTGCGTTCCTCGACGCGGCGTTCGAGCGTGTCGTTGAACTCGCGCAACTGGTCGGTCGACGAGCTCAGGCGGTCCTGCATGGTGCGGAACGAATTGGCCAGGTCCCCCAGTTCGTCGTCGGCCGAGATCTCGATCGGCTTGTCCAGGTCGCCCAGGCCCATCGTCTTCGTCGCGGCGATCAGCTTGCGCACCGGCTGCTGCACGAAGCGGCGCGCGAAGACGATCACGAAGAAGGAGACGACCAGGATCGACAACAGCGACATCAACGCCGAGCGCATCGCCAGCTCGCGCATCTGGCCGTCGACACGCGCCAGGGGCATCGTCACGTCCACCACGCCCAGCACGTGCACCGACGCCGGATGCGCGTGGCAGGCCGCCGTGCTGCACGACGGCTCGTTGTAGATGGGTGTGATCAGGCCCAGCACGCGCTGTCCGTGTTCGCGCGTGTAGATGCGCGTGCGCGACGGCATGTCCACGTGCACCAGCGGCTGCCCGGCCGCGTGGCACAGGTTGCAGGCCTCGGCGTTGATGTCCACGACGTTGCCCTTGTCGCCCGCCGTCGAGAACGTGACGCGCCCGGCCTTGTTGAACATGCGGACCTTGTCGATGGTCGGCTGCCGGGCCACGTTCTCCATCATCTGGTAGGCGTACTCGCGCCGGTCCTCCAGCATCGCGTTCCAGGTCGTGGCGACCATGGTCTGCGAGGCGAGCTCGGCGCTGAGCGTCATCTCGTGCAGCAGCTGCCGGCGCTGGGCGCGGATCTCGGTGAACGCGAAGAGGCCCTCGACCAGGATGATGATCGCGGTCAGGTAGAGCACGAGCTTGCGGGCGATGCCCCGGGGCATGGGATCCTCCAGGCGGCATCCCCGGGGCCGGCATGGCCGCCGGCGTGAGGCGACCGGTCGGATGACCACCGGGGTGTCAGTCGTCTATGTTAAGTGTTTAACAACATAAATCAAGGTCGGTGGAGGGAAATCCAACACATTCAAGATGGGAGTAAATTCATCTGTTACATATCGTTACGAAGCGTTGGCCGGTCCGGCCATGACTTTGGGGCCCGCTTCGCACGCCCGGGCCGCCATCAGGGCCGGCACCGCCGTCGTCCGCGGCGGTAGCTGCCCGGCCCGCCCGCGTTTAGCGTGCAACCAACGGAGCCCGCCGGCCGTATCCCCTGTTCCAACCCGTCACCGACCCCAGCGCCGGCCGTCGCGCCCATGGAGGCACCTGCCCGATGAAGAAGAAACCCCTGCTGATCGGCGCCGCCGTCGTCGTCGTGGCCGCAGCCGCCATCGCCGTGCTGACGGCGCGCGCCCATCGCGAAAAGCCGCTCGAGGTGCAGACGGCCGTCGTCTCGCGGCAGAAGATCGTCCAGAAGGTCGACGCCACGGGCAAGATCCAGCCGAAGACGCAGGTCAAGATCAGCGCCGACGTCAGCGCCAAGATCACGAAGCTGGCCGTCGTGGAAGGGCAGTGGGTGGAGAAGGGCGCGTTCCTGCTGGAGCTCGACCGCGAACGCTACCTGGCCATCGTCGAAAGCGCCGAGGCCAACGTCCGCTCGGCCGAGGCCGACGCCGCCCTGGTGCACGAGAACCTGGTCCGCGCCGACCGGGAGCACAAGCGTTCGAAGGAACTGGTCGACCAGAACCTCGAGTCCCAGTCGGTCTTCGAGGACAAGCAGGCCGCCTTCCAGGTCGAGGTCGCCCGCTACGACTCGGCCAAGAACCAGGTCGAGCGCGCCCGCGCGGCGCTCAAGCAGGCGCGCGACGACCTGTCCAAGACCACGATCTACGCGCCCATGGCGGGGACCGTCAGCGACCTGAACAAGGAGCAGGGCGAGATCGCCATCGGCTCGCAGTTCCAGCCGGATGTCATCCTGGTGATCGCCGACCTGTCGCAGATGGAGGCCCAGGTCAACGTCGACGAGAACGACATCGTCTCGGTCGCCGTCGGGCAGCAGGCGCAGGTCGAAGTCGATGCGCTGCCGGGCCAGATGCTCACCGGCACGGTGAGCGAGATCGCCAACACGGCGAACGTCGCCGGGGCGGGCTCGTCCGACCAGAAGACCGAGTTCGAGATCAAGATCGCCATCACGACCCCGCCCACGACGTTGCGGCCCGGCATGACGGCGACCGCCGGCGTCTTCACGAAGGCCAACGAGAGCGCGCTCAGCGTCCCCATCCAGTGCGTCGCGGTGCGCACCCCGGACCAGCTCGCGCAAAAGGACGGGAAGCCCGGCAAGGCGAAGGGCGCCCGCGTAGCGGCGGCCGCCGCGGACACCGCGACCGCCAAGGGCGCCTACACCGCCGACAAGGACGGGTTCGTCGAGATCGTGTTCTGCCTCGAAGGCGGCAAGGCGATGGCCAGGCAGGTCAAGACCGGGATCCAGAGCGACGAGCTGATCGAGGTCCTCTCGGGCCTCAAGGAGGGTGACGTTGTCGTCACCGGCAGCTACCGCGCCATTTCCAAGGACCTGGTCAACGGCGCCGTCGTGAAGGTCAACAACGACATCAAGCCGGCCAGGACGGAGCAGGCGCGTGGATCGCAATAGCGAAAACGGCCACGCGGCCGACGGCACGGCCCTTTCGCTGCGCGACGTCGTCAAGACGTACGTGGTGGGCACCGACGTGGTGCACGCCCTGCGCGGCGTCTCGCTCGACATCCGCCGCAACGAGTACGTCGCCGTCATGGGCCCATCGGGTTCCGGCAAGTCCACGCTCATGAACGTCATCGGCTGCCTCGACGTGCCGACTTCCGGAACGTACTCGCTGGAGGGGCAGATGGTGGCCAACCTGAACGAGTACCAGCTGGCCGACATCCGCAACCAGCGCATCGGCTTCGTCTTCCAGACGTTCAACCTGATCCCGCGGGCGAACATCTTCCACAACGTCGAGTTGCCGCTCATCTACGCGGGCGTGGCCCGGTCTCAGCGCCGCGAGCGGGTCGAGCGGGCGATCGAGCGCGTGGGCCTCGCCAACCGCGTGAAGCACAAGCCGAACGAGCTCTCGGGCGGCCAGCGGCAGCGCGTGGCGATCGCGCGGGCGCTGGTGGGCGAGCCGTCGATCATCCTGGCCGACGAACCGACCGGCAACCTCGACAGCAAGACCGGCGACGAGATCATGACCCTGCTGGACGAGCTGCACCAGGCCGGCCAGACCATCATCCTCGTCACGCACGAGGACTACATCGCCGCCCACGCGCACCGGGTCATCCGCCTGAAGGACGGCATCATCGAAAGCGACTCGCCCACGTCCGGTCGCGCCGGATGACAAGCCGCATGCCGAAGGGAGGGAACGCCATGGCGGGCAAGCGCTGGAAGATCGACCTCGAGGAATCGCTGCGCATCGCCATGAGCGCGCTGCGGGCCAACAAGGCGCGCGGCTTCCTGACCACCCTTGGCATCGTCATCGGAATCGTGGCGGTCATCCTCACCATGACCGCGGCCAACGGCCTGCAGTCCACGTTCCGCCAGAGCTTCTCGTCGGTCGGTTCCGACGTGATCTACGTGTCGCGCTTCCCGTGGGTGATGCGCAACGACTTCTTCCTGTACCGGAACCGCCCCCGCCTCGACCTGCGCAGCGCAAACGCCCTGGAGCGGCGCCTGCGCGGCAGCGCGATCGTCAACCCCACCCTCGGCGGCCGGCAGGACCTGAAATTCCGCTCCGAGACGATGGAGGGCATCTCCGTCGTCGGCACCACTGAAAAGCAGACGATCGTGGCCAGCGCCCAGCCCGCGGTGGGCCGCTTCATCACCGACTTCGACGTCACCTACAAGAAGAACGTGTGCGTCATCGGCACCGAGGTGCGGGACGCCCTGTTCGGGACGGCCAACCCCCTCAACCAGCAGATGAAGGTCGGCCGCTTCACCTTCCGCGTCATCGGCGTGATGGAAAAGCAGGGCGGCAGCTTCCTGGGCGGCCCGAACTTCGACCGCCAGGTGTTCATTCCGATCAGCACCTTCGTGAAGGCGTTCGGCGGCGAACGGAGCCAGGACGTGAACCTGGCCGTCAAGGCCCCGTCGCAGGAGGCGCTGGCCGACGTGGAGTTCGCGGTCATCGGCGAGATGCGCAAGATCCGCCAGTTGCGCCCTTCCGAGCCGGACAACTTCTCGATCAACAAGCTGGACACCCTGGTGGGCACGTTCAACAACGTGATGGGCGTCGTGCTGCTGGTCGGGCTGCTGATCACCAGCGTCTCGCTGTTCGTCGGCGGCGTCGGCGTGATGAACGTGATGTTCGTCTCGGTCACCGAGCGGACGCGCGAGATCGGCATCCGCAAGGCCATCGGCGCCAAGCCGCACAGCATCATGTTCCAGTTCCTGTTCGAGGCGGCCGCCATCGGCCTGGTGGGCGGGCTGGCCGGGATCGCGATCGCCTCGGTGCTGACCGCCGTGATCAACGCCCTCGTGATGCCGGCGAGCGTATCGGTGGGCATCCTCGTCATCGCGGTCGTGGTGTCGATCGCCGTCGGCATCGTGGCGGGCTTCGTGCCCGCCTGGAAGGGCGCGCGGCTCAACCCGATCGACGCCCTCCGCTACGAGTAGGAGTACGGACCGTGCGTTTCCTCGAACTGCTGTCCATGTCGATGAGTGCGCTCCTGAGCAGCAAGCTGCGCTCGGTGCTGACGCTGGTCGGCATCGTGGCCGGGGTGGCGTCGATCATCGCGGTCATGACCGCG
This sequence comes from uncultured bacterium, assembly GCA_903859215.1. GTDB lineage: Bacteria > Krumholzibacteriota > Krumholzibacteriia > LZORAL124-64-63 > LZORAL124-64-63 > CAINDZ01. The sequence continues at coordinate 31,660 of CAIOLW010000067.1, read as the reverse complement.
ATCGCCGTGGTGCAGTCGACGATGGAAAAGGAGATGAGCGTCCTGGGCACGCAGGTGTTCCAGGTCCAGAAGTGGCCGGCCGGCTTCAACTCCCACGATCACCGCCGGCGCGCCATGAAGCGGCCGCCGCTCACGATGGAGGACGCCGACGCCATCCGCGAGCAGGTGGGCAGCGTCGATCTGGTGGGCTCGGAACTGTGGGAATTCGGGTACAAGGTGGAGTACGGCGGCGAGGCGACCAACCCGAACGTCTCCATCTGCGGCGGCACGCCGGAATACGCCGCCAACAACACGCATGTCGTCGGCCTGGGCCGCAACATCTCCTCGATGGACGTCAAGGGCCACCGCCACGTGGCGGTCATCGGCTACGCCATCGCCCAGAAGCTGTTCCCGTTCACCGACCCGGTCGGCCGGAACGTGCGCGTGGACGGGCGCAAGTACGATGTGATCGGCGTCTTCGACGAGAAGAAGTCGGCGTTCGGCTCCGGCTACGACAACTACGTGCTCATCCCGGTGACGGTGTTCCTCGACACGTACGGCCTGACCGGCCGCGACGGCTTCCAGCGCTCGGTCAACATCACCGTGCGGGCGAAGACCCCGGCGCTCGTCGACGACGCCATCGAGGAAACGACGCAGGTCCTGCGGCGCGTGCGCGGCGTGCGCCCGGGCCAGGAGAACAACTTCGAGTTCTTCAACAGCGCCAGCCTGATCACGCAGTTCAACACGATGACCGCGAAGATCAAGGTCGCGGCCTTCCTGATCGGCATCGTCGCGCTGGTCGTGGCGGGGATCGGCATCATGAACATCATGCTGGTCTCGGTGACCGAGCGCACGAAGGAGATCGGCATCCGCAAGTCGCTGGGCGCCAACCCGACCGACATCCTCACCCAGTTCCTGCTGGAGGCCGTCATCCTCTGCAACCTGGGCGGCGTCGTCGGCATCCTGGTGGGCTTCGGGCTGGGCAACGTGATGACCTTCTTCACCTCGTTCGAGGCGAAGGTGCCGTTGCAGTGGGCCGTGATCGGGCTCGTGTTCTGCTCGACGGTGGGCGTCGTGTTCGGGCTGTTGCCGGCGATCCGGGCCTCGCGACTGCATCCGATTGACGCTTTGCGGTACGAGTAGCCGGTCAGCGTCCCGCGCCGGGAGGGTCCTCGCAGCGGACCACCCAGCGCCCGCCCGCCCGGAGCCCGGCCTCGTCCGCGGCCTCCAGTTGCAGCACGTGCACGCCCGCCCGCGACGTGTCGGGGATCTCCACGAGCACCCGGTCGCGCAGCAGGTCCGGTTCCACGACCAGCGCCCGGCCGTCCCAGGTGGCCCGGATCGAAGCCGGCGCAACCCCGGCTCCCGCATCGGCCACCGGCACCGGCAGGACCGCCCACCGCGGCGGCGTCACGCCGTCGCAACCCGCGCGAAAGCCGGGATGCCGGGCCGCCGACGCCGGGACCGGGCCCAGCCGAGGCGGCGCCTCGTCGAACATGACCGCGTGCAGCCCCCGTTCGGCCAGCGCGAAACGCCAGGGGCCGCCCTCCGTGGCCGCGGCCAGGAGCCGGCCGGCCGGTCGCCAGGCGTGGCCGTCCCAGCGGTACATGAGCGGCAGCGGGGCCGTGGCGCCCGTGTCCGGGACGGCGGCGAAAGCAGGGCGCGGCACCGCGACGACCGGCGCGCCATCGACCGGCCACGCCGTGGCCTCCCACCAGGCGCCTTCGCCCGTTGCCGGGCGCAGGCCCTGCCGCGCGGCCGGGCCGGTCAGGGCCGTGTCCAGGACGGCTTCGGCCGTCGCCAGCAGCACCGGCGCCAGGTAGACCGGGTCGTCGGCCGGGCCCACGCGGGACCAGGTCAGCCCGGGGCCGGGCTGAGGCGGTACGTCAATCAACGGGCGCATGGCCCTGAAACACATGCACTTGTCCGGCAGGCTGGCCGTGACGCGGTCGCCCACCCAGGTCGAGTCCGGACCGATCGGGCTGAAGCACCCGGTTCCCGGGGTCGTGTCCGTCCTCGCGACAACCAGGTCCCAGGCCACCGCCGCGCGGTTCCCGGCGCGGTCGACCGCCAGCAGTTCGCAGCGGTGCCGACCGGGGGCCAGCCCCTGGCCGTCCGGGCCGCGGAACCAGAGGCCGCCTTCGCGCCCCGGCACCTGCACGGCGGGGTCGCGGTGCAGCCACTGCTCGCGGACATCGCCGCACTCCAGCCACTCCAGGCGTTGTTGGGCGTTCTGGGCGAAGTCGAAGCGCTCGTTGGCGCGGCGGCAGACGACGGCGCCGTCGACCCGCAGTTCCAGCAGCCAGGGCTCGAGGCGGTGGCCCGCCGGGTCGGTCGCCTCGACGACCTTCGCGCTGAATGCCACCGGGCCGGTGGCGCGCAGCGTCGGCGCCACGCCGCCCGGCCAGCGGTGGCTGCCGACATCCAGGCGCCGGGCGCACTCCTGCCCGTCGAGCCGGACGCCTGCAGCCGCCGGCAGCGCCCTGACATGGACGATGACCGGCGCGATCGTGTCGCGCACCGCGAAGCCCGCCGCCTGCGGGTCGATGGGCGCGCCGTCCGCAGCGCGCACCTCGAAGTGCAGGTGCGGCCCCGTGGTGCCGCTCTGGCCCGTCAGGCCGAGCACCTCCCCCGCCGTGACCGGCAGGTCGCCGGGCGCGAATTCCAGTTCGACGCGCCACGCCTGGGCGTGCTCCTGCGCCGCGCGCACGCGGGCGGCGATGCGGTCGTTGAACCGGCCCAGGTGCGCGTAGACGAAGGTGCGGCCCGAGGCGCCGCGCAGGTAGACGGCCCGCCCGTAGCCGCCCGGCGTCACGCGCACGCGCTCGACCCAGCCGTCCTCCACGGCGTGCGCCGGATAGCCCTCCTGCTCGCGCGTCTTGAAGTCGAGCCCGGCGTGGAACCGGCCGCCCCGGTACTCCATGAAATCGCTGGTCAGCCAGTGGGCGGGCAGGTCGAGCGGCCAGCGCGGGGCCGGCGCGGCCGCCGCCGGGGCCGGCCGGGCAGCCACAAGCAGAAAAAGGGCAAGTGCCGGGAACAACAGCCGATACGAACGTCGGGCCAGGCTCATGCGGGTCGGTCCTTGACCGGGTTGCGGGCGGGAAGGTCAGCGGACTCTACACCGCCAACCGGCAGGGGACAAGACGCGAGCCTCGCGCTACCATGGTCACGGGTCGCCCGCAGCGGCCCGCGGAACGACCTGCGGCATGCCTGTGCCGCGGGCCCAGACCTGGGAGGGATCCCCGTGGACGCCAACAACGGTCACTGGCTCGATGACGACCGTGCCATCCCCGTCCCCGCCGGCCGCAGCTTCCTGCTCGACACCAACGTCCTGCTGCACGACGCGGACAGCCTGCACGCGTTCGAGGAACACAATCTCATCCTGACGATCGACGTGCTCGAGGAGCTCGATCGGTTCAAGCGCGGCAACGACGAGAAGGGCCGCAACGCCCGCCGCGTCATCCGCGACATCGACGCACTGCGCGACGGTTGCTCGCTGAGCCAGGGCGTGTCCCTGCCCGGCGGCGGCAAGATCTACATCCTGGTGCGCAGCTTCACCGAGTTCCTGCCCACGGGCATGGACCAGAACCAGCCGGACAACCGCATCCTGGCGGCCGCCTGCGCGATGCACAAGGCGGGCGCCGACGTCACGTTCGTCACGAAGGACATCAACGCGCGCGTGAAGGCCGATGCGCTGGGCATCCGCGCCGAGGACTTCCTCAACCGCGTCGTCAACTTCGAGGAACTGTACACGGGTTGGAGCGAGCACGTGGTGGCCGACGAGGCCGTCAACGCGTTCTACGCCGGGCAGCTGGCGGACCTGAACCTGCCCCTGTGCCCGAACGAATGCGTGCTGCTGAAGTCCGAGAGCAACCCGAAGCACACCGCGCGCGGCATCTACCGCGCCGATACGGGCATCATCGAGGCGCTGCAGCACGGCGACAGCCGCCCGTGGGGCCTGAGCGCGAAGAACCTGCAGCAGCAGTTCGCGCTTGAGCTGCTGATGCGCGAGGACATCCGCCTGGTGACGATGCTGGGCCAGGCCGGCACGGGCAAGACGCTGCTGGCGCTGGCCGTGGGCCTGCAGATGGTGGCCGAGGAGAAGCGCTACCGGCGCATCATGGTCTCGCGGCCGATCATGCCGCTGGGCAAGGACATCGGCTACCTGCCGGGCTCCAAGGACGAGAAGCTGTCCAGCTGGATGCAGCCGGTCTCGGACAACCTGCAGTTCCTGGTCGACCCGAAGCTGGAGCACGCGGGCGACAAGGTGCAGTACCTGTACGACACCGGCGTCGTCGAGGCCGAGGCCGTCACCTACATCCGCGGCCGCAGCCTGCCGAAGCTGTTCATCATCATCGACGAGGCGCAGAACCTGACGCCGCACGAGATCAAGACGGTGGTCAGCCGCGCCGGCGAGGATGCGAAGGTGATCCTGACGGGCGATGCCTACCAGATCGACAACCCGTACCTCGATGCGTCGTCGAACGGCCTGACCTACGTGGTCGAGCGGTTCAAGAACCACGCGATCCACGGGCACGTCACGCTGGCCAAGAGCGAGCGCAGCGAACTGGCGTCGCTGGCGGCGGAATTGCTGTAGCGGCTGGTTCGCGCATTGCGTTGACGAAGCGGCCGGTCCCGAGGGGCCGGCCGCTTCCTTGTCACGGTGTGGCGCGCGCCTACTTCGCGGCCGTGCTGTCCGGCTTCGCGGGCGCCGGCGCCGGCGTCGGCTTGGAGCGGTCGCCCAGCACCTGCCGCAGCTGCCCGAACAGGCAGGCGTCCGCGCGCTTGACCGCGCGCGTGAGGTTGCGGTTGACCAGTTCCTGGTCCTGCCGCGCCGTGGGCGTGATGTAGCTGCGCTGTTCCACCTCGCCGAGGCATGTCTTCTGCCAGACGATCTCGCCGCTGCGGTCGCGCAGCGTCAGGCGCACCTCGGCCTCGGCGTGGTTGTTCGTCGGCACGGGGATCGCCATCATCCCGGCCAGGGCGCCGGCCACGCCGGTCTTGACGCTGTTGCCGCTGCCGCCGCCGAGGAACGCGCCGACCGCGCCGCCGATCAGGCCCGTCACCACATACGAAGTCGCCGAGCGCTGCAGCGTGCACGTGAGCGACAGCAGGTCGGCCGACAGGCGGTAATCGGCCTGCCCCGCCAGGGGCACCAGTTCGACCAGGCCGGTCTGCTCGAGGTCCTGCGCCAGCGCCTCGGCGTAGATCGTGGTCGCCGGCGCCTCCCACGCGTGGTCCTTCGGGAAGGTGATCTTCAGGAAATGGCCCTCCCCCGCGCGCTGCACCGACGGGCGCATGTCGGTGACCGTGTCGATGTAGATCGTGGGCGTGCGGCTGCCGATCAGCGACAGGTTCACCGCCTCGTTCGGGTAGATGAACGTGATGCGCTGGCTGCCGCAGCCGCCGCAGGCCATCAGCACGGCCGCCATCGCGGCCAGCGCCGCCACCCGGATCCGCTCGTTTGACGTCATCGCCACTTCCTCGCCAGGACGAAGGTCTCCCGCGCCGCGGCGGCCGTCTCCCGGACGCGCCGCCATCACCCCAGTTGCCCACACACCAAGTTAAGGACCGGTCACCTGCAGGGCCAGCCCCGGGCACAAGCCCAGCCGGGCGGCGGCGTCGCCCCCCGGCACCGCGATCTCCACCGTGCCGCCGCTGCCCCAGTACCAGAACGGGCGGTCGGCGGGGGCATCGGCGTAGCAGGCATGCGGCCCCGGCACCTCGGCGCCCGCGACGACGAGCCGCGCGCCGTTCGCCAGGCGGTCGCCCGCGGCCGAGCCGGCCGCCAGGTCGCTGACGGCGTTGCCGAAGGCATCGACCCAGGCCACGCGCGGGACATCTGCGGCGGTCGGCAGGGCGCCAAGTGAGGCGGCCGGCAACGCCGGTCCCAGCAGCGCCACGGGATCGCCGAGCGCCAGGCGCGCCGCAGCCGGCGCAAAGACGTCGCGTCCGTGGAACGTCGCGCTGACCAGCCCGGTGCGCGGGTGGCCGCGGCCGGGCAGGTCGCGAAGGTCGACCACGAGCAGGCCGGGCTCATCCCGCAAAAAGGCCAGCAGGCCGTTGCCCGGGCCGACGAAGACCTGCCCGCGCGCGGCGCAGGCGATCGCAGGTCGCGCCGAACCCACGCCGGGATCGACGACCGCCAGGTGCACCGTGCCGGCCGGGTACGTCGCCGCGACGCGTTCGAGGAACCAGGCCGCGGCGGCGATGTCGCCGCGCGGGAGGTCGTGCCCGAGGTCGACGATGGACGGCAGCAAGCCTGTGCCCGGGCGCCGCGCCCACGCGCTGTGGATGGCGCCCTTGACCTCGGCGACCCACGGGTCGCGCAGGCCGAAATCGGTGAGCAGCGTGAGGACGCCGCCGGCGTTCGCGTGCTCGCTCACCGCGGCTCCCCGCGCGCCCAGTCGAGGTATTCGCGCGAGACATGGTCGACGGCCCAGGCGGCGATCTGCGGCACGTCGTACGGGTGCTGTTGCCGCAGGTCGCCCAGGCACAGGTCCAGGCGGTCGGGCAGCACCTTCAGCACGAGCGCCACTTCCGGCGTGCGCGCGACCTTGCCTTCCCAGCGGTAGAACGAGACGAGGTCGGCGCCCACCTGCGCGCACACGGCCAGGCCCGCGTCGACCAGCAGCGCGGCAACGCGCTCGGCCGCCTCGCGGTCGGGGAAGGTGGTCGCCACCACGTAGAGGTCGGCCGGGTTCATGCGGGCTCCGGGCCGGCCGTCGCCGCGAGAACCTGCATCATCTGCGCGTGCAGGCCGGGCGCGGCCGCCACGATGGTCGGGCTGGGCACGGCCACGGCCACGCCGGCCAGGTCGGTGACGATGACGCCGGCCTCGCGCGCGATGAGCGTGCCGCCGGCGGTGTCCCACGGCCGCAGCCGCAGTTCGAAGTAGCCGTCCATCTTCCCCGCCGCCACGTGCACGAGGTCGGCTGCGGCGCTGCCGCCGCGCCGGATGCCGTGGCAGGGCGCCTTGAGCAGCGCGCCGACCGCGGCCAGCGTGCGATCGACGTTGTGGTCGCGCACGTACGGGAAGCCGGTGGCCAGCAGGGACTGCTTCACGTCGACGGGCACGCGGCGGGCCAAAGGGCGCGCGGGCTCGCCGGCCCGCGGGCGTTCGAGCGTGGCGCCGCCGCCGCGACGCGCCAGGTACAGTTCGTCGAGGTACGGCAGGTAGACCGCGCCCAGTTCAAGGCCGCCCGCCCCGGCGCAGCCCGCCGAGAACGCGAAGATGGGGTGGCCGTGGGCGAAGTTCGTGGTCCCGTCGAGCGGGTCGATGTACCACGTCCGCCCGCCCGGGGCGCCGACGCGGTCGCCGGACTCCTCGGCCAGCACGGCGTCGGCCGGGAAATGGCGGCTGAGCCCCGCCAGGACCAGTTCCTCGACCCGGCGGTCGACATCGGTGACGAACTCGGTCGCGGTTTTCGCCTCGACGCGGCCGAGGTTCCCCAGGCTGGCCAGCAGCTCGCGGCCGGCCGCGAGCGCCAGTTCGCGCAGGGTTGCCAGTTCATCGGCCAGGCGGTCGCTCACGGGGACTCCGTACGGTTGGAAGGGCGGCGGCAGGACCTTTCCCCGGGGCTCCGGGGGCGCGAACGCCGTCGCGGGCATCGTAGGCCACCCGGCGCACCGCGACAAGGACAAGCCGCCGGTTGACCTGCCCCGCCCCCGGCAGCTAGCATAGGGGTGCGCGACACGGTGGCTGCCCCGCCGGGTCCGCGCCCGCATCCGTCCCCGCAACCGCGAAGGAATGACGCCATGAAGGAACAGATCCTGGCGGTTCTCGACGAGATCCGCCCCACGCTGCAGGCCGACGGCGGCGACATCGAGTTCATCGATTTCCACGAGGGCGTCGTCACGGTGCGCATGCGCGGGGCCTGCGGCTCGTGCCCGATGAGCATGGTCACGCTCAAGCAGGGCGTCGAGGCCCGCATGAAGGCGCGCATCCCCGAGGTCCTGCGCGTCGAACAGATCTAAGCGCGCCTGTCCGGCCAGGGTCGCGCCGCGCGATCACGCCGGGTAGACGTTGATGCCCTGGACGTTGGTGAACTCGCGCAGCCCGTGCCAGGACAGCTCCCGCCCCAGCCCGCTCTGTTTGACCCCGCCGAAGGGCATCCGCGGGTCGCTCTTGACGATCGAGTTGACGAAGACCGTCCCGGACTCGAGCCGGCGCGCCAGGCGCTCGCCGCGCTCGAGGTCGCGCGTCCACACGCAGCCGCCCAGCCCGAACACCGAATCGTTGGCCAGCCGGATCGCCTGCTCGTCGTCGGCGAACGCCATCACCGGCGCGATGGGGCCGAAGACCTCGTCGCGCCAGACGGCCATGCCCGGCGTGACGTCCGCGAGCACCGTCGGCGGGAAGAAGCAGCCGGGCAGGTCAAGGCGACTGCCGCCGGTGACCAGCCGCGCGCCGCGCTGCAGCGCGTCGCCGACCTGGTCGGCCAGCACCTGCATCTCCTGCTCGTTCACGATGGCCCCCACGCGCGTCTTCTCGTCCAGCGGGTCGCCCACCGGCAGCGCGGCCATCGCGGCGCCGAAGCGCGCCGTGAAGTCGGCCACGACTTCGCGCGCGACGAGGAAGCGCTTGGCCGCGATGCAGCTCTGTCCCGTGCACAGCATGCGCCCGGTGACGGCGCCGCGCACGGCGGCGTCCAGGTCGGCATCGGCCAGCACGATGAACGGGTCGCTGCCCCCCAGTTCGAGCACGACCTTCTTGAGGTGTCGCCCGGCCAGCTCGGCCACGCGGCGCCCGGCCTCGACCGAACCGGTCAGAGACAATCCGCGCACGTCGTCGTGCGCGACCAGCCCCGCGACCGTGGCGTGGTCGGCGACGATCGTCTGGAACGCGCCCGCGGGATAGCCCGCCTCGGCGAACAGTTCGGCGATGGCCAGGCCGCAGCCGGTGACGTTCGAGGCATGCTTCAGGATGCTGGTGTTGCCGGCCGTCAGCGTGGGCACGCCGAAGCGCAGCGCCTGCCACAGCGGGTAGTTCCAGGGCATGATGGACAGGACGACGCCCAGCGGCTGGTAGGCGACGCGGTGGCGCAGGCCATCGGCCTCCATCGGCGTGTCGGCCAGCCAGGCTTCGCTGCGCTCGGCGTACACTTCGCACAGCCAGGCGCACTTTTCCACCTCGCCCTTGGCCTCGGTGATGGTCTTGCCCATCTCCAGGCTCATCAGGCGGGCGAGTTCGGGCGCGCGGGCGCGCAGGCGGGCGGCGAGCGCCGGCAACAGGACGGTGCGCTCGGCCACGGTGCGGCGCGACCACTCGCGGCCGGCGGCCACCGAGCGGGCCAGCGCGGCCGCGACCTGGGCCGCGTCCTGGTGCGGGTATTCGGCGAGCTTCCCGCCGGTGGCGGGGTTGACCGTGACGACGCTCATCGCGACTCCCTGGCGGCCGCGGCGGCCGCTCTAGAACGTGATCTGCCGGAAGATCTCCTGGGCGGCGCGGTGCACGCCCTCGGGCATGACGCCCAGCAGCAGGATCAGGCCGGCCAGCACGGCGGCCGCGCTGACGGCGACGGTATCGGCATCGTCGTAGCCGCCCTCTTCGGGCTTCTTCATGTACATCACGACGAGGATGCGCAGGTAGTAGTACACCGACAACAGCGAGTTGATGACGCCGATGATGGCCAGCGGCACCAGCCCCGCGCGCACGACCGCCGAGAACAGGTAGAACTTCGACATGAACCCGACCATCGGCGGGATGCCGGCCAGCGACAGCATCGCGATGGCGAGCACCGCGGCCGCCAGCGGCTTGCGGCGGCTGAGTCCGGCGTAGCGCTCGATCTCGTCCGCTTCCCTGCCGCCCTTCGACAGGGCGCCGATCACGCCGAACGCGGCCAGGTTCATCAGGCTGTACCCGAGCAGGTAGAACAGCAGCGCCGAGCCGGCCGCCTCGCCCACCTCGCGGCCCAGCATCATCTGCCCGCTGTTGCCGTGCGCAGGCGAGATCAGCGTGACCACGCCCAGCAGCAGGTAGCCCGCGTGCGCGATCGACGACCAGGCCAGCATGCGCTTGATGCCGTTCTGCGCCAGCGCCACCAGGTTGCCCACCGACATCGTCACCACGGCCAGGCCCACCAGGAGCGGGTACCAGGTGAAGGCCAGGTGCGGCTGCATCAGCAGGACGAAGCGCGTCAGGATGGCGAAGCCCGCCGCCTTGACGGCCGTGGCCATGAAGCCCGTCACGTAGGCCGGGGCGCCGTCGTAGACGTCGGGCGTCCACATGTGGAACGGCACCATCGCCACCTTGAAGCCGAAGCCGACGAGGATGAGCCCGCCGGCGAGCGCCGCCAGGCCGCGCTCGCCGGGGCCCGCCGCCAGGGCGCGCCCGATGTCGCTGAACGCCGTGCCGCCCGCGAACCCGTAGAGCAGGGCCATGCCCATCAGCAGGAACGCCGAGGCGAAGCTGCCCATCAGGAGGTACTTGAAGCCGGCCTCGCTGCTGCGGACGTCGCCCCGCACGCCGCCGGCCAGGACGTAGACCGCCAGGCTCATCGTCTCGAGGCCGAGGAACACCGACAGCAGGTCGGACGCCGACGCCAGCACCATCATGCCCAGGACCGCGAACAGCAGCAGCGGGAAGAACTCGGGACGCTGCCGGCCGCCGCGGTCGAAGGCCGAGCCGGCGAACACGGTCGTCAGCACCGCGCAGCCGACGAACAGGAAGTCGAAGAAGCGGCTGAAGTCGGTGACCGTCAGCATCCCCGACAGGAGCACGCGCTCGTCACCGAAGCCGGAGCGCAGCTGCGCCAGGACCGACAGCAGCAGCACGATCAGTGTCAGTAGCGACAGGTGGTCCTTCCGCTTCGTGCGGAAGAGCGCGTCCACGAGCATGACCAGCAGGCCGCCGCCAGCCACGATCAGGAACGGCAGCAGGGCGTCGAGCTGGTCGCCGATCGCCGGCGCAAGGAATCCGTTCATCACCGCATCTCCGGATTGCCGAACACGAAACGTCCCTGCCCTTCAGGCAGTTCGAGGACGGGAGTCGTCAACGCGGCGCCCAGCCCGGCCGGGGCCGCGCCTTCGATCGCCAAAGGAGCCAGGACCCGGTCGATGCTGGCCTCGACGCGGTCGAGCACCACGCCCGGCCGCACGCCCAGCCAGAACATGAGCACCACCAGCGGCAGCAGCACGACCAGCTCGCGGCCGCTCAGGTCGGCCAGGCCCTCGTTCCTGGGATTGTCGCGCCGGCCCAGGAACACGCGCTGGTACATCCACAGCATGTAGATGGCGCCCAGGACGACGCCCGTCGACGCCAGCACAGTCAGCAGTCGCCCGTGCGCCAGCGTCGTGCTGCCGAAGGTGCCGAACAGGATCATGAACTCGGCGACGAAGCCCGCCATGCCCGGCAGGCCCATGCTGGCCAGCGTCGTGATCAGGAAGATCGTCGCGTAGCGGGGCATCCCGTGCGCCAGCCCGCCGAACTCGGAGATCTCGCGCGTGTGGCGCCGCTCGTAGATGACGCCCACCAGGAGGAACAGCGCGCCGGTCGACAGGCCGTGCGCCAGCATCTGGTAGAGGCTGCCGGCGACACCGAGCTTCGTCAGCGAGAACAGGCCCAGCACCGCGAAGCCCAGGTGGCTGACCGACGAGTAGGCGACCAGTTTCTTGACGTCCGGCTGCACCAGGGCCACCAGGGCGCCGTAGATGATGCCGATGACCGCCAGCGTGCTGATCAGCGGCGCGAACGTGGCCACCCCCTGCGGGAACAGCGGCATCGCGAAGCGCAGCATGCCGTAGGTGCCCATCTTCAGCAGCACGCCCGCCAGGATGACCGAGCCCGCCGTCGGCGCCTCGACGTGCGCGTCGGGCAGCCAGGTGTGCAGCGGGAACAGCGGCACCTTGATGGCGAAGGCCAGGAAGAACGCCCCGAACAGCCAGAGCTGCGCCTGGCGCGGCAGGTCCAGGGCCAGGAACGCGCGCAGGTCCATGCTGCCGGCGTGGTAGTACATGTAGATGATGCCGATCAGCATGAACACGGAGCCGACCATCGTGAAGATGAAGAACTTCACGGCGGCGTACAGCCGACGCTGGCCGCCCCACACCCCGATGATGAAGTACATCGGGATCAGCATCGCTTCCCAGAACACGTAGAACAGCAGCATGTCGCGGGCGAAGAAGGTGCCCAGCATCGCCGCCTGCAGCAACAGCAGGAAGCCCATGAACTCGGGCACGCGCTCGGTGACGGCGCGCCAGGTCGAGAGGATGACAATGGGCCCCAGGAGCGTCGTCAGCATCACCAGCATCAGGCTGATGCCGTCCATGCCCAGGTTGTACGAGATGCGCCCGTCGGCCAGCCAGGCCACGCGCTCCACGAACTGGTCGACGCCCGTCTTCGGGTCGAAGTGGAACCACAGGTGCAGCGAGAGGACGAAGTCGGCGAGCGCCACCCCGAGCGCCAGCAGACGCGCGGGCCCCTCCCGCCGCACGACGGTCCACAGCAGCAGCGATCCGGCCAGCGGCAGGAACGTCACCCAGGACAGGATGTGGTCGGTGATGAACGACAAAGCGCTTTCCTCCTAGCCCTTCAGGCTCAGGTAGACGACGAACACCGCCACGCCCACGGTGAAGGACCAGGCGTAGAACCGCACCAGGCCGTTCTGCAGCAACCGCAGCAGCGACCCGAACACCGCCACGACGAGGGCCGAGCCGTTGACCAGCAGCCCGTCGATCACGCCGGCGTCGACGGTCTTCCACAGCACCGTCTTCGACAGCCGGAAGCCCGGCCGGATGAAGGCGCCGTCGTAGGCCTCGTCCACGTAGTACTTGTTCAGCAGCACGCGGTACGGCCAGCCGCCCGCGATGCCGCGCACCGTGTCGGCCACCTTCGTGCGCCGCGAGTAGACCAGGTAGCCCAGCGACAGGCCGAGCAGCCCCCAGGTCAACGACGCCCCGGCCAGCGCGCGCTCGAGGCCCATCCCCTCGTGCGCAGCGCCATGGGCAGCCGCCGCGCCTTCGGCCAGCGCCTCGCCGCCATGGCCGGCCACCGCCGCCGCCACGTGGTGCCCACCGGCGAACACCGGCTCGAGCCACTGCTCGAAACGGTTGCTGCCGCCCAGGAACGCGGGCCAGCCGATCCAGCCGCCGACCACCGAGAGCACCGCCAGCACGACCAGCGGCAGCGTCATCGTCAGGGGCGATTCGTGGATGTGGTGCCTGACCTCGGCGCCGGCGCGGTTCTGGCCGTGGAAGGTCAGGACCACCAGCCGCATCATGTAGAACGCCGTCAGGCCGGCCACCAGGAACGCCACGGCGTACAGCCCGACGCCGCCGCCCTGGCCGCTGAAGGCCTTCCAGAGGATCTCGTCCTTCGAGAAGAACCCGGCCAGCGGAAAGACGCCGGCGATGGCGAAGGTGCCGGCCAGGAACGTCCAGAACGTGATCGGCAGCTTCTTCCACAGGCCGCCCATGACGCGCATGTCCTGCTCGCCGCTCATCGCGTGGATGACCGAGCCCGAGCCGAGGAACAGCAGGGCCTTGAAGAAGGCGTGCGTCATCACGTGGAAGATGCCGGCGGCGAACGCGCCGACGCCGCAGGCCAGCATCATGTAGCCCAACTGGCTGACGGTCGAGTACGCGAGCACCTTCTTGATGTCGTTCTGCGTCATGGCGATGGTCGCCGCCAGCAGGGCGGTCGCCGCGCCGACGATCGCCACCACGTGCATGGCCGCCGGCGAGAGCACGAACAGGAAGTTCATGCGGCAGATCATGTAGACGCCGGCCGTCACCATGGTGGCGGCGTGGATCAGCGCGCTGACGGGCGTCGGGCCGGCCATGGCGTCGGGCAGCCAGATGTAGAGCGGGATCTGCGCCGACTTGCCGGTGGCGCCCACGAACAGCAGCAGCGCGATGGCCGTGGCCGCCGGGGCCAGGACGTCGGCGTGGCGCTGCATGACGCGGAAGCTGAACAGGCCCTCGCCCGCGCCAAGGTGCGGCAGCAGCGTGGCGCCCAGCAGGAACACGCCCAGCAGGAAGCCGAAGTCGCCGATGCGGTTGACCACGAAGGCCTTCTTGCCGGCGATCGCGTTGGCTTCCTCGTTGAACCAGAAGCTGATCAGCAGGTACGAGCAGAGGCCCACGCCCTCCCAGCCCACGAAGAGCATGAGCAGGTTCTCGCCCAGGATCAGCGTCATCATCGCGAAGATGAAGAGGTTCAGGTACGTGAAGAAGCGCTGGAAGCCCTTGTCGTGCGACATGTAGCCCAGCGAGTAGACGTGGATCAGGAAGCCCACGCCCGTGACGATGAGCGCCATGACCGCGTTCAGCGGGTCCATCGCGAAGCCCATGTCGACGCGCAGCGGGCCGAAGCCGATCCACCTGGCGACCGTGTCGACCAGCAGGCGCGACTCGGCGGGCAGCGCCGCCAGGCGCAGGAAGGCCGTCAGCGACAGGACGAACGAGAGGCCCACCGCGCCGCAGGCGATGGCGCCCACGGCGGCCTTCGGCAGCCGCCGGTTCAAGAGGCCGTTGATGGCTGCCCCGAGCAGGGGCAACAGCACGATCCAGCGCAGCAGGCTCTCCTGGATCACGCTTTCGGAGACGGGACTGTGCACGGCTCTACTCCATCAGGGACTTGAGTTCGTCGACGTCGACCGTCCGGCGGCGCCGGTAGATCTCCACGAGCATCGCCAGGCCGATGGCGGCCTCGGCCGCCGCCACCGCGAAATTCATCAGCACGAAGACGTGGCCGCTCGCATCGCCCAGCTGGCGACTGAAGGCCGCGAACACCAGGTTGACCGAACTGAGCATGAGCTCGATGCACATCAGCATCACGAGCGTGTTGCGCCGCACGACGAAGCCGGTCATGCCGACGACGAAGATCGCGGCCGCCAGCCCCAGGCAAAGGTTCAGGCTCACGACCACGGCAGCTTCCTTTCGCGCAGGCCCAGGGTCAGGGCGCCGATGAGGGCCACCAGCAGCACGATCGAGATCAGCTCGAAGGCCAGCAGGTAGCGGCCCAAGAGAAGGTTGGCGATCTGCGCCGGCGCGCCGAAGCCCTCGGGCGCCGCCGGCAGCGCCTCGGCCTTGCGGCCCGACAGCCAGCCGCCGACCAGGACCAGCACCGCCAGCGGCGGGATGGCCACGGCCGGCCACATGGGCAGGGGCAGGCGCTTGCGCTCGCCGTCGAGCACGGGGCCGTGCAGCATCATGATCACGAACAGGAACAGCACCATGATCGCGCCGGCGTAGACCAGCACCTGCATGATGGCCACGAACGGGGCCGACAGGGCGGCAAACACGCCGGCCGCCGCGATGAAGGCGAAGACCAGCCACAATGCGGCAACCACCGCGCTGCGCTGCAGCACCATCATCACCCCGCCCAGCAGCATCAGCGCGCCGCAGGTGAAGAACAGGAAGGCCTCCATCAGTCGTCCTTTCGCGGGGTCAACGCGTTCCCCGGGTCTGCTCGTTGAGCAGGAACTCCTTGTCGACCACGAACTTGTCGCGGCTGTCGGCCGCGATCTCGTAGATGCCGGTGTCCATGCGGATGGCATCGCACGGGCAGGCTTCCTCGCAGAGCCCGCAGTACACGCAACGCAACAGGTCGATGTCGAACGTGGCCGGGTACTTCTCGATGGCCGGGTCCGGATGCTCGGCCGCCGTGATCGTGATGCAGTCGGCCGGGCAGTACGTCGAGCACATCTGGCAGGCCACGCAACGGGGCGTGCCGTCCTCGCGCTTCATCAGCCGGTGCCGCCCGCGGAAGCGGTCGCTGTAGACTCGCTTCTCCTCGGGGTACTGCATCGTCGGCATGTCCCCGGTGTGGAAGATGTTGTGGACCAGGTGCCGGCCGGTGACGGCAAGCCCCTTGACCACCTCCCACAGGTAGATCGACTCGAGCAGCGAGCGCCGCTTCTCGGTCGACTCCTTGGACAATCCCTCGAAACTCATGTCATTTCCCGCTTCCGACTCACTTGCCGATGGCGATTCACTTGCCGTTTCCAATCAGCGCCACGACCAGCGCAGTCCCCACGAGGTTGGCCAGCCCGAGCGGCAGCATGACCTTCCAGCCCAGGCGCATCAGCTGGTCATAGCGGAAGCGCGGCAACGTCCAGCGCACCCAGATGAACAGCCAGGCGAAGAACACGACCTTGCCCACGAAGGCGCCGACCTGGAAGAGGCTGGCAAACACGCTGGCCCCGGTCGCGCCGATGTCGCCGGGCCGCAGCGCGAACGCGCCGGCGGCCGCCAGGGCGACGATGATCCAGAAGCCGGCGCCGAGCACCGGCTCGCGGTCGCGCGCATCGCCGAACTTGCCCTTTTCGCGCTGCACGCGCCGCAGGAACAGGACCGCGAAGAGCAGGCTCGCGGCGACGGTCAGGCCCAGCACCAGCTGCAGCAGCAGGCCGGCGTGCTTCTCAAGCATCGGCCGCGGCAGCCACGGTATCTGGTAGCCGCCGAAGTACAGCGCGCTGATCATCGCCGCGCCCACGACCATGTGGCAGTACTCGGCCATGAAGAACAGCGCGAACTTCAGCGAGCTGTACTCCAGGTGGTAGCCGGCCACGATCTCCGACTCGCCCTCGGGCAGGTCGAACGGGTTGCGGTTCGTCTCGGCGTACACCGAGGTGATGAACAGCACGAAGCCCAGCGGCTGCAGGACGACGCCCCACATCGGCAGCCAGCCGAAGAGCAGCCCGCCCTGGCCCGCCACGATGTCGGTCAGGCGCAGGCTGCCGAAGATCAGCATCAGGCCCATGATGGCCAGGCCCATGTTGATCTCGTAGCTGATCATCTGCGCCGTGGCGCGGATGCCGCCCAGGAACGTGAACTTGTTGTTGGCCGCCCAGCCGGCCAGCACGATGCCGTAGGTGCCCAGGCTGGCCACCGCCAGCACGTAGAGCAGGCCCACCTGCAGGTCGGCCACGACCAGCGGGATCTTCCGGCCGGCGATGGTCAGGTAGTCGCCGAACGGGATCACCGCGTAGGTGCTCACCGCGACGGTCATCACGACCCAGGGCGCCAGCGCATACAGGGCGCGGTGCCGGTTGGTCGGCGCCACGTCCTCCTTGAAGACCAGCTTCAGCACGTCGGCGATCGGGTGCACCAGGCCGGCCAGCCTCACGCCGCCGATCGAGGCGCGGTTGGGGCCCGTGCGGTCCTGGATGTAGGCGGCGCCCTTGCGCTCGGCCCAGATCAGCGCCGGCACCATGCCCATGATCAGCAGGAACATGAACACGATCTTGGCCAGGGATTCGAGCACGATGGCCATCAGGCCTCCCCTCCGGTCAGCGCGCCGTCGGCCGGCAGGCGGTCGAGGTCGACGTCCAGCGCCAGTTGCGCGCGGACGGCCTCGCGCAGCACCTTCAGGCTGCCCGGCGCGGCCGCCGGGGCGGGCAGCAGCTCGGCCAGCACGCGCCAGTCCTCGCGGGCCTGGCCCGGCCGCGCCACGGCCTGGGCGAAGGCCTGCGCCCGGCCCTGCCTGTTGACGAAGATGCCGGCCTTCTCGGCCCAGGTCGCGCCCGGCAGCGCCAGCGCCGCCGCCTGCGCCGTCGCGCGGCGGTGCGTGCCCACATAGACGACGTCCTGGCGGCCGGCCAGCGCCGCCGCGACTTCCGGCGCCGCGGCGGGGTCCCCGCCGTGCACCAGGATGGCGCCCTTCGCCGCGCGGATCAGCGCGGCCAGTTCGATCGCACCGTGCTCGGCGAAGCCCGCCAGCGCCAGGCCACGCCGGTTCGGCGTGCGGTCGGCCGAGCGCAGAATATCGTCACCGACGCCCATGTCGCTGCCGGCGAGCCCGCCGCTCAACGCGGCGCCCGCGGCCACCTGCTTCAGCAGGCACAGTTCCTCGAGCGCCTGGTGGGCGCTGCCGACCACCAGCGCGAAGCCGCCGGCGGCCACCTCGGCCAGCCGCACCTTCGCGTCGGCCCAGGTCACGGCCTGCCCGCGCCACATGGGCTCGACCAGGCGGTCGTCGGCATGCACGGCCTTGTAGGTGTGGCGGCCCTCGTCGCACATCCACGAGCCGTTGACCTGCGCGTTGCGGCGCGGCTTCAGGCGGTAGACACGACCGGCCTCGTGGTCGATGCGCACGTTGCAGCCGGTGGCGCAGCCGGCGCAGACACCGTCGGCCGACTTCAGCATCCAGACCCGCTTCTGGAAGCGGAAGTCCCGGCTGGTCAGCGCGCCCACGGGACAGATGTCCACGGTGTTGACCGAGTAGGCGTTGTCCAGCTGCTGCCCCGGCGCGACGCCGATCTCGGCGCGGTCGCCGCGGTTGAAGATGCCCAACTCGCCGGTCTTGGTGACCTCGTTGCAGAAGCGCACGCAGCGGCTGCACAGCACGCAGCGTTCCTTGTCCAGGATGACCTCGGGGCCGATGACCTGGGCCTTCGTCTTGTGCACCTTGTCGCCCTGCGTCACCTGGCTGTCGTACAGGCCGTAGGCCATGTACTGGTTCTGCAGCCCGCACTCGCCGGCCTGGTCGCAGATGGGGCAATCCACCGGGTGGTTGATCAGGTGCATCTCGAGGATCTGCTGCGAGGCCTTCCGCACCTTCTCGCTGCGCGTGTGCACGACCATGCCGTCGCGCACGGCCGTGTTGCAGGCGATGGTCAGCTTCGGCATCCCCTCCACCTCGACCTGGCACAGCCGGCAGACGCCGGCGATGGACAGGTCCGGGTGGTAGCAGAAATGCGGCAGCGCCTCGCCGCGCGCCAACCGGCAGGCGTCGAACAGCGAGGTGCCGTCCGCCACCTCGATCGCGCCGCCGTCGATGGTCAACTTGGCCATGGGCTCACTCCCGCTCGCCGCGCGGCCAGCGGCTGGAAGCCGCGACCGGGGCCTGGTCCTGGATGAGGGCCTCGAATTCGCCCCGGAACTTGTCGAGGAAACTGCGCATCGGCATCACGGCGGCGTCGGACAGCGGGCAGATCGTCAACCCGGCCATGCCCGCGCACACGTGCTCGAGCCTTTCCAGGTCTTCGGCCGTGCCCTCGCCCCTGCGCAGCTTCTTCACCAGCCGGTGCAACCAGCCGGTGCCTTCGCGGCACGGTGTGCACTGGCCGCAGCTCTCGTCCCAGTAGAAGTGCATCAGCACCTGGATCAGCTCGACCATGTCACAGCGCTTCGGGATGACGATCATCCCGCCCGAGCCGAGCATGGTGCCCGCCGAACCCAGCGACTCGTAGTCGAGGTTGCAGGCCATGATCTCGTCCGCCGGCAACACGGGCACCGAGCTGCCGCCGACGATGACGGCCTTCAGTTCCTCGCCGTCGGCCATGCCGCCGAGGATATCCTCGAAGAACGTGCGGAACGGCATGCCCAGGGGGATTTCGTAGACGCCCGGCCGCTTCACCGGTCCGCTGACCGAGAACAGCTTGCTGCCCGGCGACTTCTCGGTGCCGTAGGCGCGGTACGCCGCCGCGCCGTTGTTGATGATCCAGGGCACCGAGGCCACCGACTCGACGTTGTTGACGATCGTCGGCTTCTTCAGGAAGCCCGACACCGCGGGGAACGGCGGCTTGATGCTCGGCTGGCCCTTGCGACCCTCCACCGAGTTGATCAGGCCCGTCTCCTCGCCGCAGATGTAGGCGCCGGCGCCCTTGTGCACGATCATCTCGAGGTCGTAGCCGCTGCCGAGGATGTTCTTCCCGAGGTAGCCCGCCGCGTAGCACTCGTCGACGGCCTTCTGCACGCGGTCGATGAGCCAGCCGAACTCGCCGCGGATGTAGATGAAGCCCAGGTTCGCGCGCACCGCGAAGCAGCTGATGATGGTGCCCTCGATGGTCTGGTGCGGGTCGTAGTCCAGCAGGAAGCGGTCCTTGAACGTGCCGGGCTCGGACTCGTCGGCGTTGACGAAGAAGTAGACCTGCTCGGCGCCCTTGGGCACGAAGCCCCACTTGGTGCCGGTCGGGAAGCCGGCGCCGCCGCGGCCGCGCAGCCCCGATTCCTTGACCAGCGCGGTGACCTCGTCCGGCTGCATGCCGCCGAGCACCTTGCGCAGGGCCGTGTAGCCGCCCTCCTGCTCGTAGACCGGCAGGCGATGCCCGTCCTTACGGCCGAAGCGCGCGGAGAGGATCTTCGGGCCGGCCTGGCCCGCGACGTCGTTAGGGTTCAACTCAGTCCACCCCTTCGCGATCGGTATCCGCGCGCGGCACGATGCCCTTGCGCAGGCTGTCCAGGAGCGCGTCGGCCCTGGCCGGCGTCACGTTCTCGTACAGGTGGCGGCCCAGCTGCAGGCAGGGGCCCATGCCGCAGGCGCCCAGGCATTCGGCGCCTTCGATCTGGAACAGCCCGTCGCTCGTGCGGCCGCCCAGCTTGATGCCCAGCTTCTGTTCCATGTGTGCGATCAGGGGCTTCGAACCCATGATGTGGCACGAGATGTTGTGGCACACCTGCAGCGTGTACTTCGCCTGCGGCGTCTCGCGGAACATGGTGTAGAAGGTCAGCACCTCGTTCACGCGCGCGTGCGTCACCGACAGCTTCTCCACCAGCAGGTCTATGGCCGAGGGCGGCACCCAGCCCAGCTCGTCCATGATGACCCACAGGCAGGGCATCAGGGCGCTGGCCTTCGTCGGGTAGCGCGCGGCCAGGGCGTCGATCCGCGCCAGCGCGCCCGGCGAGAGCGCGAAGCCGGCCGTGTCTTCCATGGGCTGTGTCATCGGTTCAGGGCCTCCACTGCATGGCCTCCAATTGCGCCGCGTTCAGCGGTCGAGTTCGCCCGCGATGATGTTCAGGCTGCCCAGCGTCGCGATGGCGTCCGGGATCATCGCGCCTTCGATCAGGTGCGTGTACGCCGAGAAGATCGGGAAGCACGGCGGCCGCACCTTCAGGCGGTACGGGTGCCCGCTCCCGTCCGAGACGCAGAAGAAGCCCAGCTCGCCGTTGGCGCCCTCGCCGAAGCCGTAGGCCTCGCCCGCGGGCACCTGGATGCCCTCGTAGACGAGCTTGAACTGGTTCATCACGCCTTCGATGCTCTGGTACACGTTCCGCTTGGGCGGCAGCGTGATGGCGCGGTCGTCCAGGTTGACCGGCCCGGCGGGCAGCTTGTCCAGCGCCTGCAGGACGATGGAGCGGCTCTGCACCATCTCGGCCATGCGCACCATGATGCGGTCGTAGGTGTCGCCGTTCGTGCCGGTCGGGATTTCGAACGAGTACTGCTCGTAGCCCGAGTACGGCGCCGCCTTGCGCAGGTCGTAGTCCAGGCCCGTCGCCCGCAGGCAGGGCCCGGTGAAGCCGAAACTGAGCGCGTCGGCCCGGCTGATGGCGCCGACGCCGACGGTGCGGTCCAGGAAGATGCGGTTGCGCGCGATGAGCTTCATCACGTCGGTGTGGCCGGCCATCAGCTCGTCCAGCTTGATGCGGATCTCGGCGCCGAACTCCGGGTACAGGTCGTGGCTCAGGCCGCCGATGCGCGCGTAGTTCGTCGTCAGGCGCGAGCCGCACAGCTTCTCGAGCGACTCATAGATGCTCTCGCGGATGTTGTAGAGGTACCAGTAGTTCGTCAGGGCGCCGATGTCGACCAGGTTCGCGCAGACGCAGACCAGGTGGTCGATGATGCGCGCCAGTTCGCTGACGATGACGCGGATCCCCTGGCAGCGCGGCGTCACCTCCACGCCCAGCAGCTTCTCGACCGCGGCGGCGTAGATCGAGTTGTTCAGCATCGCCGAGCAGTAGTTCAGGCGGTCGGTGTACGGCATCACCTGCGCCCAGGTGTGGTCTTCCGCCTCTTTCTCGAAGCAGCGGTGGATGTAGCCGATCTCGGTGCGCGCCTCGAGGATGGTCTCGCCGTCCAGCAGGATCTCGGCGCGCAGCGCGCCGTGCGTCGCCGGGTGCGACGGCCCGATGTTGACCGTGAGCAGGTCGCTCGGGTGCACCTCGTCGTGCAGCGCATCGGGACCCGCCGCCATCACCGACGCGCGCCTGGCCGCGCGCACGATGTCCTCGTCGGCGAACAGGTGCTCGGGCCGCGAGCACTCCTGCCCCTGCTCGATCGGGTAGTCCTTGCGCAGGGCGTGGCCCTCGAACTCGTGGTGGCAGAGTATCCGGCGAAGATCGGGATGGCCGGCGAACGGCACGCCGAAGAGGTCGTACACCTCGCGCTCGTGCCAGTCGGCGCTGCGCCACAGCCTCGAGGCGGTGGGCACCGGCTGGTCCTCGGCCACGTCGACCTTCACCCGCAGGCGGTGGTTGTTCGACAGCGAGCGCAGCAGGTAGTTGACCTCGAAGCGCTCGCCGCGCTTGGGGTAGTCGACGCCCACGATGTCCGACAGCTGCTCGCAGCCTTCGATGTCGCGCAGGTGCCCCAGGACGTCCAGCAGGCGGTCACGACTGACCGTCACCGTCTCGTCCCCGCGGTACGAGGTTGCGGCGAGGATCGCGTCCCCGAACTCCCCGCGCAGCCTGTCGACCAGCTTCTGGCTCATGCTCATCCGTTCCCGCCGCGCGACCCGTCGGCCGCGCGCGCCGCTGAAGTTTGCCTGGTCCTCAGACCGGGATCCGACCGGCGTGACGCACGGCCGCCGGCACCAGCCCCTCGCGCTCGACCCGGTCCTGGATCTGCGTGAGGGCGAACAGCAGGTTCTCCGGGGTGGGCGGGCAGCCGGCCACATACATGTCCACGGGGATCACGCGGTCGGCGCCCTGCAGCGTGCTGTAGTTGTTGTAGAAGCCGCCGCTCGAGGCGCAGGCGCCCATGGCGATCACCCAGCGCGGCTCGGCCATCTGCTCGTAGATGGTCTTGAGGATCGGCGCCTGCTTGTAGCTGATGGTGCCGGCGATGATCATCAGGTCGCTCTGCCGCGGCGAGAAGCGCACCAGTTCGGCGCCGAAGCGGCTGATGTCGTTGTACGACGACACGGTGCTCATGAACTCGATCGCGCAGCAGGCCACGCCGAACGGCAGCGGCCACAGGCTGTACTTGCGCCCCCAGTTGACCGCCTGCCGCAGCCGGGTGGTCATGTAGTTGCTGGGGTTCTCGAGATCTACTGCCATTCCAGGCCGCCTTTGCGCCAGATGTATACGAACCCGACCACGAGCACGAGCACGAAGGCCCCCATCTCGCCCAGGGCGAACAGGCCCTGCCCGTCGGCGACCATCCCCTTGAACTGGATCACCCAGGGGTAGAGGAAGACGGCCTCGAGGTCGAACAGCAGGAAGAAGATCGCCACCAGGAAGAACCGGACGAAGAACCGGATCTGGGTCGTGCCGCGGGGCGGCACGCCACACTCGTAGGTGGAGTCCTTGAGGGCCGAGGGCCGGCGGGGCCCCAGCCAGTAGCTCAGGCCGAGGAACAGGCCCGCGAACGCGGACGCTACGGCCAGCACCAGGAGCACGGGCATGTACTGAGCGAACATACGACTCTCCGGGCAGAAGACGGTGTCGCGGAAGATGGTGTCGCAAGCCGGCGTGGGCGCAACTGTTGCCAAAATAACAGACCGAAATGGGGTGTCAATCTTGGGCTTTCCGGATGGTCGATCCCCCGCCCGCCGGGGATGATTTTCGGCCAGTTTGCGCGCCGGAATGGGGTCCGGGGCAGGGCATTCACGTTTCGTGCATCCCGTAAAACATTATCTTATAATGAATTACACAAACGTGACGCCCTCGTTACCGGCGTGCGGCCCGGCACGAACGTTGCGGTAAGACTCCCGACAGGAACCACCTGCCGCCCGGCGGCAGCCGTACGCCCCCAACGGGAGAGGACCCATGAACGTTTCCCATCGACCCACTGCCGCCGCGTCCGCCGAGGACGCACGGCTCGCGGACATGGTCGCCGCCGGTACCAAGGCGCTCGAGGACGGCGACCTGCGCCAGGCCCTCGGATGCTACGAATCGGTCATCACGACCTTCCCCGACCGCCCCGAGGGACACAACAACCTCGGCGCCCTGTGGGCTTCGCTGGGCGAATGGACACGGGCCGAGGCCTGCTTCGACCGCGTCGTGGCGCTGCTCCCGGAAAACCCCCATGTCCTTTACAACCGGGGCGTGATGCGCAGCCACCTCGGCCGGCACGTCGAGGCCGGCGGCGACTTCGCGGCGGCCCTGACCCTGTCGCCGAACGACCCGGACCTGCACAACAACCTGGGCGTCTCGCAGTACCTGCGCGGCAACCCGGACGGCGCCCGGCGCCACCTCGAGAAGGCCCTGCGCCTGCGCCCGGACTACGCCAACGCCCTGATGAACCTGTGCGACGTGGATGAATCCTGCGGCGAGATCGGCCGCGCCGTCGAGCGCTGCCGGCAATTCCTGTCCGAGAACGAGAACGCCGCCGTGCGCCGCCGCCTGTTCGATTTGCACGCGACCGCCGGCCGCGCCCACCTCGACGCCGCCTGCGGCGCCGCCGAGGCATTGCTCGCCGCGCACCCGGACGATACGCCCGTGCGCCAGAAGCTCGGTCGCCTGATGACCGCGCGTCACGCGCTGGGCGAGTCGCCCCAGTGCGCCCTGGCCGAGGCCTGAGCCTCCTGCGATCCACGCCGCGCCGTCGCCGACCCCACCGGCGGCGGCGCGGCCGTTTTCCCCCAGGCCTGGCGCGACACGTTGCGGCCGGGCCAAGCCTGTGGGATCTTTCCGGCGTGCGTTCGCTGCAGGGCGCACCGCACAGGGAGCGTTCGATGCCGGCCAGCACCAGAGTGGTCTATCTCAACGGGGAATACGTCGCCGCCGCCGCGGCCCGCGTGTCGGCCTTCGACGGCGGCTTCATGTACGGCGACGGCGTCTACACGACGCTGCGCCTGTATCGCGGCCATCCGCTCGACCTGGCGGCGCACCTGGAACGCCTGCGCCGCCACGCCGCGGCGCTGTCGCTGCCGGTGCCCCTGGACGACGCGGCCTTCGACGCGGCCATCGACCGCCTGGCGACGCTAAACGACCTGCGCGAACGCGATGGCCGCCTGCGCATCACCGTCAGCCGCGGCGGCGACCCGGACGACCCGCTGCCGCTGCACGACCTTGAACGCCTGGTCCCGACCGTGATGCTGGCCCTGGCGCCGGTGCCGGCCGAACTGGCCGCCTGGGCCGCCGAGGGCATCGAGGCCTGCGTGCTGGCGCCGGGCTCGGCGCGCGGCGGGCTGGCGCACCTCAAGACGCTCAACGGGCTGCCGGCCGTCCTGGCCCAGCGCGAGGCGGCGGCGCGCGGCTGCCGCGAGGCGATCCTCGTCGGAGACGACGGCCGCCTGCTCGAGGGCGCCATCAGCAACCTGTTCCTGGTCAGCGGCGGCGTGCTGGTGACGCCGGCCGACCAGGACCACCTCCTGGCCGGCCGCACGCGCGCGCGCATCCTCGGGCTCGCGGCCGCCCTGGGCGTGCCCTGCGCGGACCGCGTCCTGATGCGGGGCGACCTCGACGCCGCCGACGAGGCCTTCACCGCCAGCAGCGTGCGCGAGATCCTGCCCATCGTCCGCGTGGACGGCCGGCCGGTGGGCGACGGCCGGCCCGGGCCGGTCACGCGCCGCGTGCAGGCTGCGTTCCGCGACCTCGTGGAAAAGGCGCTGCCGGCAGCAGGGCCGCCGGCAGGCTGATCACGTTCATCCCCCGGGACTTCCGCGGAAGTCAGGGATTCCTCAGAAGTCGAAGCTCGTGTCCTGCACCTTGAACGTGTTGAAGTCGTCCTGCTCGGTGGTCGGGAGCTCGTTCTTGATCTCGCGCGGCAGCGGCGGCGCGCCCGCCAGCACCAGTTCGTCCTTCAGACTGGCCAGGTCGACGTACTCGTCGGCCGCCGCGATCAGGTCGGTGCTCGTCATCTCGCGCAGGCCGCACACCTCGACGTGCTTGCCGCGGCGGGCCAGGGCCACCACCAGCGGCTGGAAGTCGCCGTCGCCGGTGCAGAGCACGACGCTGTCCAGGTGCTCGGCCATGTCCAGGACGTCGATCGCCATCTCCATGTCCAGGCTGCTGCGCACGCTGCGGGTGCTCGTGTCCATCTCGCTGAAGTTGCGGACTTCCTTCGTCACGACCGTGAAGCCGTTCAGCTTCAGGAAGTTGATGAAGTCGATCTTGCCCTCGGACTGGTTGCTGATCGCAGTGTAGAAATAGGAGCGCACCAGGCGGCGCTCACCCGCCAGCCGCTTGCACAGCTTCAGGTAGTCCATCCGCATGTTCATGTGCTTGGCGCTGTAGTGGATGTTCTCTCCGTCGATGAATACAGCGACGCGATCCAGCGGACTGTGCTGATACATGGACTGTCACCTCGGTTCTCGAAGGGCCGGATATCCGGCCGGCTGGGCGAGTGAAAGAGGAGCCGCCGACATACCGCCGGCGCCCACCCTATTCTTGGCCGGCAAGTTAGCGTTTTCGCCATTTTAGCGCAATCGCGGAAACGGGCACCTTGGGGGCTGCGGCTACCGGGCCACGTAACCCACCGCGCGCCGGTCAGTTCCGCGCCCGGCCAGCCGGCGCTGGAAATCGGCCCCGGGCCGGTATATCGTGGCCGGGCAGTCCCGGCGGCGCCGGCAGGTCACCGTTTCCTTCGCGAGGTCAAGCGCATGCAGAAGCTGGTCGAGTGCGTTCCCAACATCAGCGAGGGCCGCGATCGCGGCATCATCGACGCCGTCACCGCCGTCATCACTGAGGTCGAGGGCGTCCGCCTGCTGGACGTCGACCCGGGCGCCGACACCAACCGCACGGTGATCACGTTCATCGGCCCGCCCGAAGCCGTGGCCGAGGCCGCCTTCCGCGTCGTGCGCCGCGCCGCCGAGCTGATCGACATGAGCCGCCACCACGGCGCCCACCCGCGCCACGGCGCCACTGACGTCTGCCCCTTCGTGCCCGTGCGCGGCGTGACGATGGAAGAATGCGCCGAACTGGCGCGCCAGGTGGGCCGGCGGATCGGCGACGAGCTGAAGATCCCCGTCTACCTGTACGAATCGGCCGCCTCGCGCCCCGAGCGCCGCAACCTGGCCGACGTCCGCAAGGGCGAGTACGAAGCCCTGCCCCGCAAGCTGGGCACGCCCGAGTGGGCGCCCGACTTCGGCCCCAACGAATGGAACGAGCGCACGGCCCGCACCGGCGCCACCAACGTCTCGGCGCGCGGCTTCCTCGTCGCCTACAACGTGAACCTGAACACGCGCGACAAGGCGCTGGCCTCGCAGGTCGCCCTCGACATCAAGGAAGCCGGCCGCGCCAGGCGGAATGAAAAGGGCGAGATCGTCAAGGACGCCGCCGGGCAGCCCGTGCTCGAGCCCGGGCCCTACCGCCTGCCCGCCTGCAAGGCCGTCGGCTGGTTCATCCCCGGCTACGACCGCGCGCAGGTGTCGATCAACCTCGTCAACACCGACCTCACCAAGCCGCACCAGGCCTTCGAGGCCTGCGCCGCCTCGGCCGCCGACCGCGGCGCCCGCGCCACCGGCAGCGAACTGGTCGGGCTCGTTCCCGAGGGCGACCTGCTGGCTGCCGGCCGTTTTTACCTGCGCCGCGCCGGCCAGTCGGCCGGCGTGCCGCGCCGCCACCTGGTCGAGACCGCGATCCAGAGCCTGGGCCTGCGCGAGCTGGGCCCATTCGACCCCGCCGAGAAGATCATCGAGTACCAGGCCGGGCTGGTCGACGGGCCGCTGGTGTCGCTGACCAGCCGCGCCTTCGTCGACGAACTGTCGACCGATTCCCCCGCCCCCGGCGGCGGCTCCGTGGCAGCGCTGTGCGCAGCTCAGGGTGCCGCCCTGATGGCGATGGTGGCGAACCTGACCGTCGGCAAGAAGAAATACGCCGCCTCATGGGAGCGCATGAAGGACCTGGCCGAACAGGCGCAGGACCTGAAGGACGCGTTCCTCGCCGCGATCGACGACGACACCGCCGCCTTCAACGCGGTGATGGCGGCGTTCGGCCTGCCCAAAGGTTCGCCGGCCGAGGCCGCGGCGCGGGACACAGCCATCGCAGCGGCCACGCTGCGCGCCACGCTGGTGCCGCTGTCGGTGCTCGAGCGCGTGCCCGCGGCCCTGTCGCTGGCCGGCGAGGTGGCCGACCACGGCAACGAGAACAGCCTCAGCGACGCCGGCGTGGCCGCGCTCACGCTGATGGCCGGCGCCGAGGGCGCCTACTACAACGTGCTGATCAATCTGGCGGCGCTGCGCGGGCTGCCGGCGACCGCGCCTGCCGGCGCCGACCTTGTCGCCCTGCGCGCGCGCGCCACCGCGGCCCAGGACGCCTGCGAACAGGCCGCCGTCGCGGTGCGCAGGGCCGTCCGCTGCCGGCTCGAGGCGTGACAGCGACACCGCCCATCGCGTGATAATTCGCTGGCCCCGGCCCCGTGCCGGGGCCTAAGATGGCGCGTCCGCCCCACCCGGGCGGCCTCCCATTCCGGATCCCCGCACTCGTGAAAGGCGCATGCCCATGTCCGCGGCACCCGAAAACGATCCCCAGCAGACACCGCTGCAGCAGATCACGCAGCCGTTCATCGACCTGGTGCACGCCCCGCGCGCGCTGTGGGGCATCAACGTGGCCTACTTCCTGGAAGGCTGGGTGTACTTCGGCATGCTCGGCTACCTGGCCATCCACTTCTCGGACTTCGTGTTCAAGGGTGTGGCCAACCCGGACGTGAATTCGCACCACATGGTGATGGTGCTGACGGCCGGCATCACCATCTCGATGTTCTTCTTCGGCTCGGTCGCCGACAAGAAGGGCGTCCGCACGACGCTGCTCTGGGCGTTCATCCTGCTGTTGGTCGGGCGCATCATCTGGTCGGCCGCGCCCCTGGTGTTCCCGAAGACGGGCATGTGGAGCGGCATGCACCTGATGACGATGGCGGGCATCCTGCTGGTCGTCCTCGGCTACGGTCTCTACCAGCCCGCGGCATACGCCGGCGTCCGGCAGTTCACCAATCCCAAGACCGCGCCGATGGGCTACGCGATGCTGTACGCCCTGATGAACCTCGGCGGCTGGCTGCCGACGTTCTTCACGTTCGTGCGCGAGAAGGTCGGCATCACCGGCGCCTTCTGGGTCTACACCGGCCTGACGGTGCTGGGCCTGCTGGCAACGTGGCTGATCCTGACGCCGCGCGTCGAACGCGAGGCGATCGCCCGCGCCGAGCGCGAACGCAAGGAGATCGAGGCCGCCGACAAGACACCGAAGGAAGCCAAGCCCACGGCCAAGGAACAGGCCGCGCTCGACGACGCGCGCCCCGTCCCCATCCACATGTGGTTCACGCTGGCCGCTGTCGCCCTGTGCGGGATCTTCGCGCCCAAGCCGTACGGCTACATCCTGGCGGCCGTCATGCTGGCCGGCGTCGGCGTGCTGGCGAGCGGCGCCGGCTTCGTGAACAAGTCCAAGGTCTGGCTGGCCAACCACCCGCTGTCGGACGTGAAGTTCTTCTTCTTCATCTTCGCGCTGATCCCGGTGCAGACG
Source organism: uncultured bacterium (assembly GCA_903859215.1). Taxonomy (GTDB): domain Bacteria; phylum Krumholzibacteriota; class Krumholzibacteriia; order LZORAL124-64-63; family LZORAL124-64-63; genus CAINDZ01. The sequence goes on along the minus strand of CAIOLW010000067.1, from coordinate 2,401 downwards.
CTGTTCACCTACAACTGGCTGATCCTGCCGCAGTACCTCGAGCGCGCGTTCGCGGGCGGTTTCGTCAGCCAGCGGTTCGAGGTCTTCTCGAACCTCAACCCGATCCTGATCTTCATCGCGGTGCCGATGGTGGCCGCCCTGACGCAGAAGAAGAACGTCTACGGCATGATGATCGCCGGCACCTTCGTCATGGCGCTCCCCGCCTTCTTCCTCGCGTTCTCGACGACGATCTACTCGCTGCTGGCCTACCTGCTGGTCATGACGATCGGCGAGGCGATGTGGCAGCCCCGCTTCCTCCAGTACGCCGCCGAGATCGCGCCGGAGGGCCGCACCGGCGCCTACATGGGAGTGGCGCAGTTCCCGTGGTTCCTGACGAAGATGCTCGTGCCGCTGTACTCCGGGCTCGCGCTGCAGAAGTACGTGCCGGCCGAGGGGCACCAGGACCCGCAGCGGATGTGGCTGATGTTCGCCGTGGTGGCGATCGTCTCGCCGATCCTGCTGGTGGTGTCCAAAGGGTGGGTTGGGCGGGACTTCAAGACCAAGGCGTAGGCGCGTCGTCAGAGGGTCGGAAAAACATGGGGGTCCGTGGGCTTAGCGTGCCGATGCGCCCACGGACCCCCATGTTTTTCCGATCCTCTGACGAGGCTACGCTTTGGGCGAAGCGCCCGCGCGGACGTGCGCCGGTGGGTGGACGGGCACCACCCGGCCCAAATGGGGCGGGTAGCCGAGAAAATCGGTCGGATTACGGGATATTTAACGGCGGGGTCGTGTTATCGTGTCTCCCTCGTGTGAAGAATCAACCAGACCGGGACGGGAGACGGCGTGCCGACCCTCAAAGAGCGACTTGCGAAGATCCCCGAGGCCACCGCGGCGCTGTTCTTCATCCAGATGTTCTCGACGCTCGGGTTCGCGGTGCTGTACTCCACGCTCGTGCTGTACACGACCAAGCACCTGAACTTCTCGGCCAAGGACGCGACCGCCATCATGGGCGTGTTCGGGGCGTTCAACTACGGGCTGCACCTGTTCGGCGGGTACCTGGGCGGGCGGTTCCTCAGCAACCGGAACCTGTTCGTGGGCGGCATGGCCCTGCAGGTGATCGGCTGCGCGTTTATCGCGCTCGGCAGCGCGGCCTCCATGTACTGGGGGCTGGCCTTCTTCCTGACCGGCAGCGGCCTGAACGTCACCTGCCTGAACATGATGCTGACGCAGCGCTTCTCGCCCAGCGACGACCGGCGCGAGAGCGCCTTCCTGTGGAACTACGCCGGCATGAACATCGGCTTTTTCATCGGCTTCGCCGTTGCAGGCTACTTCCAGCAGACGGAGAGCTACGCCAGGCTGTTCACCTTCGCCACCATCGGCAACTTCCTGGCGATCGTGCTGACGTTCACGAACTGGAAGGCCGTACGCGACCTGGACACGCCGCTGCTCGCGGCCACGGCAAAGCAGTTCCGCACGCGCTGCGCCATCGGCATCGCCATCCTGCTGGCCGTGCCGCCCGTCGTCTGGGTGCTGCTCCAGCACACGGCGTCGACGGGGATCCTGATGAAGATCGTCAGCGCCGGCGTGGCCCTCTCGCTGGTCTGGCTGACCGTCAGGCACCCCGACCGGCGCGAGAAGAACAACATGTGGGCCTACCTCATCCTGACGATGGGCTCGCTCGTGTTCTGGTCGCTGTACCAGATGGCGCCCAGCGGCCTGCAGCTGTTCGCGGTGAACAACGTGCGCCTGCACGCCTTTGGCCATGAGATCGCCCCGCAGTGGGTGCAGAACATCAACACCGTCGTGGTCGTCATCGGCGGCCCGATCCTGGCCGCCTGGTTCGCGAAGCTGCGCGCCCGCGGCTGGAAGGTCGACATCCCGCAGCAGTTCACCGCCTCGCTCTTCCTGATGGGGCTCGGCTTCCTGGTGCTCCCGGTCGGCATCATGCTGGCCGACGCCACGGGCCGCTCGCCGTTCGTGTGGCTCTTCCTCAGCTACGTCCTGCAGTCCATCGGCGAGCTGCTCATCTCCCCCATCGGCTATGCGATGATCGGCAAGCTGGCCCCCGCCAAATACCAGGGCGTGATGATGGGCAGCTGGATGCTGGTCACCGGCCTGGCCTCGCTCTTTGCCGGCGACTTCTCCGGCATGGTCCCCGAGCCGACCGGCAGCACGGCCCTGACCACGAACCACGACTACGCATCCCTCTTCGCGAAACTCGGCTGGGGCAGCGTCGTCGCCGGCGCCATCCTCATGCTCCTGATCCCCCTGCTGCGCCGCCTGATCCAGGACCTGGCCACGGAGGCCCCTGACAAGAAGAGCGCCGCCTAGCGCCCCTTCCTTGTCTGGCGCGCGAGGCCCGAGCACGGACGGCTGGATACAAACAGGGACCCCGGGGCGCATCGCTCGCGTTAAGCCCCGG